>JAADDE010000001.1 GCA_013154085.1 Thermoproteota archaeon | reverse complement strand
CGGGGGGTGGGATTTGAACCCACGCCGGCCTGCGCCAGCGGGTCTTGAGCCCGCCCCCTTGGACCTGGCTCGGGCACCCCCGCCCGTTCCGTCGAAGGTCCGGAAAGCCTCTTATTAAGTTTGTTCCCCAAGGGCCTTCTCCGCTTCTTCGAAGTCGCCGGAGCTCTTAGAGTACACCTTGTTCAGCAGTTTAACAAACATCTCGTAGGCCTCCTCCGGGCCGAGGACGCGCGGCTTGGGGAGCTCCTCCCTCCACAAGCTGGAGAACCCCTCGTTCACAAACCGAGCGCTCAGATCTTCCTCGTCTCCTAAGGCGTTCTGAATCTTATACAAGACGTTGGCCAGCTTGGGCGAGAACCTCCACATATGCCTCTCTGAGAAGTCCTCCCACGGTACCTCGTAGCCGAGCCTCTTGTAAGAGGCCTTGATCGCGTCCTCGAGCAGACCGGGATCCTCAACCTCCTCCCACACCTCCGGTCCCATTTCGTGCAAGGTCTTGTAGGGGCAGAAGGCGCACGCGACGCGGGGGAGGCCCTTTAGGTAGTCCGGGTGCACCGCACCCTCGTCCCTAACCGTCTTGACTACGTCGGCAAGCGTGAATAGGAATATGGGCCTCACCCTCTTGAAGTCGAACACCTTAGGCGTCTTGGGAGAGTGATACGAGAGTCTCTTAAACCTCTTCATTGACTCAAACATCCTCTCGCCGTCCGCTCGGACGTAATCCTTCAACTCTTTGAGCACCTTCTTCAGCGGCCTGACCTTCTGCGCGGTGCACCAGCGGTTCCCACGGAAGGGCATTCCCTTTTCCAGCATGTTTTTCATTATTGATTTATCAGCTTCTACTGATATCAGATTTGCCCCTAATTTATTTGCAATCTTCTCTACAAAATCTATGTTCTTCGGATTCTCCAAATAGCTCACGTGAGAGTAAAGTAGCGTCACGTCCGCCCCCGCCTCGACCAGAACCTTAGCTGCCGCGACGCTGTCCTTCCCTCCGGAGAAGTTCAGCACCACCTTCATGTTGCTCGGTATTTTCTTCTTCAGCCATTCGACGTAGTCCTCCAAGTTCCACGCGACGCTCACGTAAGGCCACGGTATGTCCTCAAAG
This sequence comes from Thermoproteota archaeon, assembly GCA_013154085.1. Classification (GTDB taxonomy): domain Archaea; phylum Thermoproteota; class Thermoprotei_A; order Sulfolobales; family Ignicoccaceae; genus Ignicoccus. Next base: position 74,721 of record JAADDE010000001.1, on the reverse strand, counting down.
AGCCTTGCGAAGTTTAGCTTGTGGCCCTTCACGTCCAGCACCGGACCTCTCAAGTACTTGTCAATCCTCTTCGCCCTATCCGGGGTCACCCACAAGTACCTCCTCCCGTTGTAACCGGTGAACTCGGCCGAGTCCACCAGCCAGCCCCTTATCCTGCCCTTCTCTATTATCGGGTAGCGCTCCACTTTTGACCCCCTTAAGGCCTCAAGGGCCCCGAAAAAATGAGAGAGGCTCTGGAGTTCGTCATAAAGCCCAGCAACTACGTCTCGGCCCTATGCTACTCGATATTCCGGCTGGAGCCCTTCACCACGTGCTCCTTCGGCTGCGTGTACTGCTACGCCCGCTGGTACAGGGGGCCCCACGGGAGGCCGAGGCCCAAGTGGGAAACGGTCAGAGCCTTCGAAAAGATAGCGAAGAAGTATAATGACTTCTTCTTCCGCTTGGCTACTTTGAGCGATCCATTCCAAGAGCCCTACGGGATAACCCTCAAGCTCCTGGAAGTTGCAAAAAAGTACGAAGTTCCGATCATAATAAACACCAAGAGCGATGCTGTGGTCAAACCAGACGTGCTGCCTTTGCTGAAGTCGCTGGCCTCCAGATCGCTGGTACTGGTCCAGCTGAGCGCGTCGACGCTGAGCTACTCGAAGGTTCTGGAGCCCGGCGCCCCGGACGTCCGGAGGAGGCTGGGGGCCGTGGGGGTTCTGGCAAGCGAAGGGGTGCCGGTGGTCGTGAGGGTCCAGCCCCTCTTTCCCGGCTTGGAGGAGGAGCACTTGAGGGTTGCGGAGGAGGCCCTCTCGCGCGGGGCGCTGGGCCTCATAGGAGAGAGCTTCCGCGGAACGAGGAGGGACATAGAGCTGATTTACAAATTATTGGGCATGAGGATCCCGGACCGCTGGGAGCCCTACCAGCTGAACGTTGTGGAGGGGAAGGAGCCCCTCTTCCACCCACCGAAGGAGTGGAGGGAGAGGATGCACTACTCCTTGGCAACGCTGGCCTCGAGGTACGGCAAACACTACTCCGAGTGCAAGGACTCTTGCACGTTCTACGGCCTCGGGAGGGACTGTTGCATGTTCTGGAAGGTCTCTTCTGTGCACAAGCTGAGGTACACTCTGAGGGAGCTCCTAGCCGGGATTCCTTGCAAGGAGCCGTACGCGTGCGACGGACCTCCGCCGCTGGGCAAGTTCTTAAGAATGCATCATAGAAAAGTTCAGAAGCTCAAGGACGAGCACCTAGAAAAGCTCTGCGGGGTGGAATTCCACCCTCCGTTACATATTTAAGGTTGGGCGCGCGCCCACCTTGGAGCCGGGTCGTCTAGCGGCCAAGGATGCGGGGCTTTGGCCCCCGTGACCGGGGTTCGAATCCCCGCCCGGCTACCACAAAAGCTCACAAATCCTCTACGCTTATGGCGGTGTAGGTGACGGTCTGGAGCAAGCCCTCCTTGTTTGCCCTCACCAGCGCCTTAGTCAGAACCTTCTCGTTCGGGGCCTCGACCTTCATCGCCCAGTCGTAGTCGCCCAGCAGAACGCAGTATTCGAGAACCTTGACGCCCTCGGTGCCTTCGAGAGATCTTTTGACCTCCTCGGCGAAGGACTTAGCGCTCTCGCTCAGCTTCTCCAGCCCCTTGGAGCTTAGCTTGCCCAGGACCAAGAACGTGTGGGTGCCCTCCATAGGTCTTCTCCTCGGAGCCGTTCTCAGTGGGGCAACTAAAGTGTGGAAGAGATCGTTCTCCTAAGCGAGCGACGAGGGCTTTTTTAGAGCTCCCCCGGGAGCCCGCCGGGCTAGGAGGCCTTGTCGGTAAGCTTCAGACACGTGGGAATTAGGGGTGTGAGGCCACCCAAGGCCAGCTGCGATGACCCGGAGTGCCCGTGGCACGGGCACTTGAAGGTCCGCGGGACGATCTTAGAAGGAGTGGTTGTAAAGAAGAAGATGAACAAGGCAGTGGTGGTGAGGCACGAATACGTGTACTACAATAAGAAGTACCAGAGGTACGAGAGGAGGAAGAGCAACATCCACGCCAGGCTCCCGCCGTGCCTCGCCGGCGAAATCAAGGAGGGCGATGTAGTAATAATAGGCGAGACGCGCCCGCTCGCGAAGAGCATAAGCTTCGTAGTGGTGGGCAAGAAGGCAGGGGGTGAGGAGTAATGGTAAAGGCCAGCGCAACCAAGTCGCGCAGGAAGGTGGTTACCGGCCTCCAAGTGGGCAGCTACGTGAAGGTAACCGACAACAGCGGCGCTAAGGTGGCGATGATAATCGGCGTCCCCGGCTACCACGGGAGGCTTAGGAGGATTCCCCCAGCCGGGGTGGGCGACATGGTAGTGGTGACCATAAAGAAGGGAACCCCAGAGATGAGGCACCAAGTGGTCAGAGCCGTGGTGGTGAGGCAGAGGAAGCCCTTCCGCAGGCCGGACGGGACCTGGATAGCCTTCGAGGACAACGCAGTTGTCATAGTGAGTGAGGACGGAACCCCCAGAGGATCCGAGATCAGGGGGCCCGTTGCCCGCGAGGCCGTGGAGAGGTGGCCTAGGATAGGCAACATAGCCAGCATAGTGGTGTGAGGTGAGCGCCGTTGGCACCTAAGTCGAAGAAGCCCTCAAAGCAGAGGAAGTTCCTCTACAACGCCCCCCTCCACCTGAGGCACAAGTTCCTCAATGCGCCATTAAGCAAGGAGCTGAGGGAGAAGTACGGCGTCAAGAGGTTGCCCGTGCGCAAGGGGGACACGGTGAAGATCGTGAGGGGCAAGTTCCGAGGCCACGAGGGCACCGTCGCGGAGGTAGACTTGAAGAAGGCGAGGATCCACGTGGACGGGGCGACGATAGAGAACGCGCGCGGAGAGCCCGTGTTTTATCCGATCCACCCCTCCAAGGTTATTATTACTAAGCTGGGAGAGGTAGACAAGGTGAGGCAGAAGATTATTGATAGGAGGAAGGTGAAGTGATATGGCAAGGGTAGGAGGCGGCAAGAGGCACCTAAAGAGGCTGGCCGCGCCGGCCTTCTGGCCGGTCCCGCGCAAGGAAGCGGTCTGGGCGGTGAAGCCGAGAGCGGGACCCCACCCCCAAGAAGAGAGCGTCCCGCTGCTGGTCCTAGTGAGGGACGTGCTCAAGTACGCCGAGACGGCGAGGGAGGCGAGGAAGCTCATTGCGGAGGGCAGGATAAAGGTTGACGGGAGGGTCAGGAAGGACTACAAGTTCCCGGTAGGTCCGATGGATGTAATTGAGATAGTGGGGGCCGACGAATACTACCGCATGATCCCCTATCCGGTGAAGTATTTGGTGCCCATAAAGATTGACGCCGAAGAGGCGAAGAAGAAAATATGCAGGATAGAGAACAAAACCACGGTGAAGAGAGGCCATATACAGCTGAACTTGCACGACGGGAGGAACATCTTGATCAAGGTATCGGATCCCCGAAACCCCAGCGAAGCCGAGCAGTACAAAACGCTGGGGAGCTTGCTGATAACCGTTCCCGAGCAGGAGATACTGGAGTACGTACCCTTCGAGACTGGAGTCATAGCGATAGTTAAGTCGGGAAGGAACGTAGGCAGGGTGGGGACGATAGAAGAGATAGTTAAGGGCATGGGAAGGAAGAGCACGCTGGTGAAAATGAGAGACGTCCACGGAGAAACGTTCTACACCGTTGCCCAGTACGTAGTCCCTCTCGGAAGAGAGGAGCCCTTGATCAAGTTGCCCGAGGGTGCGTGGCAATGAGCGCCGAGCTGGAAGTCAAGAAGATTGAGGTTCCCCTCCCGCCGGAGAGGGTGGAGGAGATACTCAAGCGGTGGGAAGAGCAGCCGATGCTGAAGCCGAGGCTGGCCAAGGTTACGGTGAACATCGCTCTGGGGGAGAGCGGCGAAAGGCTGGAGAAGGCCTACAACTTGCTCCAAGAGCTGACCGGCCAGAAACCGGTGAAGAGAAAGGCTAAGAGGACCATAAGGCAGTTCGGAATAAGGAGGGGCGAGAACATAGCAGTCATGGTGACCCTCAGAGGGGAAAGGGCTGTGGAGTTCTTGAAGAAAGCCTTGGAGGCTGTAGGATGGAAGATCAAAGCGTCGAGCTTCGACGAGTTCGGGAACGTTGGCTTCGGAATAAGGGAGCACATCCAGATACCGGGAACCCGCTACGACCCTAGGGTAGGCATATTCGGAATGGACGTTATCCTAACTATAGAGAGGCCCGGCTACCGCGTCCTGCGGAGGAGGAGGGCCAAGTCGAAGATCCCCCGGAGGCACAGAGTGACGAGGGAAGAGGGAATGGTATTCCTAGCAAAGGAGTTCGGAGCCAAGATAGAGGGTTAAAACTGGATAGTGGAGCTGAGCGGGGTGTCGAGACATGGCCAAGTTCAGACCGCCCAAGTACCGCAGGTTCGGGAGGGGCGCCCGGCGCTGTCAGAGGTGCGGGAGCCAAGATGCGATAATCACCAAGTACGGACTCTACTTGTGCAGGCAGTGCTTCAGGGAGGTCGCACCGACGCTGGGATTCAAGAAATATAGGTGATAGCTATGGTGATGCTTGACCCTCTGGCTAACGCCCTAACTACTATATACAACAACGAGGTGCGCGGCAACAAAGAAGCAATTATAATGCCGGCCTCAAAGCTCACCGCCAACGTGCTGAAAATAATGCAGAGGGAGGGCTACATCGGCGAGTTCGAGTACATAGACGACGGGCGCTGGGGCAAGATACGCGTGAGGCTGTTGGGCAGGATAAACAAGTGCGGTGCAATAAAGCCTAGGGTCCCGGTGAAGTATAGGGATCTGCTCACGCTACCAGAGCACTTGAGGAGGTTCCTGCCCTCCAAGGACGTAGGGGTCCTAATCATAAGCACCTCCCAAGGACTTATGACGCACAAGGAGGCCATCGAAAAGAAGGTGGGCGGAATAGCGATAGCCTACGTCTACTGATTTTTGGCCTCCACATAAATCTCTCCTCGCAGCACGCCCTCGCGGTAGAAGCCCTTGAGGCTGGGCGACCTTCTGTACCGGGAGCCCGTTACCTGCTCCCCAGAGACCTCCCTCAAGGAAGCCGTGCACTTGATGAGGCTTAACGACGTCGGAAGCGTGGTAGTGGTCCGCGGGGGCAAGGCCGTCGGAATCTTCACCGAAAGGGACTTGGTTAGGGCCGTCGATGAGGGTGCCGACATGGGGAGGCCCGTCTCGGAGTTTATGACGCCGGACCTGGTGGTGGCTCATCCGGAGGAGAGCGTGGAGAGCGCCCTCCAGAAGATGCTTAGGCACGGCATCCGTCACTTGCCCGTGGTAACGCCAGACATGAAGGTGATAGGAGTCCTGAGCATCAGAGACCTCGTGGAAGCCATGCTCGAGGAGGCCACGCCCCTCTAATCCCTCCCTCGCCCCCCTCCGCGCGGGAGGGCAATTGAAAAGGAAGCTGAGCATGAACTACCTCGACGTGATTGCGTGGGTTTCCAGAAGTTCGCCGCTAATCGGGGCCAGCGTCCAGAACGTGTACTACAAGGACGGCTTGTTGTGGATCAAGCTGAAGCCCAAAGGTGCCGGGACCGTTGCCTTGGTGGCCGAGCCGGGGAGGAGGGTGCACCTAACGCGCTCTCCCCCGGAGGCCCCGGAGAGGGTGCACCCGTTCGCCGGGGGTCTGAGGAAGTACTTGAGGGGAGCGAGGATCAGGGGGGTAAAGACTGTAGGCTACGACAGGGTGGTGGAGCTTGACTTCGAAAGGGCCAAGCTCGTGATAGAGCTCGTACCGCGCGGCGTGGCAGTTCTCTTGAGTCCGGAGGGGGAGATACTCTATGCAAACGAGTACAAGGAAATGAAGGACAGGAAGATAAAGAGGGGAGAGAAGTACAAACCTCCTCCCGGCCCCTCTTGGCATCCCTTCGAAGACCTCGGGGGCTTGGAGGAAAGGATAAAGAGAGGCAAGGACGTGGTGAGGGGTCTGATCATCGGCCAGAAGATCCCGGCTGACGTCGCAGAGGAGGTTCTCTTCAGAGCTAAGGTGAAAAAAGACAAGAAGCCTGAAGAGCTGACGCCCGAGGAGCTGGAAGAGATCAAAAAGAAGATCGTGGATGTGTACAGAGAAGCCTTTGGGGGGAAGGCCTACCTCGCGAAGGCCGGGCTCCCGGTGGCCTTCGAGCCGTTTTACCCCAGCTTGCTAGCCGCCCAAGGAGCAGAGCTCGAAGAGGGAGATCTAGACGACGTCTTGGACAAATACTTCGCCGAGCTCTCTACCGAGGAAGTGGAGGAGGACGTAGAGGAGAGGGTTAAGAGAGAGGCAGAGCGGCTGAAGAAAGCCATGGAGGAGCAGAAGGCGCTCGCGGAGGAATACAAGAGGAGGAGCGAGGAGTACGCGGAGCTCGCCTCGCTGATAGCGTCGAACTACGCCGAGATAGAGGAATTACTTAGGAAGAGCGAGGGAGAGCACGTCAAGGTCAGTATAGACGGGAGGGAGGTGGTCGTCCCCAAAAAGAAGGGGCTCGACGAGTACGTACGCGAGCTGTTCGCAAAAAGCAAGGAATACGAGAAGAAGTACAAAAGGGCCTTGAAAGCCTACGAAGAGCTCCAAGAAGAGCTGAGGAGGGTAGAGGAGAGGGTGAGGGAAGAGGTAGCCAAGGAGAAGGCCCGAACGCGGAGGAAGGAGTGGTACGAGAAGTACCACTGGCTGATCACCAGCTCCGGCCTCCTAGCCATAGGGGGGAGGGACGCCGGCCAGAACGAGGCCGTGGTGAGGAGGTACTTGGAGGACGACGACTACTTCCTCCACGCCGAAGTTCAGGGAGCGCCAGCAGTGGTACTCAAGGGCAAGGAAGCTAAGGAGGAGGACCTGCGCGAGGCCGCCTTCCTGACCGCGTGCTACTCTAAGGCGTGGAAGGAGGGGAGGGGCTCCGTTGACGTGTTCTATGTCAAGGGATCCCAAGTGAGCAAGAGCCCGCCCCCGGGGCAGTACGTCGCGAAGGGCGCCTTCATAATAAGGGGTAAGAGGGAGTACGTGAGGAACGTGCCGCTGAGGCTGGCCTTGGGCGTGGAGCTCGTGGACGGCCTCCCTAGGATAATAGTGGGCCCGCAGGAGCTCGTAGAGAGGAGGTCTGTCGCATACGCAGTGCTCGTTCCCGGAGACACGGAGAAGAGGAAGGTGGCGCAGAAGCTGAAGAAGCTGTGGGCTTCCAAAGTCGAGGACCCGGAGCTCAGAGGCTTAATAGAGGGCATAAGGGAAGAAGAAATACTGGAGCGCGTGCCGGGCAAGAGCAAGATTGTCAGGGTGGCCGTCCCGATGAAGACGAGAGGAGGGCCGAGGGGTGAGGAGCAGAGCGGGGCTGGGCGGAGGGATTAATGCCCTCCCCAGCGGCGGTCCCCGCGAGGAGCCTTGCGCAACACTTTGGGCACCGCCTTAACGTCGACCGCGCAGAAGGCCATGCTCCTCGGCTCCGGGGAGCTGGGCAAGGAAGTGGCCCTGGAGTTCCAGAGGCTTGGCGTAGAGGTGATCGCCGTAGATCGGTACGACCGCGCGCCGGCAATGCACGTAGCCCACAGGTCGTACACAATAAACATGCTGGACTACGACCAGCTCGTTGACTTGGTCCGCCGCGAGAGGCCGGACGTCGTCGTGCCCGAGGTAGAGGCCATCAACACCGACGCACTCCTTGATTTAGAGAAGGAGGGCTTCTTCGTAGTTCCCAATGCCAGAGCCGTGAAAGTAACCATGAACAGGATAGAGCTCAGGAGGCTGGCCGCAGAAAAGGTGGGCGTGCCTACGACTAAGTACGCGTTCGCCCACGACGAAGAGGAGACCGCCGAGGCGTGCGAGGCCGTGGGCTTTCCGTGCCTCGTAAAGCCCGAGATGAGCTCCTCCGGACACGGCCACACCTTAGCCAAGAGCCCGGAGGAGGCCAAGCGGGCCTTCAAGGAAGCGCTGGAGCACGCGAGGGGCAAGAGCGAAAGGGTGATAGTGGAAGAGTTCGTTGATATCGCCACCGAGCTGACGGTCCTCACCTACCGCCACGACGACGGAAGCGGGGTCAGGACGGTTCCCTTGATTCCCGTGGAGCACAAGAGGCCTAAAGGAATCTACTACTACTACGAGTCGTGGCACCCTACGTCGCAGTCCGAAGAGGTGGTCAAGAAGGCCCAAGAAATAGCAGTAAAGGTCGTAGAGGAGCTCGGGGGCCTCGGAATCTTCGGCGTCGAGATACTTGTGACCGCGGACGGGAGGGTGCTGTTCAGCGAGGTCTCGCCGCGTCCCCACGACACCGGCCTCGTTACGCTGGCCAGCATGGAGCTCAGCGAATTTGCGATACATGCCAGAGCGGTCCTAGAGCTGCCCGTGCCCGAGCCGAGGCTCGTGGCCCCGGCCGCCTCTAAGGTGATACTCGCAGAGGAGGCGATAGAGGCTCCGTGCCTGGCCGGGATCGGCGAGGCCTTGAAGGTGCCGAACGTCCAGATAAGGTGGTTCGCCAAGCCGAGGAGCTACGTTGAGAGGAGGATGGGCGTCGCGCTCGCGACCGGCAAGGACGTAGAGGACGCGCTGAGGAAGGTTAGAGAGGCCGTCAGCAAAGTTAGGGTAACAAAGTGCTAATTTTTCTTCCCCTTATACCTAGCGTATATCATGGCGTGGTCCTTATCGAAGGGATCGAGGTGGACTATGTCCACTATCTCGAAGCCCCTGTCCTTCAGCAGCTGAACCTCTCTACGGAAGACCTCCTCCGGGCTCTTGGTTACATCTACGCTCCTCGCCTTTATTGCCATAAGCATGTACCCCCCATTTTTCAAGAAGAAGTCCGCGTTGTCTGCGACTATTTCCGCTTGGTTGGGCTGGGCCACGTCGGCGTACAGGCCGTCGGTGAGCTCCGCGAGGTGGCGGTACTCCCTCGGCTTCCTGGCGTCCCCGAGTATGGGGAATATGTTCTTCCTCGACTCGGCCAGATTAACGAACTCCCTCATCACTCTGGGCGCGAACTCGACGCCATACAGTCTGCCCTTTTCACCTATTATATCGGAGATGTGGCTGGGAGTGGTTCCGGTCGCCGCGCCCAAGTAGAGTATCGAGTCGCCGGGCTTTATCGGAAGCTCCTCGATTCCCTTTACCAGCGCCGCCGCCAGCTTGGAGCGGTAAACGTTCCACTCTCGGTACTCCTCGCCCTCCCACTGGAAGAGCCTCTCGCCGTAGACCCTCTGGCCGGGCACCAAGTTCTTGGTTGCCAGCCTGACGCTCCCGTCCTCCAGCTCCACTACATACACGTTCTTGTAGTGCGGGTGCTCGTAGACCTTAACGACCTCGATGGGCATTATTCTAGACCCGCGCGCTCTGTGGAAGGTAGAATTAAAAACTACGGGTTGCCGGCGGCCTCCCTAGGACAGCTCTGGGGCGGCCTCCCCAGAAATCTGGCCAGCACGAGCGCGAAGAGTATGAGGAGTATTATCAGCAGTAACAGCCTCCAGCCCGGGAAGGGCCAAGGTCCTCCGGCGGCGCTGGCAACCGGAGAGAGCAGAAGGGAGGAGAGGTACTTCTTCACCCTCCCACTCTGTGGAACCTGCGGTGGCGGACCATAAAAGGTGCGCGGCTCAAGCTATACTCCGCGGCCGCGCTGTGGTCAACTATAGGTCCGGCTTCCTTAGGAGATCCCGTGGACATTTCCTTCTACAGGATGCTCTTCGCGGCGCTCTCTTCAGCGCCGTTCTTCCGCCTTAGGAGGGAGCTGGCGGCGCTGGGCGCCCTCTATGCTCCCTTTTATGTCAGCTACGTGCTGAGCGTAAACACAGTAGGAATAACGCTGGCCGTCGCCTTCCTGTACACCGCGCCGGCGTGGGTGTCCTTGTGGGAGAGGCTGAGAGGGAGAGGCTCGCTCCTCCCCGCCGCGCTCTCGGTGGCGGGCGTCTACCTATTGAGCGGCGCGCCGAGGCTGGAGGGCAACTTCTTCATAGCGCTCGCGCCCGGTCTGCTTTACGCGGGCGTGATAATCTACAGCAAGGAGCTCCTCAAGAGGCGCTCCCCGGAGGAGCTGTTGGGCGCCAACGTTTACGCGTTCATATATGCCATGCCCATGACGCTGTTCGTAGACCCCGACGCGAGGGCCCTGCTCTCGGGAGCCTATTTGGGAGTCGTGTGCACCACGCTTGCGTACCTCCTCTTCTACTCGGGACTGAGGGAGCTCCCCGCGTGGTACGCAAGCGTGGCGGCGACCTTAGAGCCGACCTTGGCGAGTTTATGGGGAGCTCTGCTGGGCGAGCGCCTCGGTCCATTGGAGCTCTCCGGCTTAGCGCTCATATTGACCTCCCAGCTCCTTGCGACCTTCAGTCTTCCTCGTACTCGAACTCGTACTCCTCCTCGAACTCGTTTTCGAATTCATACTCTCCTACCGCCGAGCCCACCATGGTTACCAGCAAGAATATCACGAGGGCGGCCGCAAGCTCCACGTGGTTCCTCTTGAAGTAGTTGAGGAGCGGCCTCCGGTTCACGTACAAGTGGAACATTACCAAGGCCCCGAAGATGGGGCCGTATATCGCGTGCACGTCCTCTATCTCCTCTAGCTTCGTTATTCCAGTTATTATAGTTGCCAGACCGAAGAACAGCAGAAGGAAGGTGAGGAACGCGCGGTAGTTGAAGCCCTTCACCGAAGGCCACCGCTCCTCCGAGGAGAAAGGCTGGAGAATAGGGGTTTGTCGCGTTCCCCTTTCCGAACGCTCTGGGGGCGCAAAACTTATATAGAAGCGGTGGCGACCCAACCCACGGTGGGTGAGCGCGATGGCAGCGGGCGTACCGGTTCTCATCCTGAAGGAAGGCGCTACCAGGACCTACGGAAGGGAGGCTCTGAGGAGCAACATCTTGGCTGCGAGGATAATTGCGGAGGTGTTGAAGACCAGCTTGGGACCCCGCGGAATGGACAAAATGATCGTTGACACTTTCGGAGACATTACCGTCACTAACGACGGTGTAACCATACTCAAAGAGATGGACGTCCAGCACCCGGCCGCCAAGCTCATAGTGGAGACCGCCAAGGCCCAGGACGCCGAGGTGGGCGACGGCACTACCAGCGTCGTGGTCCTCGCCGGCAGTCTGCTGGAGAAGGCCGAGCCCCTCCTCGACCAGAACATCCATCCGAGCATAATTATCGAGGGCTACAAGAAGGCGATGGAGAAGGCCTTGGAAGAGCTCCACAACATAGCTATCAAGATAAACCCCAAGGACAAAGAATATATGAGGAAGCTGGTCAGCACAACGCTCAGCAGCAAGTTCGTCGGCCAAGAGGCTGAGGACATAAAGAACAAGCTCCTCGACATGATAATTGAGGCGGCCTACGCCGTCGCCGAGGAGCAGCCCGACGGCACCCTGAAGATGAGCCTCGACGACGTAAAGATCGAGAAGAAGAAGGGTGGCAGCCTCCTCGACAGCCAGCTGGTGAGGGGCATAGTCCTCGACAAGGAAGTGGTCCACCCCGGCATGCCCAAGAGGGTTGAGAAGGCCAAGATACTGGTGCTGGACGCTCCGCTGGAGGTTGAGAAGCCCGACATAACTGCCAAGATAAACATTACCGACCCAAGGCAGATAGAGGCATTCCTCGAGGAGCAGACCAAGATACTCAAGGAAATGGTCGACAAGATCGCCGAGGCCGGAGCAAACGTGGTGATAACTCAGAAGGGCATCGACGACGTGGCCGCGCACTTCTTGGCGAAGAAGGGCATAATGGCCGTTAGGAGGGTGAAGAGGAGCGACATAGAGAAGGTCGCCAAGGCCACCGGAGCCAAGATAGTGACCAGCATCAAGGACGTAACTCCCGACGTGCTGGGCGAGGCCGAAGTGGTCGAGGAGAGGAGGGTCGGCAAGGACAAGATGGTGTTCATCGAGGGAGCAAAGAACCCGAGGGCTGTGACCATACTGCTCAGGGGAGCCAGCGACATGGCGCTCGACGAGGCTGAGAGGAACATCACCGACGCCCTGCACGTTCTGAGGAACATATTCATGAAGCCCATGATAGTGGGCGGCGGAGGAGCTGTCGAGGTCGAGCTGGCCGAGAGGCTGAGGAAGTACGCCGCGACCGTGCGCGGCAAGGAGCAGCTCGCCATAGAGGCCTACGCCGAGGCGCTTGAGGAGATACCGGTAGTGCTGGCCGACACCGCCGGTATGGACACTCTGGAGACCCTCATGGAGCTGAGGAAGCTTCACCGCGAGGGCAAGATATGGGCCGGCGTGAACGTGGTCGAAGGCAAGATCGAAGAGGACATGACTAAGCTCGGCGTCGTCGAACCCGTGAGGGTCAGAGAGCAGGTGCTGAAGAGCGCCACCGAGGCGGCCAACGCCCTGCTGAAGATAGACGACGTGATCGCCGCGGCGCCCCCCAAGGAGGGCAAGAAGGGCAAGAAGGGAGAGGAGGGCGAAGAGGAGGAGGAAGGCAAGTTCGGAGGCGAGTTCTAAGACGTTTTTCCTTTAACCTCCCACTCGCGCGTTCCTCCGGAGTTAGGAATTGATGAAGTGGAGGGAAGAGTGCGTACGTTGCCTCCTCGACGCGAGGACGTACGACTCCTTTAAAGGAGGTGCCACGGACAAGGAGCTCCAGTTTATCTTGAGCTCCACCGTAGGTTCCATGCAGCTTCCGAAGAATAAGGCCTTCATTTTCTCTTGGAAGGCTGTAAAGTCCGTGCTGGGCGATATTTATTCGTTGGAAAAAAGGAAGATGCTGGAAGAGGTCCTCGGGGGGGAGCTGAAGGTTCCGGAGACCTTCGAGGAGGCTCTGAGGCTTGCAACCCTCGGCAACCTCTACGACACTGCCGTGGGCGGGGAGTACCGGCTGGGAAGCGTCAAGTACGGCAACTTGGTGGTCGAGGGAGCTGAGGCGCTCCTCAACCCCGGAGGGAGGTTGGTTTACGCCGTTGACAACTTGCCGGAGCTTCCATACGACATAATGGTGGCCAGGTTCTTCAAATACATGGGATGGGACGTGGTAATGGTAGCTAGAGAGGAGAGCTACGAGATTGACGCGACCTACGCTGAGCTGGCAGAAGTGGCCCAACTGCTGGGCTGGGACGGCGGCCTGGACGCCATCCCGGGGAGCTGCACCATCTTCGACCCGTGCAAGGGAGCCAAAAAGATCCGGGAAGAGGCAGACTTGGTGTTTGCCAAGGGCTTGCTCAACGCAGATGCCTATATAGACTATAGGCCTCAAGAGCCCACTGTGCTGGCCTACGCCGCCAAGTGCAAGCCTCTAGCCGAGGCCGTCGGGGCAGAAATAGGGGACGGCGTCGTCGTTTTAGGAGAGGTGCTCCTCAAGGCATTCCGGAGATAGGTTGAGGATAGCCATAGTGAGCTCCTACCCTCCAATGCCGTGCGGCATAGGGGTGTATGCCAAGGACCTCGCCGAAGCCTTAGCCAAGAGAGGTCACGAAGTCACAGTGATTGCGACGGAATATGCCGAGGCGCCGCGCCTAGAGGACGGGAACCCTCGAGTGCTGAGGGTCTGGAGAAGGGGCAACGAGGACTTTCACCGAAAAATCCTTGAGGCCTTGGAATCCGAAGGGCCCTTCGATGTCATTGAGTTCCAATACGAATACGGCTTGTGGCCCGTGATTCCGCTCGACTCGCGGGGTCTCTGGTTGCTGAGAAACGCCAAGGCACAAGGCCCCGTGGTGAGCACCCTTCACACCGTGAGATACTCCGAGGATCCTTGGTGGAAGCTGGCCCACAAGGAGTTATTGAAGATCAGCGACGCTGTAATTGTACATCACTTTATTATGGAAAATGCTCTCTATCGCATGCTGGGCTTCTTAAAGAAGACCTATGTTGTGCCCCACGGCAGCGCGCCCCTTCCGGGAGAGAGGAAGGACTTGGGCTACGAGCGTCCGGTGTACCTGCTCTACGGCCTGCTGAGGAGGGACAAGGGCTTGGAGGTGGCAGTAAAGGCCTTCGAGAGGCTGAACAAGGGCACACTGCTCCTAGCGGGCAAGCCGCTCTCCGAGGACGATAAAGAACTTATAGACGAGGCCAAGTCGGCCGGAGCCGTGTACCTGCCGGGATTCTTAAGCGAAGAGCTTCTGGGAACTCTTATAAGATCGGCCGACTATGTGCTCTTCCCCTACGAGGATCTCCCCAACGACTTTGGGATCTCTGGGGCGCTCCACACCGCCATTGCCACGGGAGGGTACCCCATCTGCTCGAGGGTACAGAGGCTTGTGGAGTGCTGGGAGAGGGCCAGGGAGCTTACGTTCTGGCCGGGAGATCACATCGCTCTGGCCGATCTGATGGCGAGGCCCAGAATGGAGGACGCGTGGGGGCGCCTCAAGTCATACGCCTCGCTGACCTCGTGGAGAAATATAGCAACGTTGAGGGAGAGAATCTACTCCTTGTTGAAATAAATCGCTAAGAGAAATGGGGTCAGCGCGTACACCACTTTCTTGCCTTTCTCCGTTAAGGTATAGCTCACCCTCTTCGGCCGCTCGCTCGTGCTCTCCTTCAAGAGTAGTCCTATCTCTTGCAACTCTTGAAGCTTATCCGAGAGAACCCTCGAGGATATCCCCAGCGTCTGCTTCAGCTCATTAAAGCTCATGTGCCCTCTCAGCGCTAGGGCGTAAAGTATCTCGGGCACCCACTTAGACGTGAGTATCGAAACGTACGGCCTTATCTCCTCTATGCGCTTCTTGACCTCTACCAAGTCCACTTCTGTCTTATCCATCTCTCTGTCGATCCGCTCCAGCTTGTCCATGCACTCTCTTACAATATTCATTACTTCTCTGGGCGGCGCGCGAGTCGATTTTACCACCACACCACCGTTGTCTTATTGAGAACATAGGGTTTATTATCACTGAGCACAAGTTGCTCTATCCTTACGCCTCCCAAACCCCTAAAGTACAAGCCCGGTTCGATTGTGACCACGGAACCCTTGGGCACCACGTCTGTGGATGTGGGGGAGAGGTAGGGAGGCTCGTGCACGTCCGCGCCCACTCCGTGCCCCAAGCCGTGCTGGAAGTTCTCTGCGAAGCCGTACTCCGCAATTACGCTCCGGGCGGCCTTGTCCACCTCGCTCGCCCGGATCCCGGGCTTTAGGGCCTTTAGGGCGGCGTTGATGGCCTCTATGACGGCGTTGAACCAGTCGAGGTAAGGCTGTTTGTCCGGCACGTAGGTCCGGGTGATGTCGCTCCTGAAGCCGCCGTAAACGGCCCCGAAGTCGAAGAGGGCCGGCTTGGAGTACGAGAACTTCCTCCGGCCCGGAACGGCGTGCGGATGTGATGAGCTCTCTCCAAAAGCCACTATCGTGGGAAACGCGAAGTTCTCCGCGCCGAACTCCCTCATGTGGGCCTCCAGCACGCCGGCCGCCGACAGCTCGTCCAAGCCCTCGTCCACCTCCTTCCAAGACTCCAAGAAGGCCTTCTCGGATATCTCTAAGGCCTTAGATATTCTGGCCACCTCTTCCTCATCCTTGCTCATTCTCAGCTCTCTAACTTTCTTCGATACGTCCCCGGCACCGAGTTTTTCTATCAGCATCATGGCAGTTCTGAAGTCCAGATACGAGAGGTCGGCGAAGTACGGGCCTCCGCACAGCTCCTCCGCCTTCCTCCAGAGGGCCCTCCGGGGGCCCTTCACGACCTCCATCCAAGGGACCTTCTCCTTGGCCCTTTCGTACTCCAGCTCGGCAACTATGAGGTAGTCGACGTCTCCGAGGAGGACTACCGCGGAGCCGGGAAATTCTACGTCGAATCCCGTCATCCACCTAACGTTCGAAGGGCTTAGGAGTAGCGTGCAGTTCGGGAAGAAACGCTTCTTGCGGAGGTAGCTGGTCTTCGAGGAACTCACCCGTGAATTGGTAAAGAAAATTAAGCTTTAGAGCCTTCCTCGGTCGCCAGGGCGAAGCTCTCTTCAAGCCTCTTCTGGGCCATCACTTGGGCCTCCTTGAGTATCCTCTCGGCCTCGTGGTCGAGGTACACGTCGGCGTAGGCGACGCTCGCTATGCCGTCCTCGGCTATGTCGTCTATTGTCTCTATCAGCTCCTCCATCTCGTTCTCTATCTCGGGAAGCAGGGCCCTCACCGAGCCCATGAGGGCCTTTATGTCCTTTACCACCGGCCTCAGAGCGTGGCCCGTGTCGCCCAGTATCAGCACCCTCTGGAGCTCCAGCTCGGCCTGCTCCAACTTGACGTCTAGAGTCATTATGTTGGCCACGAACTTCCTTATCTTCGCTATCTCGCTCGCGTACACCTTCGCGCGCAGCTCGTCGCCGTTCTTCTGCGCCTCTATCAGCTTCTCCATTAATTCCTTCTCCTTATGCTTCGCCTTCGCTAGGTATATCTCCATCCTCCTCCTGGTCTTCCTTATCTTCCTCAGAGCGTCAACTATCTTCGCTCTTAGACCCATCCCTCGCTTCCCCGGTCTTATCGATAGGGCCCCCAGAGCTTACCGACGCGGGTGCGCGGTAAGATCAGGTTGTTACGGGCGCCGGGCCTCGCGGAAATTATATACCGCGTCTGAAGCCCCCGGCGGGGGTTGCAAGAGTGCCGCGGAAGAGGAAGCTCTACAAGATATTGACGCCGGAGCCGCGCTCTCGCTTCGTAAAGGTTAGGTGCCCGTCGTGTCAGAACGAGCAGATAGTGTTTACTCACGCGACTTATCCGGCGAGTTGCCTCATGTGCGGGACCAGGTTAGTAGAGCCGACCGGCGGGAAGGCAAAAATACTGGGCGAGATAGTTAGGTTCCTCGACTGAAGGCCCCCTTTTTGTACCAGACGGGCTGGTCTAGCTGAAACACTTAATACCTAAGCGTTAGGGTGGACTAAAGGTCCCACACCATGACTATATACGAGGACGCCCGTAGCGGGAAGATCACTGACGAGATGAAGAAGATAGCGGAGGTCGAGGGCGTCGAGCCGGAGTTCGTCCGGAGGGGACTGGCCAAGGGGAGGATTGTGTTGCTCCGCAACGTGCTACGCGCCGACAAGGTAAAGGTCGTGGCTGTCGGAGAAGGAATGAGGACCAAGGTGAATGCCAACATAGGCACCAGCAACACCCTGATAGATCTCAATATGGAGATTGAAAAGGCACGCATAGCGAAGAAGTATGGAGCCGACACAGTCATGGACCTCTCTACTGGAGGCAACTTAGACGTGATAAGAAGGGAAATAATGAAGGCCGCTGAACCCCTACCTCTAGGAACCGTTCCCATATACCAAGCCTTCATGGACGTCACTATGAAGAGGGGCGCAGGATTATACATGACCGAAGATGATATCCTTAATACTATTGAGAAGCATCTGAAAGACGGAGTTGACTTCATGACGCTTCACGCCGCGCTGACGAAGGAGCTGGCCAGCAGGGCCGTGAGGAGCGAGCGCGCCGAGCCTATAGTGAGCAGAGGAGGCTCCATCCTAGCAGCTTGGATGCTGGAGCACGACAAGGAGAACCCCCTCTACGAGCACTTCGACTACGTGCTCGAGATGTTCAAGGAGTACGACGCCGTCATAAGCTTGGGGGACAGCCTCAGGCCGGGCGCGCTCGAGGACGCCCACGACGAGTACCACCTAAGCGAGCTCATGGTAAACGCGAGGCTCGTGAAGAGGGCCCGCGAGCACGGAGTGCAAGTTATGCTCGAGGGGCCGGGCCACGTCCCGCTGGACCGGGTCGTAGCGGACGTGAAGCTGGCGAAGAGGCTCACCGACGGCGCCCCGTACTACATACTCGGACCGCTCGTAACCGACATAGCGGCCGGCTACGACCACATAGCCGGCGCCATCGGCGGAGCCCTAGCAGCCGCCCACGGAGCGGACTTCCTGTGCTACGTGACGCCGGCTGAGCACCTAAACCTGCCCAACCCCGAGCAGGTTAGGGAAGGCATAATCGCATTTCGGATAGCCGCACACGCGGCCGACATCGTGAAGTATCCGGACAGAGCCATGAAGGTAGACATAGAGATGGGGAGGTGCCGCGGGAGGCTGGATTGGGAGTGCATGCTCAGCTTAGCGATAGACCCAGAAAAGGCGAGGGAGATAAGGAACCAGTACGGCCCGACTCCCCTGAAGAGCTGCAACATGTGCGGCAGCCTCTGCGTGTTCCTCCTGCTGGACAAGTGGAGGAGGGCTACTCGAGCTCCCTCGCCCGAAGACGCTCGACCAACGACCTCAACCCCTTGAGGGCGTGGAGCCTTTCCTTAGAGCCCATTTTGGCCTCCTCTATGATATTTCTTAATACCTCAATTACTTCGTCTGCGGTCTTCAAGTCGTAGGGATAGGGCACTCCGTCCTTTCCGCCCACGGCGTACGCGTACGCGAAGGGGTTGAGCGGCAAGTTGGCGGGATCCTCAAAGGACGGCTCCTGCTGGTACACTAAGTGGCTTATGAGGGCCAGAGCCCGGAGGACCTTCGGTCCGGCCCCCGGAGCAAGCAACAGCTCCTCCTTGCTCCTCGGCCCGAACTCGTGGAGCTTCCTCAATGAGGCCTCCAGCTGGGGCGTCGGACGCACCGGGCGGTAGAGGGGGAGCGCCGCGCCAGTTAAGGTCTTTTTTGCCTTCAGGGCTCTAAGCATCGACACTATCTTCTTGGGCCTTTCGTTGGCCAGCTCCGCGATCACTTCTGCGGCCTTCGCCGACTTGGGGGAGCTTAAGTCCAGAGCACTCCCCTTCTTGCCCAGCACCGCTTCGTGGGGGTCCCTCCAAGGCTCGTTCTTCGAGGTCAGCTGGTATCTTCTGGCCAACTTCAGCTCCTCGTTCATTCCCTGCTGAACGACCGTCAGAGCTCCTTCGGCGACCAGCAAGGAGTGTATGTAAATCTCATAGCCGTCCTGCAGGAACGCGCTGTCCATTCTGGCCGACCTCTTAGAGGCCGTAGCCACGAACTCCGGGTCTATTGACAAAATTTCCGCCGCGCGCTCGGACTCCTCCTTTATCCTCAGCATCCTCCTCCCCTTGCCTCCGAGCACTAGGAAGCCGAGGTCCTTCTTCCAGCTCAGCTCCTTCAGTATTCCCAGAACCACCGTCGTGGAGCCGGAGGAGTCCCAGTCCATGCCTATGACGTTGTTTAGGCCTTGGAACCAGAAGGGATTTGCCATCCTCTCGACGAACTTCTCGGGACCGAACTCTAGTATCATGAGCTCCACTACTGCCTCGGCTATAGACTTCATCCTCTTCAGCAAGTGCTGGGGTACCCTTCCTCCGTGGAGGGGAAGCTCGCTCCAGCTCAAACCTTCCCCACCACGTACTTCTCGGTGAGGGGGTGCTTGGGGCGCGTGAATATCTCGGCCGTGGGTCCGACCTCGACAACCTCTCCTTGGTAGATGAAGGCCACGTAGTCGCTTATTCTGGCCGCCTGCTGGGGATTGTGGGTCACTATTATTATCGTAAAGTCGTTCTTCAAGCTTACTATGTTCTCCTCTATCTTTTTTGTTGATACTACATCCAAGGCCGAAGTTGGCTCATCCATCAAGAGCACCTTTGGCTTCAAGGCTATGGCCCGCGCTATGCAGAGCCTCTGTTGTTGCCCTCCCGAAAGGGTGTGGGCCTTCCTCTTCAAGTCGTCCTTGACCTCTTCCCAGAGGTAGGCCTTCTTCAGCGCCCACTCAACGTTCTTCCTCAGCTCTTTCTTGTCCTTGGCCATTTTATGTATCTTCAAGCCGAGGGCCACGTTGTCGAAAACGGAGAGGTGGGGGAAGGGGTTGGGGCGCTGAAACACCATGCCCACAAGCCTCCTCAGCTGGTGCGGCTCCATGGAGTCAACGTCCACCCCGTCTACGAATATCTTTCCCTTGACCTCGACGTCAGGATACAAGTCCCAGAGCTTGTTTATAGCCCTCAAGAGCGTGCTCTTCCCCGACCCGGAGGGACCCATTATTGCGAATATGGAGTTCTTAGGAATATCCAAGTTTATACCCTTAAGCACGTCCTTTCCTTTTATCCTGACGTTCAGATCACGTATCTTAACCATGGCTTCAGACGACATGCCTCTTCACCAACAACCTGCTTATTACTATCAGAGGCAATATAATCATGAATACCAAAATGAAGGAGGCCGCCCAGCTGAGCTCCAGCCAGAGGTCTTGGGAGCTGAACCCGAATTTGTATATCAGCACGCTCAGGGTAGCGGTGGGCGAGAAGGGGTCCAAGGAGAGTCTGTCGCTCCAGCCGGCCGTGAACAGCAACGGCGCCGCCTCGCCGGCTCCTTTGGCCACTGCCATTAAGGCCCCGGACACTACGCCCGGAAGCACGAGCCCCCTTATGACCTTGAACAGGACCGTGGTGTATTTCAGTCCAAGAGCGAGACCCCCTTCTTTTATTACTTTGGGGACCTTTCGGTAGCTCTCGGCAGTGTACAGCGCCACGTACGGGATCATGACCAGCGAGAGCGCCAGCCCCCCGGCGAGGGCGGAGAAGCCCTTCATTGGAACTACTAGGGTCCAGTAGACTGCGACTCCGGCCGTTATGGTGGGCACCTCCACCAGCGTGGAGGCCAAGTCCTCCAAGAAGCGGCCCCAGCGGGTGTGCCCGAACTCTGCAATGACCACGCCGCTCACAAAGCCTAACGGAAAAGCGATGAGAAACGCTATTCCGGTAACCATCAGCGTGCCTACTATTGCTGGGGCGAGGCCCACTTGGGGCTCTCCGAAGAAGAACAGCGGGGGCGGTATGTCGTTGAGGAACAGCTCGGCTCCGTACTTCAAGACCACGGGCAAGCCGTTGACGAGTATGGAGCCCAGCACCCACAGGAGGGCCGCGAGGGCGCTGAGGCTGATTGCGTAAATTATGCCTATCCATAGGACGCCCCTACGCAACGGTCTCGACCCCCGCCAAGCTCCTCCCCACCTTTCTTCCTAAGGCCAACAGAACCGAGCCCATCACTATGAGTATCACTATTAGAGCGGTAAGTGCCTTAACGTGCAACGGATTCATCATGGCTTCTTCGAACTCATTGGCAACGAGGGAAGTTATGGTGGCGCCGCGGCAGAGCAAGCAGGGCTCGAAGGGCGCCACCGAGTTCCCTATAAGCATCGTAACAGCCATGGTTTCTCCCATGGCTCTTCCGGCCGCTATTACAACCCCGGCAATTATTGAAGATTTTATATATCCTAAGTTCATCTTTATCACGTCCCAGCGGGTACCCCCTAGGGCGTAGACCGCCTCCACAAGGTCCCTAGGTATCATCTCGTAGGAGTTTCTTATTATCGCCGAAGCGTAGGGCGTCACCATCAACGAGAGCACGAGTATGGCTGTTAGGAAGCACTGGGGGCTGACGGCGCTGGTGGCGAAGAGCGTGCCTATGACCGGGAGCGCCGCCAAGGATTGAAGGTGGGGGTACAAGTTCTGGGCCAGCAACGGCCCGAAGATCATCAATCCCCAGTAGCCGTAGACCACGCTGGGCACGGCCGCTATCAAGTCCACGAGGCCGCCGAAGAACCCCTTGAGCTTGACCGGCGCCAGCTCGGCTGCGAACACGGCCAGCGACACCGCCAGCGGCGTTGCGAATAGGGTCGCCCAGAAGGTGACCCACAGAGTGCCCAGCACAAACTGCAAGCCGCCGAAGCGCCCTCGGTAGGGGGACCAGTCCATTGAGCTCAGCAACTCCGCCCCGCGGGACAGCAGGAAGTCGGCGCTGTTGTAGAGTAGGGGCACGAGGAGGAGCGCGAGTGCGGAGAGGAGGCCCGCCAGACCCAGCACTATCAGCGCCTTTAGCGGCCTTTCCTTTATCATAAACCTTCGGGCCAGTGCGCGAGGGGGAGGAAAAAACCTTATCTTCAATAAACGAACGTGAAGAGGGCTGAAGCGGTAAACAGCGCAAGCCAGACCAACATGTTGTACCTCATCACCTTAGCGCCGTCGAGAGGATCGAAGGGCAGTAGGTTGAAGAACGCCAAGAACCAGTTCACGTTCGCGACCACCGCTAGGCCCCAGATGCCCGTAAGCGCGTGGAGCAGTTGGGAGACCAGCGCTACGACTATGTTCGCGAGGGGTCCAGCCGCCGCTATCATGCCTTCGGTTCTCCGGCTCGCGTAGATGCAAGCAAACATCACTGCCCCGGGAGCAGCGAAGACGAACGAGCCCATGCTTATTAGTGCTAGGAACAGCGCCATTGCGAGTCCCGTCGGCCACAGCACGTACTCTGCTCTACAGCCGAACCTTCTGGCCACCTCCCTGTGGGCCAGCTCGTGGAAGATGAAGCCCGTCGCCACGGCGGCCGCGACCCAGAGCAGGACGTGCCACGCACCTACCACGAGGTATCTAATGCCGAAAGCGATTGTCAGCACGATCCACGATATCAGCAACGCCGGCGCTCCGTACATTATTCCATATTTTATCTGTATTTCTCTCAATTAGAACACCTTGGTGCCGGGCTTTACCTCCTCTTCGGGTACGATAAAGGTGGGCTTCTGCCCCTCCTCCTCAGCCATCAGGACCATCCCCTCTGACAGCAGTCCAGCCATTTTCTTGGGCTTCAGGTTAGCTACGACGACTACCGTCTTTCCTACGAGCTCTTCCGGCCTGTACCACTTCTTTATTCCGCTCAATATCTGCCTCTTTCCGAGGGGCCCTAGATCCACCACCAGCTTTATCAGCTTCCTCGAGTCGGGAACGTCCTCCGCTTCCACGATTTTTCCTACCCTCAAGTCCAGCTTGCTGAAGGTCTCAAAGCTCACGTGCTCCACTGGAACAGCCCCCTAGGCCCGGCGCCGAGGAATTTAATCAAAACCACGGGATGTTCTCTTCGAAGTACTTTAGGACCTCTTCGATGCGGCTCCACGCCTCCGGAGGCGACGGGGTGGGCTCCTCGTCCGGAGCGTTCCCCAGCTCGCTCAGCATGGCCCTAACAGAGGCCCTCCCGTAGCCCCCTCCCCCAGTCCCGGCCACGGGCGGATCGAAGCTCCTCAGCATTTTCCCAATGCGATAGTACGTGTTCGTAGTCAAGTTCAGGAGTCCGCCGAGGGGGTCGCTCCTATGACCGTCGACTCCCATCTGGGCCACGACGAAGTCGGGGGAGAAGTTCTCTACGGCCCTTTTGACTATGAGCTCCAAGACTGCCCCGTAGGCCTCGTCGCCGGTTCGGGGAGGCAACGGGACGTTGAGCGAGAACCCCTTTCCGGGACCGGCGCCCAGCTCGTCGTACCAGCCCGTGCCGGGGTAGAACCCCGGATAGTACATGTGGATGCTCAAGGTAAGTACGTCGTCCCTAGCGTAGAATATCTCCTGCGTGCCGTCGCCGTGGTGTACGTCGAAGTCCAAGTAAGCAACCCTCATTCCTTTTCGAGTCAAGAGCTCGACGAGCGTGGCAACGTCGTTGGCCGGGCAGAAGCCGGCCGCTCTGCACCGCGACGCGTGGTGGAGGCCTCCGTAGGGGGTGTAGGCGAAGCCCTCCTCGGAGGCCAGCTCCGAGGCCTTGAGCGTCCCGCCGAAGACCGCCAAGAGCGTTTCGAGCGAGCCCGGGTAGATGTATGTGTCCCCGTAGTCGATGACTCCTCCCTCCTCGTTGAGCTCCAAAATCTTGCTGACCAGAGAATCACAGTGAACTACCTTCAGCAACTCCACGCTCGCGCGCTCCGGAGGCACGAGCTCGTGCTCCCCCTTGACCGCTTCGTAAAACTCCCTCATCCTTTCAAGCCAAGGCTTCACCACGCTTGGAGGGCCGAAGAAGAAGGAAGTAAAACTGTCGTCCCAAACCACCTTCATGGCCCGTCACTTGATGTACTGTGTTGCGCGGGTCATAACCTCGCAGTACAGCTTGACAGTGTCTCGGTACTTGTTCTGCCACGGACCGGTGTATATCAAGTGGGCCTCCATGTCTGCCCCGGCGTAGTAGAGGTCCCTCGTGAGGAAGAGCGCGAGCGCCTCGGCGAGCGGCTCCAGGCTCGGATAGCCCATGCCCAGCGGGGTCCTCTTCTTCATTATGAAGCCTCTGAGCCGGAACGCTATTATCTGGCTGAATCTCAAGCTTACGAACGTATTTGTCATCTTCTTCAGCTTGTGGAGTATCCTAAGCCAGAAGTCCACATCTGCCAGCTTGTCTGCCTCGGCCAAGTTGCCGTGCAGGAAGGCCTTTGTCTCCCTCATGAAGTCGTTCTCCAGCTGTGCGGAGGGTATTACCCTCTCGTCGCCGATCATTTCTATTATTTCTCTGATCTCGTCCAAGCTTCCTAGAAACCTCTCCGTATAGGTAGTCTCCAAGGATACGTATATGTCGGGAACCTCCGCGAGTATGGCCTTGACCACGTCGACCACGGGCTCGTAGTCGTAGGGGACGCCCCTTACCTTAGCTCCTAGGTGCATGTTGAAGATCTTGGCGCCGGCTATTCTGGCCTTCTTAGCGGACTGAACCATCGCCCTCTTGACCCTCTCGTGCGTGTATGCGTCGTGGTTGACCAAGCTGTAGTAGGGAGCGTGGGCGGTAACTATGTAGAAGTACTTGGAAGCCAGCTCCCGGTACTGGCGGAAGTGGTCTTCCGTGTAGTACCTACGGGAGAACTCTGCAGGGGGTATCTCGGTCAGCCTCATGCCCGTCAGGGAGGCGCTCTCCAGCTTCGTGAGGCCGTTATACGTTCCCCAATCGAACAACGCCAAGACTGCTCTCCCCTAAGCATAGAGAAGGGGGTCTACAAAATTAGTTGGGGTGCAGGGCAGCCAGCTTCCTCTTCAAGTTCTCCGCGAGCTCGCGCAGGTCGCTTCCGAACGCGTAGAGGCCGTGTGGCAGGGCGTAAATCGCCTCGCACGTCGCGCCGGGCGGCGCCTTTGAGAAAGGCACCACCTTGGCATAGTATTTTTTACCCTTAGAAATGGCTATTATGAATATATCCCCGTCAGCCTTGTAGTAGCATATCAAACAGTCGCCCTCTTCGCAGAGGGCCCCGGGCAACAGCTCCCTAACCTCATCTGCCAGCTTCCCCAACGAACCTCACCTCGAACGCGTCAACCCACCCGTCACCTCTGCCCACAGCTAAGTAGCTGTCCTTCCAAGCAACAGCGAAGAGCGTGACTGGGCAGTCGCCGTAGAACTTGAACTCCCTCTCGTAGAGGATGTCGCCGCTCGTCGAGTTGAAGATTATGAGGACCCCTCTGTAGGCATCCGTCACGGCCAGCATCTGGCAGTCCGGCGAAAAGTCCGCTTGGCCGGGGTAGGTCATGTTTAAGCGCCACAGAATTCCTTGGCCTATCACGACCACCTCGCCCTCCCTTAGGAGCGCCACTCGTCCGTCGCAGAGAGCCGCGGAGAGGCCTCCTTCCTCTAAGACCTTCACGACGTTGCCGCCGGGATCGAGGTAAAGCACTCCTTCGGGCCCGACCGCAACTATGAGCTCCCCGTCGCGGCCCAGCCACGTGCACCGGAACTGCCTCTCCCAGCCGGGCCCGACGAGCACGCCGTCAGAGCGACAGGCCACTAGACCTCCTTCATACGGGATCGCGGCTGTGCAGTTGCATTTGACTTCCTCAACCCTAGTGCCGTCGGTCACGTACACAGAATCTTCCGTTACAAATGCATAAGCACCTCCGCTCTCAAAGGCCCGAAGCACGGGGCGGCCGGGGCAGTGCTTGAACTCGATGTTGCCGTCGTTCCAGCTGAGCAAGTAGAAGCAGTTCGCGTAGGAGGCCGCTCCGAGGTATCCGTCGGTTGCGAGGGAGCTCACCATCCAGCCGGTGTTGAAGGTCCAGAGAAGTATTAGCTCTATCACGCCGTCCCGACCTCCAGCACCTCGAAGCGGTAAGGAGATATCATAAGAAGCTTGCCTTCGACTTTGGACTTTCCTTCCTTCAAGTAGCTTAGAGCCTCCCTAGCCGCGACGCTGGCAACCATGACTACCATAGGGGGCTCTTGGGGCCCCTCGTGCCTTCCTTCTCTCATTACTTGGGAGAGCTTGAAGTTCTCTGTGGTCATGGTTACTATCCCAAACCCGGGCCTAACCATGGCGTGGAGAGTCTTGTACTTCTCCTCCACGACCAGCCTGCTCGGTATGTTGTCGGTCAGAGCCAAGGCTAATGGAACCTCTGGGAGGCGGTCCAAGACTTCCTCGATCCGGGACTGGTATGTCTCTACCTTCGCTCCCAGATCTTGGAGCTTCCTCTTCAAGGCTTCTACTTTCGGCTTCCCGACGTCCTCCGGAAAGTATATCTGGTTGGAAATGTTCTTCGGTTCGACGTAGTCGGGATCGACCAATATGAAGTCCTTCCAGCCGGACTTAGCCATTATCAAGCTCGTCCAGCTTCCCAGCCCCCCGCAACCGACCACCAAGACGGAGCGCCTCACGGTACCACCTCGAGTACTCGGAGGCCGCCGCGAGCCTTGCCTCCATCAGTTTTTCCTTCCAGCCGGACTTAATGCAGATCGCACAAACTCTGATGCCGGGCTGGACCTCCTCGCTACAGTCCCTGCAAACCAACCTTCCGCAGACGTAGCATCTGGTGACCGAGAGCTTGGAGCCGCACACCTCACACGTGCCCATCTTACAAGCCGGGCACGGGTCGCCGTGGGAGCGGCAGACGGGCCTTCCACACACGGAGCACCTCGAGGAGGCCCGCTCGCCGCAGAAGTAGCACCTCAAGCCCCCTTACCGCCGTCGCCGAGAGGGCGCAGGCTAACGGCGTTGCGATCAGCACGGACAGAACGGCTGAGAACGCGGCAAATAAAATCACTCCCTTGAAGCGCGTGGTGCCGGAAGCAGACAGGGCGACTACGTGTGCCAGCAAGAAGCCGTAGCTCAAAGCCATGGCAAATCCAGTCGTTATTGCTGAGAAAGAGAGCAGCCCCAGCCAGAGCCACGGCCTAAGTCCCACGAGCTCCGCGTACTCCGGGTCGAATATAGAGAACTCTAGCACCTTTTTATTTACAAACAGCAATAGAGTCAGAGCCAAGCTTATGGATGTCAGAGCGACCATATCCGGCGTTACGAACAAGAATCCCGTAAGCACTGAGCGGGCGTACTCATAGACGTCGTAGTCCAGCAGAGGTAGCGACGTCAATGCGACCGTGTAGGCACCTATCTTTAGGTAGAGCACTTGCTTGGGTCCGCTCCTTCGAAGCATTATCGAGGTAATTAAAGCTCCTATTATTATCAAATATACGTTAATATTTTTAAAGAGCAGGAGGGAAAGTAGTACCAAAGCGAGGGCGAAGTCTGCTGAAGAAGGTATTAAGAACGTCGAGCCGGTGTATCTCAAAAAGGTGCCTAAGTACAAAGACACCGCATAAAGGGCCACGCTCAGCGACCAGTAGCTAACGTCCATGCTGGTCACCTACCAGAGGAATGCAGAACTCTCCCTGCACCACTACGGGGACTTCAACGCCGTAGGTCTTTACTAGGTTCTCTTTCGTAAATATTTTCAACGGCTCGCCGACAGCTATCAACCTCCTGTTGAGCAGAGCCACCCTCTTTGTGTACCTTATGACCGGTGTTATGTCGTGTGTAACAAGAATTATAGTTTTCCCCTTATCGTTATATTTCTTCAACAAGTCTGCCACTACCTTGGTGCTGTGGGCATCTAAAGCCGAAAAGGGCTCGTCCAGCAACAGCAAATCGGGGTCGGAAACCAGAGCCCTAGCTATCAGCACCCTCTGCTTCTGTCCCCCAGAGAGCTCTCTGTAGGGCCGGTAGGCCACTTCCAGCAGCCCCACCTCCTCCAGCACCTTGAGGGCCTTCTCCTCAGCCCCGTTCCTCTTGAAGGGAAGGAGCTTATCTCCCATGAGCCCCATCATCACTACGTCTACCGCCCTGAGGGGTACGCTTTCGTTCACCCTCTCCCTCTGCGGAACGTAGCCTATCCGCTTCACCACCTCCTTCCGTTCTCGGTATGGATCTTTGCCGAATACCAGAACCTTCCCCTTTACTAATGGGGCCACGCCGAGGATCGTTTTAAGAAGCGTGCTCTTCCCGGCGCCGTTGGGGCCCATAACAGTCAAGAAATCCCTCTCTGGAACGCTGAGCGTCACGCCCTCCAAGGCATAGACGTCCCCGTACTTGACCCACACGTCGTAGAGCTCCACGACGTCAGTAGAGGTCGTCGAGGTCGCGTAGCTTGTTCTTGAGCCTTCCAAGCTCCCTCTCCTCCTCCTTTACCTCTTTTAGGAACTCGTCCTCGCCGCTCTCCTCCTCCTTGCGGCGGAGCACCCACGCACAGCGCCCGTCGGGGAGCAAGTACTTGCGCTCGCAGTAGGCGTACTGGCACTTGTAGCCTATGCACTTGTCGCCGACAAGCCTGCACATAACCACGGTGATCATCTTTCCTCTCTGGTACTTCTTGGTGAACATCAACGCGTTCTGAGAGCAGCGGAAGAGGGGACACGCGGGGTTGCACTTGTCTCCTAGGGGCTTAGGTCTAGCGTCTCTACGCCCTCCTCCCTTGCCTCCCCTTCTCCACCTATCGGCCAAGTCTCACACCTCTCCGGGGCTTCTGTCTTCGTCGAGGTAGGCTATGGCAAGTGCCATTTAAGCATAACGTAGTCGGCGCTCTCCTCCTCAACTAAGGCTAGGATGTACCTCTTCCTTACCCCGTGGGCGACCCTGCCGCCCTTGATGAGCTCTGCTGGGTCTATCAATTCCCGTTTGTCCTTTACGTCCACCATATAGGGCGCGTGGTCTATCCCGGGCCCAAACTCGTAGATCGTGAAGTCTGCCCCGTACTTCAGCCCAGACCTCACGATAAACCCTTTGTCGCGGAACTCCTTGTAAACGATATACTTTTCCTCGAGATTTGGTATCTCTTTCTTCCACACTTCCTTCAGCTCCTCGGTCCCGAACCTCTTCTTTCCTGAAACGTCGTAGACCTCCAGCACCTTCTTCTCCATTAGATACAGGGTCTCCAGTGGAGAGAGGGCAAGGGGCGCCCTGACGTCCTCGGGACCCTTGGGCTTGTCGGTATTCAGAGGATGCCCGAAGAACCCTAAGGAGTAGATCTCCCTCGCGCTTTCGTCGTCGAGCACGACCACCCGGTCACCGACGAGGTACGCCCTATACACGAGTCACACCTTGTGGAGCAAGAAGTACTTGAAGTTCTCAGCCACATCCTTTATTATGTCGGATGCGTCTTCCAGATTGCCTACGATCTCCCAAGCCAGCACCGCCGAGGCGCAGTCCCTAGCGCCCTCCAAGACCTCCATCAGCGAGGAGCGGTAGACGTGATCTATCTTGTCCTCCAGTATCATGCTCTCGTCGATGTACTTCAGAGCCAGCTTGGGATTGCCCTCCACCACCCTTATTGCCTTTGCCAGCTTCTCCACTTGGTCCCTCAAGATGTCCGTAAGCTCCTTTGTCGTGTTCAGCAAGCTCTCGTATGCCTTCTTTTTCTTCGCTAGCACGCCCAGCCGGTAGTAGCTGCCGTCTATGTACTGAGCCGCGTTCGTGAGGCCCAACACGACGGGCTTG
Source organism: Thermoproteota archaeon (assembly GCA_013154085.1). Taxonomy (GTDB): domain Archaea; phylum Thermoproteota; class Thermoprotei_A; order Sulfolobales; family Ignicoccaceae; genus Ignicoccus. The sequence goes on along the minus strand of JAADDE010000001.1, from coordinate 45,462 downwards.
AAGGTATCTTTCATTATCAGACCCGAGGGGAGCCTGACTAGGTACTCCATGGCTTTGTCCTTACTCTTCTCGATATTTTCCTTAATTTCCCTCACCCTTCTCAAGCTCTCGTCGATCTCGCCGGGCACGCCGCCCTTCATTTTCTCCGCCGCCTCCAAAGCGTACCTCAGCTCTTCTACTAAGTTGGAGCTTATGTTAACTAGCGCCTCCACTAAGTTGAGCTCGGCAATGCTACTGAAGACCTTTGCCTCGCTCTCCGGCTCCACGTAATCTATCCCCTCGGCGTCCCTCTCATCCATGTCGATGACCTCCGAGCTTGATTATGTGTGAGCCAGATAAGTGTAGTGGTCCTAATGGTGGGCAACATAAAAACATTGCTAATTCTTCAGAGGCACGATAATCATGAGGACTTCATTAAGTAATCTAACGCCAGCTCCCCGCGGGCGTTCAGCGCCGCTCCAAGGAATCGGGCCGTTCTGTGCGGTCTTCCGCTGAGGCGTAGTCTTCTTTAGCCGCTAATGTTAACACCCTTAATGGGGGTCTTTGTTGGCCGCGAGAAGGGCCCGTGTGCGTGAAGACACCACTATAATAGATCAGTCTACCTCCCTCAATGAGAGGGATAAGTTAATCCTCAAAACTCTTGTCCTCAACTCCAAGACTACAACAACCGATATAGCAAACAAGCTGAACATAAGCGACGTCGCGACGCGAAGGAGAATAAAAAGGCTCGAGGAGGACGGCACGATCCTCTTCTATACCACCATATTAAATCCCAAGAGGCTCGGCTTCAACGTAGTGGCGCACATGCTCATAGAGACGGAGCCGTCCCGGATAGACGAGGTGGCTAGGGAGCTGGCGGAGCTACCTAACGTGGTTGACCTAGGAACGCTGCTGGGCGACGCCAGCATATACGCCGTCGTATGGGCCGCTGATCTGGAAGACCTAGAGAAGATCGTAAGGGAGCACATAGGTAAGATAAGCTACATTAAGAAGATACACACGTACTTGCTGGCGAAGCCGTACAAGATCAACGGCGTCAAGCTGGGGAACGGACGTGTGCCGTATGATGGCAGGGGCGAGGCCTAGGTACTTAATGGAGTTTATCAAGATTGCTAGGAACGATTCCAAAGGCTTCAGCCACGGCGACGGCTGGGGCTACGCGGTTTTTGCGGGGGGCTCCCTAAGGGTAAAGAAGAAGCTGGACCCCATTTGGGACTCTTGGGAGCCCTTGCCGAGGCTCCCCTTCATACTCCACGCGCGCAGAGCGAAGAAGCTGCCGAGGGCGCTGGACCACGTCCACCCGCACCTCTGCAACGGAGTAGCCTTGGCGCACAACGGAAACGCGGAGGTGCCCCAGCTCCCCGGCCTGAGGCTACACAAGAGGACCTCCAGCGAAAAAATGGCTTGTTACTTCGGCTACCTCGTGTCTTCCTTGGGACTCGGAGAGGCCGTAAGAGCGTTCGTCAGAACGGTTAGGCCGAAGCCCTCTGCAAACTTCGTCGCTATAGTTCCGTCTTTGAGAAAACTTGTAATCGTGAACTACCATAACGGCGACGAATATTATACGCTCTGGAGAAAGGAAGACCTCTTCTCCAGCGAGCCTCTGGGCAGAGGGTGGGAGCCCCTCTCCCTTACGGGCGAGGCGCGCTGGGCAGTGCTAGAGCTTTCTGGCTAGGATCACCAGCTTGTTCCCGGCCTTTTGTACGTCTACAACTCCCGCGCCCAGCTCCTCCAGCACCCCCTTGTAGACGTCGAGGGCCTCGGCGTACTCTAACGGCATAACTATTTCGATTGTCTCTCCTGCCTCAGCCCGCTGGACCTTCATAGCTATGGTCGTAACCGGATCTTCGCATGCGCTTCCGGAAGTCAAGTCGATCCTCACGGCCACCACCTATATTGCTATCACGTACCTCGCCCGGAGTCGGAGGGACTTTATCCTATCCCTATCGGCCAGCAAGTAAGCCAGAGCGGCGCCGGTCAAGAAGCCGCCCACGTGGGCCCACCACGCCACCCCCGTGGGGACCCCGCTGAGGCTCCAAGTACCCATGAGCAGCTGGTAGAGGAACCAGAAGCCTATGAAGGCCACTGCGGGGACCGGTATCAAGAGGGGGTAGGGCAAGAACACCAGCGTCATGACTTGTGCGTGGGGGAAGAACAGCATGTACGCGGCCAGCACGCCGCTTATGGCTCCGGAGGCGCCGACCGCCGGCGTCATCCAAGGGTTCTGCATAAGGTACGGATTGAGCGTGCTGCCCGGGGCGAGCGCTATCGAAGCTAAGTGGAACACCACCGCCCCGAGCCCGGAGAGCAAGTAGAAGAGCAAGAATTTCTTCTTGCCCAGCACATACTCCACGTTATCCCCGAAGATATGCAGGAAAAGCATGTTTCCGGCTATGTGCTCGATGCTCGCGTGGATCCACATATGGGTTGCTAAGGTATACAGCCTCAAGCCGTTTACGACGAAGTACGGCACGAGTCCGTACTGCTTGATGAACTCGTTCAGCCAAAGCACATTCCCTGTAAGAATCAAAGGCAATTCAAATATTACAAAGACGGCTACGTTAATGGCGATTATTGCATACGTGATGATTGATGACCCTCTCACTGCGTTTATGTCGTACAGAGGGATCACTGCTCCTTTCCCTTTGCCGCAGCCATTCGATGGCTAAAATACTAGCATTTTACTTATCAGTAGACGTCTTCGGAAGCCTTCACGGTAGCGGCGCTTTGGAGACCGTCTACGACTTGTGGAAGGAGGAGCTGACGCGCGTTGATAGGGCGCTGGGCGAGATAACAATGGCTCTGATGGAAGGGGATCGGGACCGCGCGTACAGAAAACTCTACGAACTGGTATTGTGGTGGAACGAGCAAAGGAAGAAATACGATTTAGATACGCTTAACGACACAGACTCGATAAAGAAGTTCCTCATGGAGGTAGCGAGCGGAGAGCATCCCATAGGACATGAATATTTGTTGCCGAGGGTCACCATTTCGAAGTTCGTGGAAAAGGCGCTGGAATTAATCAAGAGCGGGCTCAAGTGATACAATTCACTTAACTTCATTTTTATATCCAACGGTAGTCCCACGCCTCCGGCGGGAAGGGTGCTACTGAAGAAGGAATACATGGAAATGCTGGAAAAGTTCAAGGAAAAGGGAGAAGTGGACTTAGCAGAGCTGGCGCCCGGAGGGTACGAGGAGGCGGAGGAGGCCCTAGCAATACTCCTCGCGCTCGAGCTCCAAGGCCTCATAGAGCCGGTTAGCAGGGAGAGACCTAGGGTGTTCAGGCTAACCGAAGCCGGAAAGAAAGTGCTGGAAGTGTGGGAAGAGGTCGGCAAGCCCGACGTGGAGCGCTGGTTCGACAGCGCCATCCACGCGGCCGTGTGGGCGCTGTGGAGGACAGGCGCCAAGGCTCCGAAGGACTGGTACACGCCGCTGAGGGAGAGGGGCTTAGTGGACGAGGAAGGCTACTTGAACGAGCCAGCCAAGAAGCTGGTCCAGCAGTTCGAGCCCAAGGTGAGGCCGGTCAAGGTCAGGGTTACTAGAGACTTGGGCTGGGTGCTGGCCAAGACGCCTCCGGGGCCGGCGTTCATAGTTCCCCTAAAGCGCTTCCCCGAAACCTACGTTGATTTGCTGGAGGCTATGGGCGCTCTCGTCTTCAGCTCCCCGGACCGCAAGTACTACGCCTTGACGAGGTTCGGCAGGTTCTTGAGGGAGGCAATAAGGGAGCTGAGGCCGGTAGCGATGGAATACGTGCTAGTGAACATGAAAATTGTAGAGGCGGTGAAGAAGCTGATAGAAGGAAAGGAGCTCACCGACGAAGAGAAGTACTTGCTGATGAACTTGGGCTACTACCGAGACGGCAAGCCCACCAGAGCCGCGAGGTGGCTCTACCTAGCGATAAAGGAGCTCGAGAGGGGCGAGTGGTGGGCCACGTTCCCCATAGGGCTCACGAGGGTGGATCAGTGGGTTCTGAAGACGATAGATCATCTCTGGAAGAAAGCGGAAACCAACCCAGAGCTCAAGCCCACGAAGAAGCTGATCAAGTACTGGATAGAGAGGCACAGAGACGAGCTGGGTATGGACGAAGAAACCTACAAGGAGCTGGAGTTCAGCGACTACACCATAGGTCTCGCGCTCTACCGTCTGGAGGCAATTAGGCTCATTGAATCCTACGAGGAGAAGGAGAAACTGATATACAAGCTCACGGAGTACGGAGAGAGGTTGCTGAAGGTCTTGGGAGAAATAACCGAGATTCCCGCTCACGGCGTCAAGACCTTGGTATATGCCGACAGAGGGATTCCGCCTTACCGCTTGTGGATAGAGGAGGCCATACGCTGGGGGCTGATGGGCCAGCAGGGAGCTGGAACTAAGGCCAGAGAGGTCATGAGGATTGCGAGGAGGGTGAAGAGGCTTCCACTGCTGACCAAGCTGGAGCTCGTGGTCCTCCACAAGACGCTCCCCACGGGTAAGGCTGAGCCTATAGAGGACCTCGTCCAGAGGGTGGCGGAGCTCGGCTACGACGAGGAGGAGACGAGGGCAGCTGTATACTGGCTGGAGATGTGGGGCGCAGTGGAGATCTACGGAAACGGGTACGTAGAACTCACCGAAATAGGAAACATGCTGAAGCACGCACTGGTCGCAACTCCGCCGGGCGTGGCAACTCCGGTTCACCCGCACTTCCTAAGGGTGCTGCAAGTAGTCAAGGAGCTCGGGAGCTACGAGGACATCGCGGAGATAGTGAACCGCACCAGGCTGACGCTTGGAATAGTCAAGGACGCGCTGGTAGTGGCCAGAGAGGCCAAGCTTCTGGGGACCAAGGACTTGACCGGCGAAGGAGAGCTTCTGCTGGAGGCCGTGGAGAAGATACAAGCTCACGTAGAGGAGAGCGTTCAATAGTTTTGTGCACGAACTCGTCAGGGCTCCTACCTTGAAGGTAAGGCTGGTTTTAGTAGAGCCCGAGGGGAAGATCAACTTCGGATTTATCTTAAGGTTGGCTAAGAACTTCGAAGTGGATGAAATATTGGCCGTAAAGCCCAAGTTTGATATTCGCGACGAAGAGGTTCTGCGCTTCGCTGCACAAGGGAAGGACTACGTGAGCAAGGTGAAGGTGCTGGAGGACTACAAGAGCGCCCTAATGGGCCTCAGCATCTGCACGAGCGCTAAGGTGTCTGACGCCGATCCGGTGAGGAGCTTCGTCGTCCCGTGGGAGCTCAAAGAAGTCTTCGGGGAGCCGGAGGTGCTGACGCTTGTATTCGGAAGGGAAAGCGTGGGGCTGACGCGGGAGGAGCTGGCGCTGTGCGACGCTCTGCTACACGTCCCGGCCTCCAAGCGGTACCCTGTGCTCAACTTGTCCCACGCCGTGGCCATAGTGCTGTGGGAGGTGTGGAAGCAGTACCGCCTCGAAAGGGGCAAGCTCCCGGAGAGGCCGAGTGGGGAAGAGGTCGGGCTGGTTATGGAAGTGCTGGAGGAGCTCGCAAAGAGGTTCGTTAGGGACGAGGTGAAAAGGGATAGGCTCTTGATTTCTTTGAGGAGGCTGGTTTCGAAGGGCACGAAGCAGGAAGTTCGGAGCTTATTGTACGTGCTCGGCAAATGCCTCAAGAGGTGATGTGGGCAACCCCCTCCCTTATCATGGCAATTCCGAGCCCCGCCATGAGTATCGCCAGTATCCTCGTCAACGCGAGCGTGCCGTTCTTGCCCAGCAACTTATCCAAGTAGCGGCCGGCCAAGAGTATCGGCAGGCTCACGAGCATAACCGCGACGACCACTAAGCCGACCTCATGGGGCGGCATGACTGAGCGGTAGTAGAGGACCAAGCTTATCGCGCCCGGCCCGGCCAGCATGGGAATCGCCATAGGCACTATAGCTATGCTCTCCGGATCTATCATCTCCGCCTCGCTCTTTCCGAAGAGAGCTTGTATGGCATATATGAGCAGAATTAGACCGGTCGCTATTCTTATGTCATCAACCGTCATGCCGAACGGCTTTACTATCGTGTCTCCAAATAGTGCGAAGAGCAAGAGTATGAACGTTGACACTATGACGCTCCTTACTATTATTCTCTTCCTCTGCCTCGGGTCGAAGGAAGCCGTCATCTGATAGAATATCGGCGCGTTGGTAAAGGGATCTATTATTATGAGCAATGCTATAAACGCGTTCACGACGGCCTCCGATATCACCGCCACCACCTCAGAAGTCCAGCAACCTCCTCCCGCGCTCGCTCAAGAAGATGTCTACGGCTTCCTTCCTTACCCCCCTTCCACCCTCATCTTCTATGCCCCAGTAGTGCTTCAAGCTCTTGCGGGCGAAGGACTTCAGTATTGCCACTTGCTTCTTGAAGCCTATCCCGGTCTCCTCCGAAACTTCGTCCCAGCTCTTTCCCTGGAGCACCTTTGTAATTATTACTATTCTGCTCTCTTCGTCCAGCTCCGGCCTCCACGCTCTGGGCTGGGACCAGTAGGCCAGCGCGAGGCGGTACACTAGGTCGCTGGCCGCCTCGAACGTCATGGGTCCGTAAGCGTAGATCCAGAGGCGGTCGAGGTCGACGGGGTGCAGGTGAGGAACCTTGAGGTCCGGCTGGATGGGGAGGGGGTCCTCCTCTAGTATCGCCTTCGCCACGTCCCACTCAAGCCCCTTGTAGTTCAAGTGCAGAGCGAAGAGCAGCCTCCTCCGGAACAGCCTGTTCGCCTCCCATATCAAGGTCCTCAAGCTCTGGCTGAGCGGCTTCGCGACGAGGATGGTGAACTCTCCGCTTGAGGGATTGCGGTCGGGGCTCATGTGCACCGGCAAGAAGCCCGAGCGCAGCCAGAAGCGCAACAGCTGTTCCGTAACTCCGAAGCCCGAGGCAACCCAGTCGTAGCCCCTCTCTCGCGCCTCCTTGCTGACCTCTTGAAGAGCGAAGGTCCCCACTCCCATGCCCTGGACGTCGGGGTGAGTGGCTATCCGCACTATCCTCCAGCCCTTCGTAAATGCAAATTCTCTGACCCTCAAGTGCTTCAGGAAGCGGTCGGGAATTATGTTGCCCGGTATCTTTCCTCCGGTGAGCAAGTCGTCTACCATATCTTCCGGTATGGGGCCCTCCTCGGCCAAGTGAACGGCGCCCACGACTTTGCCGGTCTCCGTCATAACGGCTCTGGGCGTATGGTGGGGAGCGTCTGCTATCATCGCTAGGTCGTCGGGCTCGTTGCGGTAGTGGGCCAGCACGTAGATTCCGAAGAGTTGCCGCAGGGTTTCCTCTCCTTCTTCGGAGAACAGCCACTCTGGGTCGAGTCTTAAGTATTTTAGCTTCTTTTCCTTGATCGCCTTTATATCTTCCTTAGTGAGCTTTGCGGGCTCCGCATCGAGGAGGAGCACGTCGTAGAGCCACCTCTCCACAGGATCGCCGGGAGCGTATCTGATGGGCTCGCTCATGGTTACGTGCTTCAGCTCGGTGTCCCTGTCCTTCTTCAGAGCTGGCAGGAAGCGGACGTTAAAGCCTCTGCCCGCCCCCTCATAGCCGTGTATTGTGGTGGCGAACAAGCTCCTCTTGTGCTTTTTCCATATCTTATAGAGGACGGGAACCGGGATCCCAGCTGCCTCGTCCACCACCACCAAGTCTGCCGGCTTCTCTGCTGCGTCCACCGGAGGCCAGTACTCTACGCTCCACCCCTCGCCGCGGACTTCGAAGACGTTGCCGCCCCTCTCTATCTTCTTGGTCTTCTCGCCGAGAATCTGGGCGGCTTTGATGAGCAACTTGAAGAGCGTCTGAACGCCCACGGGATCGGCGCTGGTCACTATTACCCTTACAAAGGCATTCTTAGACTTTGCAAACACTTTCAGAAACCCCGCCAGGCCTATGCCGACAGCTCCGCTCTTGCCCCTCCCCCTGTCAGCAGTTACTATGAGCACCCTGTGCTTCTTCTTCCTCCCCAGCAACCACTCCATTGCATTTATCACGTTAACCTGATCTTGGGTAAGCGCGAGCTCGTAGAGCTTCTTCGGAAATCTAGTCTTCTCCGGATACTCCGGCTCCTTGGGTACCCACTTGGGGCTTTTGAAAGGCTCTTGCTTTATTATCTTCTCCTCATCGGCGTGGAATATGTGCGCAGGATGCTGAAGGGTCTTCCTCTTGAACCAAGTGATGAACACGTGCCTGGGCTCCGGGTACTGAGGGACTGTAAGCAACTTCTTGAACAGAGTAATTACCGTATCCCAGCGCTCCCACTTGGGAACCAGAAGGATTACCGGGCCTCCCCCCTCAACCACCTCCACCAGCCTGCCCACGTCGTTCGGCTTCAGATCGTGGGTAAGATCGAGCACGAGTCCTTGGTACGTCGTGCCCAAGAGCTTGTTCGAGGTCTCGTATACGTTTATATCCAATTTTATTGACTGCGCACTCTCTTTTACGGATTTCTTAACTATATCCTTTATCTTCTTTGAATCCTCAAATTCATCGTGAAACATGTAGAGCACTTTGCCTTTTCCGAGATCTCTGCGGGTCCTAATTCTGTCGTAGAGCAGTAGCACCTCCCTCGCCGCGCGCCCGAGCTTCTCCGGGTCGTCGCCGGACAGCACCACGAGCCTTCTGTGCCTCCCCTCTACGGCGTTCTCCAAATCGTCTTCGAGCCTCTCCAAGAACTGCTTCAGCATTAATTCTTCCCTAGCCCCCGACGAGGGGGAGGGGCTATTAGGAGGGACTACGTGGACGCGCACGTCCACTTGCACGAGGACCCCTCCATGCTGACGGAAGGCATAACCGTGGTGGCCGTATCCGATGACTTGGATAGCTCCGAGAGGACGTTGGAGTTGGACGCGATCAAGTGTATCGGCATCCATCCTTGGAGCGTCCCTCAGAGCTCCGAAGGGGAGCTGAAGAGGATAGGGAACATGGCAGAGAGCGCCGACTGCTTGGGGGAAGTGGGCCTCGACTACCGGTTTGTGGGGAGCAGGGAAAAGCAGAGGACCTTCTTTGAGTACTTTCTAGACATAGCAAGGGAGTACGACCTGCCCCTGAACCTGCACGCCCTCGACGCTTGGAGGGACGTCTTCGATCTCCTTTTGAGGCATGACATTAGGAGAGCGTACTTCCACTGGTACAACGGTCCTCTAGATCTAATAGAAGAAATCGTCGGACAGGGATACTTCATCGGCATTAACGCGGCCATAAAGATCCAGAGGAAGCACCTCAGGGTTCTGGAAAGAACCCCTCTGAGCAGGCTCATCACCGAGAGCGACGGACCTTACAACTATAGGGGACTGAGGCTCTCGCCGTCGTTGATTCCAGAGCTCACAGTCAAGGTCGCAGAGGTCAAGGGGGTGAGCGTGGAGAGCGTAGTTAGTGTTGTTAGGAGCAACCTGCACGCTTGGCTGGGATCGAAATGGCTCTGAGAGAGATCTTGAGCAAGCTCAGCTCATTTACGATTTTTGATTATGAGTACGTTGAGAAGACGAAGCTCCTTGCTGAGAAGCTCCGCGACGAGCTGGAGTCGATGAACCTAGAGTACGCCCGCTTCGTCTACCCGGTCGCCGCGCCCTCTTGGAGCTGGTACCTCGAGGCCGACGGCGAGGAGATCCGCTCGCTCCCCGCGGGCTTGAGCTCCGGCTCCTACGAGGGCCCTCCCAAGGTGGTTGAGATAGGCCTCGATGCCCCGCCCGAGGGGACGCTCGCGTACGTGAGCGGTAGCGGGACCGAGATAATGACGCCGAGCTTCTCGTCTGGGGCCGCACTGGCCGTCAGCGAAGCTGACGCGGCGCGCTTGAAGGAGTCGGAGAGGGTTAAGTGGAGACTTAAGGTAAGGACTATCGAGACATTCGGCGAGGCCTATCTGGTCGGAAACTTAGACAAGCCCAAGCGCGCCGTCGTAGCGCACTACGACAGCCTCTGGGCCGGAGCCGTGGACAACTCGAGCGGCGTCGTGGCCGCGCTCCGCCTCCTCACCTACGTCAACCTAGACGAGCTCCTCTTCATCTTCATCGGGTTCTCAGAAATAAACATGATTGAGAAGGAGTACTGGTTGCCCTCCTTCAAGAGCGTGACCAAAGCTTACTCCGAGGTGCTGGCCGGGGTTGAAGAGGTCGTGGTGCTTGACTGTTTGGGCACGGGGCACGCGGGCTGGATAGCCGACGAGGAGTACCTCGAAGCCTACTCGCCCTTCGGAAGGGAAAGGCTGGCCGTATACGGCACGCCCGTTGAACTGATGAAGAGCTACTATCACGGTACCAACGACACGCCCGACAAGGTGCTGGGATCCGCGTTGCTCAAAGACATCAAGGCCGTCGAGAAGCGCCTCGCCCAAGGCTGAACTCTTCACCGCTCTGAGCGGGGCTCCGCTCATCGGCCAAGGGCGAGCCGCAGACCAAACAGTAGTTGTACTCGTCGCTCAAATACCTCAAGCCGCAGCGCTCGCACACCTTCAAGCCAGCTCACCCAGCGCCTCCTCTAGCGCCTCCGCCAGCGGGGGGTCCCGGCGCCTCAGCTCGCTGAGGAGCTTCATTAAGCTGTCCTCCATGCTACGCCTAATCTCTGCCACACGCGAAATTCCCATATCTTGGTACTTCTCAGCCTTCCATAACGTAGCCAGCACCTCGGCCACTTTAGCGAGTACCGCCTCCCTCCCGCTCATTTCGATGTAGCTCTTTGAGTAGTCGAGCAACCTTATCTCTCTTATATCGTCAATCGCCATCAGCTCCAGCTCCTCCTTCCTTCTGCCCAGCTTCCCGGCAGTCCACTTCGGGAGGTCGCCCACGACAGCCTCCGGCGCGTCGTGAGCCACCGCTATAGCCGCTGCCCTCTCGGGATTCACCACTACCCCTTTCTCCCTCAGCCTCAATCCGAGCTCCAGCGCTATGAGGGCCGCCGCGAAGGAGTGCTCAGCCACGGTTTCGCCCAAGGAGGGGGGCACGCCGCGTTGCATCCACCCGGTCCTCACCAGCGAGGAGAGGCCGTCTATTAGGTCCCTCAGCCTCACCCCGTTTAACCCACCGCCTCCAGCCGGGCGGGGATGAAGAGGTTGCGCACAGCCGATAGGATCGTGACGAAAAGGTGGCTGGCGGACCCTCAGTAGTTCCTCATGCTCCTCTTATACACCCAATACACGTCGTCGGCGCTCACCGGCCTCGGGTTGGTGGCCAGCAACCTCTTCTGGTTCAGCGTCTCTTGAGCCATTATCCTCAAGTCCTCCTCCTTCACGCCGACGGCTTCCAGCCCCGGTGTGAACTTTATGTCCCTCTGGAGCTCCCTTATGGCGTTGGCCGCCCACTCGGCGCACTTAGCGGGATCCCTCTCCGGGCACTTGGTGCCGGTGAGGAGCTCGCCCACCCTCTGCGCCTTCCGGTAGTCCGCCGGCGCGTTGAACTCCAGCACCGCCGGCAAGAGGATGCCCACCGCCTCTCCGTGAGTGACCTTGTACCTCCCGCCGAGCGGGTAGGAAGCGGCGTGGGCCAGCCCGACGCCGGAGTTGCCGAACGCGAGACCCGCTAGGTAGCTGGCCACGAGCATGCCGGCCCTCGCCTCGAGGTCCGTTGTGCCTTGATACACTGCCCTCCGGAGGTATTTTCCTATGAGCTCTATCGCCCTCTCTGCCAGCACCTCGGTCACGGTGTAGGAGCCAACGTATACCGGCCTCTTCGACGGATCCTCCGGGCGCTCCCTGGCCCAGTAGGGCTTAGCTATGTAGGCTTCGACCGCATGCGTTAGCGCGTCCATGCCGGTGTCCGCGGTAACCTTCGGCGGGACGGTCATTGTGAGCTCCGGATCCAAGAGCGCTAGGTCCGGCCTCAAGTAGTCCGAGCTTATGCCGACCTTAACTCCGACGTCTTTAAGCGTCACAACGGCGACGCTGGTCACCTCGCTTCCGGTGCCGGCAGTAGTGGGCACGGCAATCATGGGCTTGACCGGTCCGGGCACCGGCTTCCCCTTGCCGTAGGGGGGCGCGACGTAGTCCCTCACCGTTCCGCCGTATGTAGCAAGCAAGTTAGCTATCTTCGCCGTATCGAGCGCCGAGCCGCCGCCGATGGCTATTACGGAGTCCGCGCCGCTCTCCCTTAAGGCCTTCGCCGCCTCCTCCACGCTCTCGGCTGACGGCTCGGGCTCTACGCCGTCCCAGTACGGGACATCAAAGCCCAGTATCTCCTTCAGCCTCTCCACTATGCCCCTCCTTACCCATCCCTTAGTGGTTATGAGGAACGGCTTCTTCACCCTCAGCCTCTCCAAGTCGACCTTGAGCTCGTTCAGGCTTCCCGGACCGAACTTGCTCCGCGGGGAGCGGAACTCCCAGACCGTGTCTCCGAAGGGGTTGTAGATCATGGCAGTGCCCGCCCTCTGCTCTAAGGTAGAGCTAAATATCGTTCTGCCCCGGCCCCTAGCTAATTAAACCCGTTGTGCTCAGTCACTGCCGGAAGACCTTTATGCTGAAAATAATCGTGCGTAGCAAGAAAGACGCCGACGCCGTAAAGGCGATGCTCTCCCAAGCCCTCCCCTGGTGGAGGGCGGAGGTTCTCACGCTGAAGGGAGCCCGCAAGGCTGATATACTTGACAAAATAAAAGAAGTCTACGATCCAAACGCTATGAACATTGTCATGCTGGGCAGGGAGGATTCTGAGATCGCCGGCGAGCTGAGCTCGACGACCCCGCCCAACGTCGTGGTCCACGTAGTTCCGAGGGCGCGGGTCCGGAACGCGCGCCTCTCCCACTTGAGGTGGGAGCTGGAGATGGCAAAGGCCCAGCCGCGCGGCTGGGTGGCCTGGGAGGGGAACGTTCCGTACTTGAAGAAGGTCTTTCCGGCCAAGGTGGGGCCCTCCGAAGAGCCCTTCTTGGCGTGGGGACTTTGGTGGGAGACGCTTGGGCTGGGGAAGGCCTCCAGCGACGCCTTTCTGGTGTTCAAGAGGGCAAAGGGATTTCACGAGATATATTCGGGAGGAAGGGTAGTGGCCATGATGGAGCTGGGAGACCTTTCGGAGCCCACGCCTACCGTTCTGGGCGATGTGGTAGGATTCCGGCTTAAGGATTCCCTCGTTAAGAGCGAGCCGTTCTTAAAAGAATGGGAAAGAATCGCAGTGAAGTTCTTGAAGCCCTGCGAGAGGGCGGTCGTCCCTTGGAGCGGCGGCAAGGACAGCACTGCTGCGCTGCTGATCGCAAAGGAGGCTTGCGACGAAGTAGTTGCAGTTTACGTAGACACCGGCGTTGACATGCACTTGAACAAGCTGTACGTGGAAGACCTAGCAAGCCGCCTAGGAGTTGAGCTGGTGTACAAGAGGGCCCCGGTTAAGGAAGAGATAGCGTCTAGGGGGCTCCCGCGCAGAGAGGAGAGGTGGTGCACGGGCCTCAAACTCAAGGCGCTTGAGGAGGCAATAAGGGAGGCAAGGCCCGACTTCGTGGTGGTTGGGGACAGGGACGCGGAATCCAGCGCGCGCTCCTCCCGCTGGGAGGAGCGTTCTTGGGAGGGCGTCGGCACCCTCAAGGCACCATTAAAGTTGTGGAGCGCTATGATGGTTCAGCTCTACTTGCTCCACAAGGGAGTGTACCCCAACCCCCTCTACCCGTCGGGCTTCTACAGGCTCGGCTGCTACATCTGTCCGTTCTACAGAGGATATGAAAAGGGCCTCATGAGGAAAGTAAAGGCTGCCCGCCTGATGACCGATCGGGAGCTCCTCTCTAAATTCTTAGACTCTTAGAGCGCGGGGCCCTTAGGTACCGGTGCTGTGATGTGCCAGCCTAAGAGGAGCTTTTACGACAAGTTCCGGAAACTTCTCAAGGAAGCGGCAAAGAGGGAGGTCGCGCCAGATAATACAATTCTCATGGAGTTGCTAGTAAAAATATCAAGCACTCTCAAGCCCGTAGCGTGCACGCTCCGTTCGGGAGAGGTCTGGAGCGAGGTCGAGAAGCTCTTGGATAGGCTGGAAGAAACGGAGGATAGTGCCATGAAAAAGGCGTACTTAGAAAAGATAGGCGAAGCCGTCGAAAAGCTCATTGAACAAGAGGTGCGCTGGAACGGAAAGCTCGTGGCTACCCTCGTTTCGCTCTCCGCATTCAGTCTGCTTGTAACTCCAATAACATTGATGAATTACATTCCTTGGGCCAGCTTGTTGCTGTACTCTCTTTCTCCCACGCTGGCGCTGATGGTGCTCTTCGTAGGGGGCATAGGCACATTCTTCGCAAATCCTTTGATGGGCGGAGCATACCTCGTGGCGTCTGTTATTGCGGGGGCAGAAGCTCCTATCAGAGTAAGCTTGGAGGTGAAGAGGTTGCCGAGAAGAGTGGATTATGAAGAGGTTAGGAGGCTGTTCTTGGAGTTCTACGGAACGAGGGAAGGCGAGGAGCTGTTTCGCTTCGAGCTCTATCAGCTTCTGCTGAGCGGAAGGACCCTCGAGGAGGCACTGGCAGAGCTCTGGGAGAGGTTGACCACTACAAAAATATCCTCCGAGGAGGATGACGAGGGGGGAGAACATGTCGGCGTCCGGGGGGAAAACGAAAGAGCTGAAGATCGTAACAAGACACGTCATCACGGTTGACGACGTCAAGAAAAGTAGAAGCATGAAGATGATACTGCACATAGTGAAGCAGTTCGGCGAGATTTCTGAAAAGGGACTCACGCGCCTCCTGTACGAAATGAAGGAGAAGGGAGTAGACCTAGGCTACCAGTTCGTGAAGATAGGCAAGGTCGTCGGTAGCAAGGATCTCCACCAAGATATAATGGACTTGCTCTACGTGGGCCTCCTAGAGCGGAACCCGGCCAAGAACAAGCTCCGTTTGACGCCCGACGGCGAGGAGTTCCTCGAGAAATACGGCCTCCCTGAGGACGAAGTAAAGCCCGTCGTGGATCTGGCGGTGAGCTTGAAGTCCGTTATAGAACCCATAGAAGCAGAAGTGGAGATGAGGAGGAGAAGGTAGGCCTTGTCGAGCGAGCCCGAAAAGATTCACTTGGTCGTAATGCTGAAGCCGGAGCTTTCGGAATACCACATATTCGCGAACTACGGAGAGACCCCGGACGACATCCGCGGAAAGCTGGCCGAGAAGCTGGGCATAAGCCCCAGAAGGATCAGAATATTCGTAAAGAAGCCGGACGGCGTCGAGTACGAGATAACGCACTCGTCCGAGAGCGTCGGAAGCCTGGTGGCAGTCCACGGCAATACGTGGTACGCGACGATAGAGGAGCCCTACGGCTCGCTGGAGAGCGCGATAGAAGCGTTCCGAGAGCACTACTTCTCTTCCCCAGAGCTCCAGAAGAAGTACCGGCCGCTGGCGAACGACCCGGGGCTGGGCATCTGGACGGAGAAGGCGTGTGCGAAGAGGGGCTACTGCAGTCCCAAAAGAACCTACAAGGTCTTCGTGTTCCCGAGCTTGGGCTACCCCAAGACAGAGCCGCTGATATTTATATCGCCCAAAGTGTACCACAAGTGCTGTTTTCACAACTTGAAAGGCGATTTTTTCTTACTTAAAGCAAAAGAATTCCCCGAGTTGAGCCCGGCCCTAGAGGAGGCCGGGCGTATGGTTGAGCTAAACGCCTGCATAATGCACATTGAGTCTTGGGACTACATAAGGTCAACGGAAAAGAACCCACTCGAGGTGCTCGACGTTGCGCTATGCACGGACGTTGGACTCTGCGACGGTGGCAGTGCATAGGGCCATGATAAACCCAGAGATATTCACTCTGTTACTCGATATAGGTGTGAGGAACAAATGCTACATGCTGAGCAAGGACGCCTCAGAAGACGTAGTTGCGCTCAGCGGAACTATGGACGACATAGTAATAAAAGTAGAAAGGGCCAGATACATGAGGGCCCTCGATAAGGGCCCAACCTACGTGAGGACGTACGACCTCCAGCCGGACGATCTCATTGTGGCGCACTACCACTGCGGCATACCTCCGGAGCCATCAAGCATCGATGTGGATACGATGAAAATTGCGCTGAGGGCCCAGCTGTATGCCACCATACCGGGAAAACCGCGCGTCTTCGGCATAATCTCGCCGGTGGTGGTGGGACGCTCTTTCTGCCTCGACATAGGCATATATGAGCCGGTTCCGGATATATCCATAATGTATAACGCGAAAAAATTGAAAATAAAGGATATCGACAATATAGCCAAGAAAAAGGGTTTTGCCAAAACGGAGTATGACAGGGATGCGGACGAGTACTCTCTGACAGGGTTCTGCAGCGAGCCGGACAAGACGTGCGTGCCCTACCGCTACGGCAACGTGGCTGATATTGTCTTAGAAGATTTGATTTTCATAGCTTCCTATAGAATTAACTTCGACATTACAGAATTTCCGTATTTAAAGATAACTCCTTCAAAGGCGGTGGCTTACGAAGTCAAAGTATCCAAATTATCTAAGGACCGCGTTGTAGTAAGGGGTGTGACATGGAGCCCCCTAAAGGGTTCCCCGAGAGGACGTCAAACTACTTGAAGGACGTAGGAATAGACGTATCCGACAAGACGGTCCTCATAGGCGGAATAGGCACTCTGGGCTCGCGCATAGCCCGGGACCTCGCCCGCTTTAATTTTAAAAAGATCGTGCTGGTGGACTTCGACTACGTAGGGCCAGAGAACGTCGGATACCAGTGCTACCACAGCGAGGAGGTAGGAAGGCCGAAGGTAGAGGCTCTGGCAGAGAGGCTGAACAAGTACCACCCGTGGACGCACTTAGAAGGGGTGTACATGGAAGTGTTCACCCCTTCTGGTCTGGTCTCCCTTAGTAGCTTGAAGGAGTTTGCGAGGCTCGTGGAGAAGAGCGACGCTGTAGTTACGGCCTTCGACACCCTCCCTCCGAGAGCGACGGCCTTGCTCCTTTCAGTTAAGTTCGATAAAAAGTACATTGATGCGGGTCTGGGCGTCACGAGAGGCTACGTGAAGTATCTGAAAGAGGGATACTGCCCGATATGCGGCAAGGTATGGGAGGAGAAGGTCAGGTACTACACGAACCCCAACTTGGCCGAGGCGGTGGCCGCGCTGGCATCACAAGCCGTGCTCCACGCCCTTTCCGGGAGGAGCTGGCCCAGCGAGATCTCGCTGAACCTCGAGGAGCCGTACAGAGCGTTCTTGGCAAGTGACGTGAGAAATGAAGGGTGTCCGCTCTGCTCCGGGGAGGTGAAGAAGCTTAGGATAGAAGACGTGCCCGAGTACTTGATAAAAAACATCTATTAGCGTTACCTAGGAGTTATGTTCTCCTTCATAACGAGGCCCTTGTCGGGGCTCCAGAAGCCCACGTCCACGAAGACCGGCTTGCCGTCGACTATCCTCACAGTCCAGATGCTGTAGCTGGTGGTCAGAGGCTCTTGGTATATTGCGTTCATGCTCTTGTCGCCGCTGAAGCCCTTGTACACGTAGCTCATCTCAATGATTGCGCGGCTCATGACGTTGGGGTTGAAGCAACCAGCCCTCAGAGCGCCGAGGGTCACCAGCCAGACGGCGTCGTAGAGGGTGTCGCTGAACTCCACGGGGGCCCTTCCGTAAACGCTCTCGTAGTACTGTATGAAGTTGCTGGTAGTGTAAACGGCAGTGCCCAGGACGTTCTTGGTTGCCAGTACCTTGGCCACGACCGGATCGGCTACCAGAGCCGGGCCCTTGACCGCCTCAGTGAAGAACCACGGGTACTTCTGGAGGCCGAGGGTCAGTGCCTGCTTGAGTATTACCTTTATCTCGTCGAACGCCAGCCACACAATGGCGTCCGGGTTGTAGGTCGGGATGGCCCTCAGCTCCGCCAGGTAGCTCCTAGCGTTGGGGTCGTAGGGTATTAAGTGGGCCTTACCGCCCATCTCCTCGAAGGCTTGCTTGAAGGCCATAGCGAATCCCTTGCCGTAGTCGTCGTTCCTATAGAAGAAGACCACGTTCTTGTAGCCTAGGGACTCGACGACGCTGGCCAGCGCCCTGGCTTGGAAGAGGTCGCTGCTGACGCTGAAGAACACGTAGCTGTAGCCGTTGTTCTTGATGAATTCCCTGTTGTTAAACCTGACCAGCGGAGAGGTGCTGGAGTGGCTCATCAGTATTACCTTTAGCTCGTTGTTTATCACGTCTTGGAGGGTACCGACGGCAGCGCTGGTGGCCGGGCCCACTATCATGTGGACGCCGTTAACGTTGACCAGCTTCCTAGCCTTCTCCAGGGCCACTTGCGGCATGGTCTGGGTGTCCTCTATGTACAGCTCTATCTTGAAGGGCAGTTGTAGCTGTTCGAAGCAGTAGTTGAGGTCGCGGACCGCCAGCTGGGCCGCGTAGCGCTCCTCGGCGAAGCTGGCCAGCGCGCCGCTCATGGGTATGAGCGCGCCTATCTTTATCGTAGTAGTGCCGAGGCCTTCCTTAACCTTCTCGAGACCGCCGGCCCTCTCTATTGCCATCTTTATGTAGTCACAGCTGGGGCCTCCGTACTTCTCTTGAGGAGCCATAGCGAAGGCGACGCCTCCGGCGAGGAGGGTAAGTAGCAAGAGAGCGGCGTAGCTCTTCATGCCCCTTCTCCAGAGGGACGGGAAACCCACTTCATAAAAACCTTACTCTTTGAGGTGTTTCAGCGAGGAGTTATCTCTTGGAACATGTTTATCCCTTGCTCGGGGTCCCAGAGTCCTACCTTCACAACTTCGGGCTTTCCGTCCACGATCTTGATCGTCCAGTAGTGGTACACTGACTTCATCACTTCTTGGGTGAGCGGGTTGAAGGTCTTGGGGCCAGTGTAGCCGCGGAAGTAGGCGCCCACCTCGATCAGCGCTTGCCTTATGGCATCTGCGTTGTACGTCTTAGCCTTCAGCACGCTTAGGGCAGACAGCCACAGAGTGTCGTAGATGTAGTCGGCATAGAGCATCGGCGGCATGCCGAACCGCTCTTGATACAGCTTCGCGAACTGGTCGCTGCCGCCCGGTCCGGTGCCCATGCCGTTCTTGAGTGCTACTATCTTCGCCAGCTGGGGATCGCTGAGCAGCACACCCCTACAAGTCTCGCTGAAGAGCCACGGGTACCTCTGGAGGCCCAGCTGGAGGGCTTGCCTCAGTATCACCTTCAGCTCGTCGAACGATATGAAGAGTATTGCATCAGGGTTGCTGTTTGCGACTATCCTGAGCTCAGCGTCGAAGGTCCTGGCGTTGGGATCGTAAGGCACCAGCACCGTTTCGCCGCCGTACTGGGAGAAGTAGTACTTGAAGGCGTTGGCGAGGCCGACGCCGTAGTCGTCTTGGCGGTACATCACAGTGACCTTCCTGTAGCCGAGCTTGTGGGCCAGCGAGGCCAGAGCGTCGCCCTGGAAGTAGTCGTTGGTGATGGCCCAGAAGATGTAGGACTTGCCGGTCTTCGATATGTACTGGTTGTAGTTGGCAATCCTCAGGTTGGGGGCAGTGCTGGTAGCGGACATAACTACTACGTGAAGCTCAGAGTTGACGGGATACATCAAGGATCCCATAGGCCTGCTGGTGATCCTTCCAGCTATTATTTGGACGCCCTGGAGGGCCAGCTTTCTCACGACTTCCACTGCTACCTGGGGGTCAGTCCTGGTGTCCTCCATTATGAACTTGAACCTCCAAGGAAGCCCTAGCTGTTGCATACAGCCGTTGATGTCGTCTGCAGCCATCTTTATTGCATTATAGTTGGATACGGCAAAGGAGCCGAGGGCGCCGCTGAGGGGAGCCGGAGCACCTATCGGTATCTCTTGAGGCAAGTTGATGTTGTCTGGACCGCCGCTCCACTCGACCACCTTCTTTATGCTCTCACAGTTGGGACCGAGCTGGTACGGCTTCGTGAGGAGCTCTAGCTCCGCCGGGGACACGGCCAGCAACACTATGGAGGACAGCAATGCCAGAGCAATTACACGCCTCATGGTCTCACCGGTCGTGGGTCGGAGTGCGCGGGTGGATATATATGTGTATGTTACCCGCCTGGTGTGCTAATATCCAGCATATGTTACATATTTACCGGGGCGCTCACACTCTTATTAAGGATTGGAAGCAGTACTACCGACTAGCGGTGTCCAGACATGGCAGTCGTGGACGTAAGCTCTTCGACCTCGACCTACACAATTTATAAAGTACCGAGAGGCGTTCCGCCAAAGAAAAGCATCATCATACTGGGTACTCACGAGCCCAAGTATAAGTTCTTGCACTCCCTCTATCTGGCACTCTCCAGGCTGGCCGAGCTGGGCATGGCCGATACGCCGGCTCTCTTTGAGAATAACGTAGTGCTCGGCGCTAATGACGAGATCGACTACGCTAGAATAAGCTTCCGCGTCGGAAGGAAAAGGCACGAGAAGTGGCTCGTGGGCATAAACTCGGAAATATCCTCAAGAATGTTAGGGGACTTGAGGAGCGCGATAAAGGCGCTGCGTGGAGAGTTGCCAGAAGAGCTGGAGGGCATGCTCGACAATCCAAAGGAGGTAGAAAGGCTAATGGAATCTTCGAAGAACTTCGTTTACGCCTACGACCCGGACACGCAGCTCTACGCGTCGCTGGAGATGTCAAATCTCATTTCAGCTACTGAAGGGAGGAAGGTAGAAAAGCTCGCCATAGTGTCTATGGGGAAAGGAGGGGTTCCCACCTTCGTCCACGGATCTCTTGAAGCAATGAAAGAACTCGGCTACATAAAGAAATATATGGTCATCGAAGTGAACGGGCTCGACAGCTTCGAAATGCTCAAGCTGGCGAAGTTCCTGCTCTTGTGAGCCGCCCTTTTCAAAAATCCCCGTTCGTCCTCCCCCCTGGGAAGTCCCGTGACGTCGAATGAGAAGACCGTATACTTGGACGGCAACGTCCTCCTAGCGGCCTCCACCCTCGAAGATAAGCTCCACGACGAGACGATAGAGTTCCTAGACCTCGTTAGGCAGGCGGACTGGAAACTGATAATAGGCACGCCTATACTCCTCGAACTCGAGCAGCTCCTCTATCTGGGAGACATGGGCTGGTTTAGGCTACGCCACGCCCTAGCGACTTTGCCGAAATATGAGGTAAAGGTAGTAGAGGACGACCACAGAAGAGTCCTCGAGCTGGCCAACTTGTACTTAGAGGAGAAGGTGCTGTCGGAGCGGTACTTCGCGAACCTCCTAATCTTGGCCTCTGCCACCCTGGCCGACGCCGACTACGTGGTCTCCTGGGATTCTAGGAGGATGGCCAACAAGAGCGTGGTTAGTGCGGTTAACAGAGTCAACGTCAACAGAAAGCTGAGGGAGATTGAGGTCGTCACACCTAAAAGGCTATCCCAGATAATAAAGGAGGAGGTGCTGTAACATGGCCAAGGCGAGGGAAGAGGAGTCCTTGAGCTTCTTGCTGGATGAGAAGCTGAAAGAGTTTGTCACGAAGAATGTATTAAAAGCAAAGCCAGAGGAGTACGAGGAAGCCGTAGGCATAGCCAAGGAAGTAATAGTGCCGCTTTCAAAGGCCGTCGAGAGGAGCAAGAAATTAGTCCGAATGCTGTTGCTAGGTGGGTGAGCGCTTGTTTAAGCGCATACTCATGGCACACGACTCCAGCCTGTGCGGCTGGAACGCCTTCGATGTGGCTCTAGACTTAGCCCGCAAGTACGGGGCGGAACTCATAGTACTCCATGCAATAGATACGAGCTCCGTTCCGGACATACCCCACAAAGACGTACTGATAAAGCCTCTCGAAGAAAGAGCGAAGAAGCTGGAGGAGGAAGTGAAGAAGAGGCTCGAGGAGAGCGGCATCAGAGGGAAGTTCGTAGTCGTTAGGGACAGACCCGTCGACGCCATAGTTAGGAGCGCCGAGGAGTACGGGGCAGACCTAATCGTGCTGGGCGCGCGCGGACTGGGCATAGTAAGCGGCTACCTCTTGGGCAGCGTCTCCACAAAAGTGGTGCTAACCAGCAAGAAGAGCGTCTTAGTGGTTAAAGGAGATGCGCCGGCCGCCAGCAGGCTATGAAAGCAAGCCCTTAGAGGCGGCGTTCTTCAGCACCACTTCAAGGACCCTTTCGTTACTTATCTTGAAAGAGTATTTCCTTATCTCGAAGATCTCCATATCTCTCTCCCTCGCACGGACTTCTACAGTCAAGGGCCCCAGCGGCAACTCTTTCCTCGCTTTCCTCAAGACCGTCTCCAAGTCTCCTCTGATTCCCAGCTCCCTCAGCTTAAGCTCGACATTTTTGTACGGCTCCAGGATGTCTCTATACTCCTCGAGCACCTCGGGAGAGTCTTGCGAGTACCAAAGCTTGCCGTAGGGAGTGTGTACGTAGCCGACCAGACCTTCCTCCCCGAACTTCTTCAGCAACCTCCGAGCCCTAGTTAGCGGAACCGAAGCTAGCTCTGCTAAGACGTCCTCCGGCAACGCCCGTTCCTTCAGCAGTTCCAGTACGCTTCCGACGCTCGTCTTGGTCAGCAAGCGCTTCAGAATCTCCGGATCTATATTGGGATCGACACCGACCTTCTTAGCTATCTCTAAACCCTCAACCAGTAAGTCCATATCAATGGTATCTGGAGTGACTATAAAAACCAAGAACTTTAGCTTCTTATCTTTTCGGGGGCGGAGCAACCGGCCAACTCTCTGTATGAAGCGGAGGGCCGAGGAGGTGTTGCTCCATATCACCAGAAGATCTGCTTCGGGTAAGTCTATGCCCTCTTCTCCAGCTGATGTGGCGACGATTATCTTTGCCTTACGTATCCGCTCTATAGAGACCGGCTTCTGCTTTCCTATTAGAAGCTCTGCGCGAACTTCTTCAGCTATCTTCTTGGCAACAATTACCCTATCAACGAAGACTAAAGCCTTATCGAAGTCGTGGTCGCTGAGCGCTCTCTTCAGAGCTGGCATCTTGTGTAGCGGCTTGTATCTCACGCACTCCTCGATGAGGGGCTTGTGCTTCTTCAGCAGGTTGCCCAGCGAAGTGGACCTCTGGGAGGACTCGTAGAGCGCGAGGGGTCCGTCGCGCGCCAGAAACCTCATGGCCATGGAGAGGAGTATCCTCTTCTTGGGATCTGCGCCCTGCCATTCCGACTTCAGCTCCTCATAGAGCCGCTCGCACGGTCCCTCCAGCGGGGCCTCGTAGACCTCGCCTATGTAAGGCGGTACGTACTTCTTGAGCTCTTCGTCGCTCCAGTCGATCTCAACGATGGGACCGATGTACTTTTCTATCATTTCTTTCCGAGCTGAAGGTACAAACGCTGTCAGTCCGAGCCTCCATTCAGCCTCCACGGAGCTGACCACCTTGACGTACGGGTCCTTTCCGACCGTGTGGTGGCACTCGTCTACCACAAGAGCCTCGCGGTCCTTGAGGTGCTCCAGCCATACCTCAGCCTCCTCTGGGGTGGCGACTACTACCTTGCCCTCCAGCGCCCACTCCTTCTCCTCCCTCCTCTTCCGCCCGTGGAGGGGTCTGGCGTCCAAGTCGAACTTCTCTTTAAAGACGAGGGAGTTCTGGTCAACCAGTATGCGCGTGGGCTCCAGAACCAGCGCCCTCTTTATCTTTGAATTCTTGAAGAGCTCGCTCAGCCATGCGCCGGCGACTATTGTTTTCCCCGATCCTGTGGGCATCACTATTACGCACTTCCTCATGCGAAGAGCCTTGGCCAAAGCCTTCTTCTGGTAGCTCCTCAGCTCCACTCTCATCAAGACGGCGCGGTCTGTGGGGTTAATCAGAGGCCGGGGTGAGCTTTATGAGCATCTGAGAGCTCCGCGGCGGGGGAGACGGTTGGCTGAGGAAGAAGGAATAGTCTTGGTGGTCCGCATAGGAGAAGGGGAGAACGCTAAGGAGGTTGAGCTCACGGAGGAGGTGCTCAGGAAGGTCAGGGTTTACTTGCGCACCGAGTACAGCTTGGAGAAGCTAGCGGAAGAACTGGGCCTAAACGGCTGGGAGGAGGCGTACGAGTTCGTTAAGAAGATGCCGGCGTGGCTCGTGTGGGTCCCTCCGACGCTCTTGCGCTATAAGATGAGGATGATCGAGGAAAAGGTGAAGAGAGGGGAGCTACAGATCCGCTGAGCTGATTTGGTGATATTCTTTGAAGTTGCTCATAGGAGAGAGCAAAAGGGAAGTGAACTGCGAGCAGTTGCCCGAGGCGCTCCCGGACTCGGGAGCATTTGAGCTGGAAGGAGATCCGCTTGAAGTAGAGAAATGCTGGAGAGAAGTCCTCTGGAAGCTTCGGGGAAAGAAGTACGTGCTGTCCTTCGAGGTTGTGGTCGGAAAGATAAGGGGCTGGTGCATCAAGCGGGCCGCGCCCCCTCCCAAAGGAGGGAAAACTCGCGGGAGAGCTCGTACGCGCCGTCCCGGTAAACGCGGGCGAGGCACGGAGAGGAAACGGAGGGCGGACACTCGGAAGAGAGGCCGCGCCTCCCGTCAACGACGAGCAAAGTAGCCGGGACGGCGTCGGCCACGCGAACTTCGATGTTTGAGCCTCCCCTTCCGGACAGCTTGCTCACCAAGCTAACCACAGAACTGACCGCGGCAGCCTTCAAGAACCACGGTATAAAGGTATACTTCAACGCAGAGTTCCAGTAGACAAGCGCTGCAGCCGTCGCTACGTAGAGGGCTGGGAGCGAGAGGCCGACGGGAACTCCGAGGAGCGCAAGGGCGCCGATCCCCGCCGGCTCCGCGGGCAAGAGGGCGGCGACCGCAAAGGGCGCTGCTCTGAGGGCTATGCCGGTGGCCAATTCTTTCGCGATACAGCGACCGGTAGCCTTGCCCAAGCGCCTCAGGGACTTGCAGGCCTGCATGGGTAAGAGTACCTTTACGTCCACTCCTTGCCGCTCCTTTTCCTTTAGAATTCTTGTGATTTCCCTATCTATCTCAGCGGAAGCGAAGAGTATCTCCCTCTCTGCTACGCCCAGCATCGTCAGAACGGCTTCTTTTACGTTAACCTTGCCGAACTCCTGCTCCCTCTGCCTCCTCACCAGCTCGAGGGGCTGGCCGAGAGATCTCCCTTTGAGGGAGATCTCCTTTGTCATAATCCTGCTCGGACGTGTAGGCGGACGGGCCTTCAGGGGCCGTGCTCGTTGCTGAGCTCTGCGCCGCGCGAAGGAGAAGCCTAGGTCGTTGAGGTACCTCACTACCTTATCCTTGTTCTCGTCACGTATCTCCTCTTCGAGGATTACCCTAGCGGTTTCGCGGTCTCCGGCCTTGAGTGCCAAGATTATGTTCTCCAGAGCTCGCCGCTCCTTTTCGCTCAGGCCTTCTACGTCGGATCCCCTCTAAGGGGACCGTACTGAAAGTATTAACTTCAGTCCTCCAGCTTTTCTACAACAACCATGCACTTGTCTCCCTCTTTCTTCGGATAGACTACGTACTTAGATTTGACGAGCCTCTTCATTCGTTCCTCCCTTATTGCTGTAATGTCCTCCAAGCCCAAGGCCTTTGATATACCATACACTATTCCTACGTACGGAGCGAACTCCACTATGTCCTCCGGGCACTCTCCCTCAATGTAGAAGTAGGCCTTTTTGCCGTCATACTCGGTCGGGATGAGCCCTATTTCTCCTATAGTACCCAGCTTCTTTGTTTCTTCGTAGAGCTCAACGTGGCACTTGTTGTTGAGATCGACCAGCGCCTTCAGAGCGTCCTCGCCCTCTATTCTGTAGCCCATCATTTTTGCCATGGTCGGCACTGCCACTATTGACGCTTGGGACACTATTCTAACGATGACTCCGTAGGCCGTGTCGCCCACGAGCCTCTTGAGCTCCTTGGGAAGGGCCCTGAACGTAATGTTCCGGAAGTACGTCTGGTAGAAGAAGGCTACCGCTTGGAGTATCTTTACCTCGCGATCGTCCACGCGAGCTCCCCAGCTTCTCTCGGGGGCGTACTTTTTAATGAGGTAATGGGGGAATCGATCTCTCAATTGCTAAACGTAATTCCTCATTGCGTAAACGATCTTTGTTGTGTACCAAAATTGAGAAAGGGTGATTACCCCGTGTAACCACAGCTCCCGGGACGCGGCCTTGGTAGAAAACCCACTGGGCTTCAAGTTCCCGCACGAGCGCGTGCTGGAAGAAATCGAAAAACCCTCCCAAGACGCCGAGTGGGGGGACCAATGGAGGACTTCGTGGCCTACCTACGGGAAATATCCAAGAAGTGGCGGCGAGAGTGGGAGAAGGCACACCTCCATGAGGCTGACGTAGATCCCGAGAGGCCGAAGTTCTTCGTCACTGCCGCGTTCCCCTACCCCAACAGCCCCATGCACCTAGGCCACTCGCGCACTTACAGCATAACTGATGCATACGCCCGCTTCAAGCGGATGAGGGGATTCAACGTACTCTTTCCTATGGGATTCCACTACACCGGCACGCCTATAATAGCTATGAGCGAGAAAGTGAAGCAAGCCATCTCCATACTGGAAGACCTCGGAAGTCCCGAAGAAGTGATTGAGAAAATTTGGAAGATTAAGGAAGAGAAAGGAGTGCCCATTTCCAAGGCTGTGGAGGAGTACTTGAGGGAGATTGGACGGGAAGACTTGCTCGACAGCGCCGACGCCCTGGAGTACGTGGTGCTATTCGCAAAAGTCTTCGAAATACCCTATGAAAACGTAAAAAAGCTGACCGAACCTCTCTCGATGGCTAACTACTTTGCCTCCCTCACAGAGGAAGGGATGAAGGAGCTCGGCTATATGATAGACTGGAGGAGGAAGTTCACTACGATAGACCCGGACTTCCAAAAGTTCATCACTTGGCAGTTCTACAAGCTCTACGAGCTAGGGTACGTCGAGAGGGGCACGCATCCGGTGGCTTGGGATCCGGTATACAACACCCCAGTAAGCCAGCACGACACCAAGGGAGACGTAGAGCCCGAGATAGAGGAATACGACATAATACTCTTCAAGATAAAGGACGAGGACCTCTACCTACCGGCCGCCACGCTTAGGGCCGAGACGGTCTTTGGAGTCACCAACGTGTGGGTGAACCCCGACGCTACTTATAAGATAGTTGAGGTTGAGGGCAAAAAGTGGATCTTAAGTGAGAAGGCTGCTTACAAAATTAAGTTTCAGAAGGAGAACACAAAGGAGATTGGTGAATTGAAGGGATCTGACATTTTGGGGAAGATGGTCATAAATCCGGCCACCGGTGAAGAGGTGCCCGTGCTACCTGCGTCCTTCGTAGACCCCAACATCGCAACGGGGGTAGTAATGAGCGTACCCGCGCACGCGCCGTTCGACTACGTCGCCTTGAAGGAGCTGGAGGAGGATCCGGAATTCGGAAGGATAGCGAAGAGCATCAAGCCGGTCCAAGTCATTCGCGTACCCGGAACTGATGGTCCTTTAGCGCCAACGGTAGTAGAGAAAATGGGCATAAGAACCACGAAGGAAAAAGAAATGCTGGAAGAGGCTACTAAGGAGGTCTACTCCTTAGAATACCGCAAGGGCAGACTGATGGAAGAGGCGCTGGAGCGCGTGAAGGGAGAGGCCAGGCTCGTGGCCGCCCTCAAGGCTCTCATGGCCGGCGAGGCCGTTCCTCAAGCGAGAGAGAAGACTGCGAAGTGGCTCAAGCTGTTCGGCGCTGGAGATTCGTTCTATGAGATAAAGAACGGACCCGTGTACTCGCGCTTCGGCAACGAAGTAGTGGTGAAGGTTCTCAAGGACCAGTGGTTCTTGAACTACGGCGATCCTCAGTGGAAAAGCCTAGCCCGGAGGGCGCTGGCGAAGATGAGGATAGTGCCGGAGAGCTTCCGCAAGGAGTTTGAAAACACTATAGAGTGGCTCCAGAAGAGGGCTTGTGCGCGGACGAGGGGTTTGGGCACCCCTCTGCCGTGGGACAAGAGGTGGATTATAGAGAGCTTGAGCGATTCGACGATATACATGGCCTTCTACACAGTTGATCACATACTCCGCTCCGCCGGCGTCCCGCCGGAGAGACTGGAGCCCGAGGTCTGGGATTACATATTATTAGGCAAGGGGGACCTAAGGGAGATTTCGCAGAAATACGGCATTGATGAGAAAATATTGAAAGCGGCTAGGGAGAGCTTTGAATATTGGTATCCCGTGGACTCAAGGCATTCGGGCAAGGACCTGATAAAGAACCACTTAACGTTCTTCATATTCAACCACGCAGCGATATTTCCGGAGGACAAATGGCCCCGCCAGATAGTGGTTAACGGGTTCGTGAACTTAGAGGGCAAAAAGATGAGCAAGAGTTTGGGTAACATCATACCCATAAGTGTGGCGGTCAAACAGCACGCGCCGGACATCATAAGGCTCGTGTTGCTCCACTCGGCCGAGCTTGGCACGGATGCAGACTTCAGAACAGAAATGGTATCTAGGGTAGTAGCGAACCTAAAGGAGATTAAGAACATCGTTGAGCTCGTTAAAGGAGTAGAGGTCAAAAAGCCCGGAAGGCTCGGCTTGCTGGACGCGTGGTACCTCAGCGCGTTCGTAAAAGATGTGGAAAACGTTACTTATCTAATGGAGAGCTTGAGGACTAGAGAAGCCACCAACGTCTTATACTTCATATTGCTCAACCGCACGAAGCAGTACCTCCAAGAGCTAGATGCGCTGGGAAGAGGTCTCGACGAGGTGGCCAAATGGGTGCTGAAGTACGTCGTGGAGAGGTGGGTTAAGATGATGGCGCCGTTCACGCCTTACTTCGCCGAAGAGCTTTGGCACGGACTGGGCCACAAGAGCTTCGTGGTAACAGAGCCCTGGCCTTCAAAGGACGAGGAGCTGGTGGATCCCATCGCCGAGGCCGCGAAGGAGTACGTCGAAAAGGTAATAGAGGATATCAAGGAGATTATCAAAGTTGCCAAGATATCAAGCCCGAAGAAGATCAGAATTGAAGTCGCGCCCAAAGAGCAAGCAGATTACTTGAAGGCGGCAATAGATTACGTTAAGAAGGGCAAAGGGCTGAAGGAGTTTATGTCGGACGCTGTTAAGCTGTATGGAAAGAAGGCTGCTAAGGACTTGAAGGCGCTGTACGAAATGGCCACTGGATTGAGCGAAACCTTGAGGGAGGCCGTCGAAAGCGGGCGCTTCGACGAGGTAGAAGCGCTTACGGAGCTGAAAGCCGTCATAGAGCGCGAGGTGGGGGCTCCAATTGAAGTGAAGGTGTACGAAGGAGGCAAGAAGAAGCCGTTGCCCCTAAAGCCAGCTATATATGTCGAATAAATTTAGATGCCCGCACGAAGCGGGGTGGGATTGCCTTGAGCGAGTGCGACGTAGAGCTGGGCCCTCCACACTTAACGAAGTTTGAAAGGGCGGTAATAATAGGCGTCCGAGCGCTACAGCTGTCCATAGGAGCACCTCCACTGATAGACATATCTAAAATACCGAACAAAGACCCCCTCCTCATAGCAAAGGAAGAGCTGGAGCGAGGGCTACTGCCAATAACTGTGAAGAGGAGAACTCAGAGCGGCAGGGAGGCGCTGATACCCCTTGAGTGTCTCGTCAAAAAAGAAAGAGAAGTGTTCGGCGACGTGCCGAGGCTCATGTAGTGTCATAGCAGAATCAGAGGGCGCGCTGTTAGCAGAGCCCCTGGAGGTCTGCGGCTGCGAGGGTCGCGGAAGGGCCTTGGGCCCTCTGGTATTGCTCGAGAAGGGCGCGCCGAGGAGCAGGGTGGCAGTCAGCGCCCTCAGCGTTGCAGTATTCCTATCGCTTTCCTACGCGTTTGCCTACTCGGTATCGGGCGCGACTACGTTGGACCTCTGGACCGCCTTCAGCGCGTACGCCGGTACGGTTCTATTTCTAACCTTCTTCCAGCTGAGCATCGCTGGCGCTCTCGCGAGGGCGCTCGGCTTCGAGCTCGCCTCCTTTGCTGTAGCCGTCCCATCTCCGCTTCCCTCCTTCCTGCCCGTCTTCGAGGTGAAGGAGGGTGCGTGCGATGTGGGCAAGTACTCGACGGCGCTCTCGCTCTCCCTTCTCCTGTCCGTGGCGCTAGCCTTGCTTATAGCAAGGCTAGATTTCATCGTAATGTATCCGAGAGTCAAGCCCGAAATAGTAGCCTTGAATGTCGCATCGCTCGCTGATATAACGGGCTTGTATTCGCCTCTGAGGAGCGGGGCACTGGCGTTCATGCTCAGCGCCTTCTTTCAGCTGACGTTCTACCCCTACTCTCCCTCATGGGCTCTTTTGGGAATGTCCAACGTCGCTGTGCCATTGCTGATCGCCCTGTCGCTGTCGGTCAGCGTGGAAGGCTCCGGGGCGGTCTTGGGCGGCTACGCCTTGGCATCCGCACTGCTATCCATATTGCTGAAAGAGCGGCCGGCATGGAAGGACCCCTTCTCTGGTCCCAGCAGGCTCAGCCTCGCCGCCCTCTTGATAACCCTCGCCTTGGTGGCGCTGGTGGGAGGACAGCAATGAAGTCGGAAAGGGCCAAGAGGGAAGCTCTGGAATGGATAAAGGCTATCGTGGAAGCAGTGATAATATTGACGATACTCAAATTCGTGCTGAACACGGGGGTACCTTTAGCGGCTGTCGCCTCGGGTAGCATGCTCCCGACGCTCGAGCGCGGGGACTTGGTCGTGGTTAGGGGGGCTGGCCCGGAGGATATCAAGGTAGGAGACATCGTCGTTTACCAGTCTTGTCAAGGTCCGCTGATAATACATCGAGTAATTAAGATAGTCAAAATGGATAATGAATATTACTACGTTACGAAGGGCGACAATAATCCGGACAGCGACTTCTTCTTGGGTCAATTCGTCGACTGCAGGACGGGAAGGCCTCTCCCGGGAATACCCTACTCGCGCGTGGAAGGAGTGGTAGTGTCCGCTTGGGGTCACGTGCTTAAGGTGCCTTACTTAGGCTACGTGGCACTGTTGGCCTTTCCCTTCCTCTGGTGGGTGTCCCGCTGAAAGGGGAGGATCCCCTTCTTGTCCTTAGAGCCGTAGCTTAGGAGCTTTTCTCTCAGAAGCTTGTTGATGCTTTTTATTTCGGCTTTGAGCTTACACAGATTCAAAAGCTTCCACTCTTCCCAGCTTTGGAGTGCATCCCTCAGATTCTCGAGCGCCTTGCAGTCGCTGCAAGCATTGCCCAGCTCCGAGCCTATCTTGTTCATTATTTTTTCTACCTCTTTCTTGCTCTCCTCCAATTTTTCGACTACATCCTTGACATTTCTCAGAACATCCAAGATCAGTCCGAGCCTCCACGCGTCCCGGGAGGCATTGTCGTTTGCCTCGAGCGACTCAACCATTATCTTGAGGTAGTCCAAGTACGTTCTCAGTACTTCGGTGTATACTGTCAGCTTGTTGAATTCCGCAAGTATCTCCTCCAATGAATCCCTAGCTATTGCTGGCGACGTCTCCTCTAGCACGCTGTACGCTTGCAACAGCGCTGAGGGGAATCTCGGCAACTGGCGACGTCACCCTCCGGAAGTACGGGGCGCCTAATCTTAATAAGTAGGTATTTTCGCGTTAACGGGCCATCTCGATAAGCATTTCATGTATCTTGGTGTTCGATGTCAGTTCGGGATGGAAGGCAGTTGCAATGACATTGCCCTGCTTGACCATAACTGGTTCCCCTTTGTATTCAGAGAGCACGGCGACGCTGTCGGAGCGGGGCACGATTACGGGCGCTCTTATGAACACCCCCCTGAACTTGCCTATTCCCTTTACTTCCAGCTCCGCCTCAAAGCTCTCGCGCTGGCGTCCGAAGTAGTTCCTAACTACCTTGAAGTCTGCGACCGCCAGCAGAGGCTCGTACTTGCGTCCGCTCTGCCTGTCTTCCACTTCCTTCGCCAGCAAAGCCGCGCCGGCGCACGTGCCCAAAGTGGGCAAGCCCTCCAAGATGGCTTCTCTCAAGGGCTCTGCCACTCCGGTCCTCTTGCCCAGCCTATACATCGCAGTGCTCTCTCCGCCGGGTATAACCAGCGCCCTCAGCCCCTCGACGTGGCTTGGCTTCCGGACCTCAATTACCTCCGCGCTCACGCCCAGCCTCTCCGCAGCCCTTCTCAGCATATGCACGTGCTCCACTATCCCTCCTTGCAACGCCAGGACGCCGAGCTTCAAGCTCACTCACCCCTCACTTGGAGGAGCTCTTCGGGCTTCAAGGTCCTTATGTCTATACCCATCATGCTCTTCCGCTCGCTAATCATGGATTGGGCCTCAAGCACCGCCTCTGGCTCAGACCAGAGGGAAGTTGCCAGCACTATTGCTTCTGCCCTCTGGCGGGGATCTTCGCTCTTGAATATTCCGGAACCGACAAACACCCCGTCGGCACCCAGCCACATCATGAGGGCCGCATCGGCCGGAGTGGCAATCCCTCCGGCGGCGAAGTTCACCACGGGCAACCTTCTAAGTCTGACCGCTAGCTCCACTAGCTCGTAGCTGACGCCCATTTCTCTTGCTTTGAGCACTCTGTCCTCCTCTGGCATCGCAGTTAATTCCTTCAGCTCCCTCATTACAGTCTTCATGTGTCTGACCGCTTCGGCCACGTTGCCGGTGCCCGCCTCTCCCTTGGTCCTTATCATGGACGCTCCCTCGCTTATCCTCCTCAGCGCCTCCCCGAGGTTCCTGGCTCCGTTGACGAACGGTACTTTGAACTGCCACTTATTGATGTGGTGCTTCTCGTCTGCAGGGGTCAGAACTTCGCTCTCGTCTATCATATCAACACCCAGCGCCTCTAACACCTTTGCTTCTACGAAGTGTCCTATCCTCACCTTTGCCATAACCGGTAGGGATATGGAGTTCATTACTTCCTTTATTACGTTTACGTCTGCCATTCTAGCGACGCCTCCGGCCTTCCGGATGTCGTACGGCAACTTGTCAAGCACCATGACAGCCACAGCGCCCGCGTCCTCCGCGATTCCCGCTTGCTCTGTGTTGGTAACGTCCATTATGACTCCGCCTTTCTGATATACGGGGAAGCCTAGCTTCACTCTGAGGGTTCCGGTCGCCACTTCCCGGAGGGTCTCTGAGGGATCCGGCAAGTACGTCCAAAGACCTTCCTCCTTGAGCTTGTCTGCAGCTTCGGCCAGCTTATAGAAGAACGTCACTATCGCGTCAAAGCCTACCTCCACGAGGCGGTCTCTCTGAGAGAGCATCAAGCCTCAGAACCCAGAAGGGGTCGCTGGACCAATGTTATATAAGATTGGTGCCTAGGGAACCTCTTTAAGCTAACCAAGTCGCGTATCGAAGGCGGGGAAGAAAGCGTGCCGCGCGCTCAAGAAAAGCCCAAGCTGAACCTAGAGAGTCCCCTGAAGTACCTAAGGGCCGCAGTGGACAACGTCGTACTGGTGAAGCTGAAGGACGGCAGTGAATATGTGGGGAAGCTTGTGTTCACGGACAACACAATGAACTTGATACTTGACGACTGTGAGGAGCTCTCTCCAGAGACCGGGGAGCCCGTAGCCAAGTACGGCAGAATAATGATCAGAGGCAGTTACGTGCTCTTCGTAAGTTTGGACTACCACAAGGTTATGAAGTAGGTGGTGAAAGTGAAGAACGTGACGGTGACCCGGCTCAGCTTACCCCGCCAAGACGAACTCGATGTAGAGATAGTTGAGCGGAAGGGAACCGGCCACCCCGATTACATTTCCGACGCCGTCTCCGAGGAAGCCAGCCGGCAACTCTCCTTATACTACTTAAATGAGTTCGGCCACATCTTCCACCACAACTTGGATAAGACGTTGCTGGTGGGCGGACAAGCCGCCCCGCGCTTCGGAGGAGGCGACGTCCTGCAACCGATTTACATAATAATATCTGGTAGGGCGGTCACGGAGGTCCGGACCGACGACGGCGTCGTGCAAGTACCTCTCGGAACCATACTGCTGAGGGCCGCCAAAGACTGGCTTAAGAAAAACATACCACATCTTGACGTAGAGCACCATGTCGTCGTTGACTATAAGGTCGGCAAGGGCTCTGCAGACCTCGTTGGGGTATTTGAGCTCGGCAAAACGGTTCCCTTGGCTAACGACACCTCTGTGGGCGTGGGGTTTGCCCCGTTCAGCACGCTTGAGGAAACGGTGTACCGAGTGGAGCGAACGCTCAACTCCCCTCAAACCAAATCCAAGATAAAGGCACTAGGTGAGGACATAAAGGTTATGGGGCTCAGGCTGAGGAACAAAATAAAGCTAACGGTAGCAGCCGCCATAGTGTCGAGGTACGTACGGGATCCGGGAGAGTACGGGGCTGTGAAGGAAGAAATAAAGGAAGTCGTAGAGGAGGTGGCGAGAGAGACCGCGCCGAACCACGAAGTCGAAGTGTTCGTGAACACTGCGGACAAGCCGGAAGAGGGCATATTCTACCTAACGGTTACGGGGACCAGCGCCGAGCACGGGGACGATGGCGCGACCGGCAGAGGGAACCGCGTGAACGGTTTGATAACTCCCATGAGGCCCATGAGTCTCGAGGCCGCAGCGGGTAAGAACCCCGTAAATCACGTAGGCAAGCTCTACAACGTGGCTGCAAATATAATCGCTAAGAAGGTTGTTGAAGAAGTGCCCGAGACTGGCGAGGTTTACGTCGAGTTGCTGAGCCAGATAGGGAGGCCGATAACGGACCCGCTGGTGGCCGCAGTGAGGGTAAAAGGAGAGCTGGACCCCACAATAGAGAAGCGCGTCAGGGAAATTGTTGAAGCCGAGTTGGACAAAATACCGCAAATAACTAAAGACATACTCGAAGGTAAGGTCCAAGTGTTCTAGTACTTAGCTAATCCCATCCGGTAGCTTATAACTATCATCAACATCATTGCTATTGCTAAGAGGACTGCAATTAATAAAGCTATCTTGCCCAGCCTTCCTCCCCCTACGGCAATCGGTATGGGGCCGACGAACACCACCAAGCCTCCGCCCCACTCAGCCCTCCCAACGGAGCCCAATACCATTAATATCATCCCCAAGAACACCAATAATATGCCGAGAAATATTACGCTCAGGCCCAGCGACTGTAGGTCCAAGCCCTTCTACCCCTCCGTGCGCCCATACATGGGGGGAATATGCACTACTACAAAGGCGGTAAGGGAGGGAGGCCAAGCACCATTGGAGCCTGGATCCGGGGGCACCCCTTCACGTTCATAGTTCCGCTTGGTTTGTTCTCCAGCAAGAAGGTAGATAAGGGAACTCTCTTATTGGCCGAAATGATGGAAATCCCAAAAGAGGGAAGGGCGCTAGACGTGGGCTGCGGATATGGCGTGCTCGGCATTGTTATGGCTAAGATGAACCCGTCTCTTGATGTGATAATGACAGATGTGAACCCGAAGGCCGTAGAGGCGGCCAAGAAGAACGTGGAGCTGAACTCGGTAAAGGCAACAGTCCTCTTGGGTGATCTCTATGAAGCCGTTGACGGACTCGGAATTAAAGACTTTGCCACGATAGTCAGCAACCCTCCACTCTCAGCTGGAAGGGAAGTGGTGCAGAAGATCATTGAAGGTGCTGCCGAGAGGCTCGCTCCGGGCGGGGTCCTTCAGATGGTCTTCGCCCAAGGAGGAGAGTGGGCCGAAGGACTGATGAGGTCCATCTTCAGTGAGGTTGACCGCAAGAAGAAGAAGGGGTATGTGGTACTGAAGGCCTACCTCTAGGGCGATACCACTTGTCCTTGAACAGCCTGCAAAACCATAAGTCTCTGTTGCTCCATGGTCCACCAGACGTTGATGAACCATGCCATAACCAGTACAGTCATGAAGAATGTTAAGAATAGGAGCATGTTTATCGGTGTCAAGTAAGTGGCGATGATCTCCGTTATCAAGCCGCGCCTCAGCTGGTTCACTACTCAGTCCCTCCTGAGGTTACGCTTCGAGCTTAATTTTGCGTCGCTCCAAAGCCTTTGGGGCCACAGAGTGGGGGAGATCTTAGTATTCAAGAACGTTTACAAGAGTTACGGCATGAAGCCTGTGCTCGAGGGCTTCAGCTTGACAGTGATGAGCGGCGAGGTGATACGGCTGGAGGGGCCCAACGGCTCCGGGAAGACTACAGTCTTGAAGCTTGCCAGCGGCATCGAGAGGCCGACGAGAGGCGAGGTAAAGGTGCTGGGCACCCCGCCTTGGCGGCCCAAGGCTAAGAGGAGCTTCGGCGTGCTACTTCACAATAATATGACGTACCCAGACCTAACCGTCGAGGAAAACTTGCGGTTCTTTTCAAAATTATACGGCACGGAACCGGAGAAGGCCATGGAGCTTGCCTCCTTAGTAGGCTTGGACGAGAGGCTACACCAGCTGGCTGGCGAGCTCAGCTTTGGGTGGAGGAAGAGGCTGGAGCTGGTCAGAGCTCTGCTTCACGGTCCGCGACTGTTGCTGCTGGACGAGCCCTTTGTAGGGCTCGACGAGAAGGGGAAATCCGATATCCTCAAGCTAATCAAGGAAGCAATAAGAAGCGGGGCCGCCGTGATGTACACTGCCCCGAGCGGGGTGACAGACGCTATCTCTCCCGATGAGCGCGTGGTCCTCTTGGCCGCGCGCTGAATAGCCCCGCTTGAATGATGCCCTAGGGCCGCGAAGCCTTGAAGAAGGTTAGGAAGGTGTTTAAGGAACTCTTGCCTCCCGACGTGGCGCTCAAGAGGCTCGAGGAGCGCGTCCCGCCCGCTCCCCCGGAGCCGGAGGAGGTGCTGATAGAGGACGCGCTGGGCCACTACTTGGCGGAGGACATCACATCTCCCATAAACTTGCCCCCGTACGCCCGATCCTCCGCCGACGGATACGCGGTCAAGGCAAGGTCAACGTGGGGAGCTCAAGAGGACAGACCCGTGGAGCTCAAGGTAGTGGGTGAGGTCCGCGTTGGAGAGGAGCCTGCAGTGGAGGTGGGTCCGGGGGAGGCGGTGGAGGTAGACACCGGCTCGGCCATCCCTCCCGGCGCGGACGCAGTCGTTATGATAGAATACGTAAAGGAGTTGGATGGGAAAATACTTGTTTATAAAGCTGTGGTGCCGGGAGAGAACGTGCTCTGGCCCGCCACCGACGTCTACGTGGGACAGCCCTTGTGGAAGGCCGGAACGCGCGTAGACTCTAGGGTCATAGCTTCGCTGGCTGCTGTTGGGATAAGGAAGGTCAAGGTCTGGAGGCCGAAGGTGTACCTAATATCAACCGGCGGCGAACTCGTTGAACCGGGGAGGCCCTTAAAGGTTGGGAAAATTTACGACGTGAACTCGTACTCCTTGAAAGCACGCCTCGAAGAAGAGGGCTTCGTGCCGATCCTCCACGGGGTGGTCCCAGACGACCCGGAGGAGCTCCGGAAGGCCATCCTTAGGGGGGTCGAGGTGGCGGACGTCGTCGTGACCACGGGCTCCACCTCGGCCGGGCCTGGGGACTACGTCTACAGAGTAGTCGGAGAGCTCGGGGAAGTGCTGGTCCACGGACTTGCCTTCAAGCCCGGTAAGCCGGTGATGCTGGGCGTAGTAAAGGGGAAGCCCGTTTTTGGCTTGGCCGGTCATCCGGATTCGGCCTACTTCAACCTCGAGAGGCTTGTAATACCGTACTTGAAAAAGATGGTGCGGAGCACGAGCCCCGAAGGGAGCAAGGTAGTTGCAAGGGCCGCCGCGAGCTTCGTCGGGGCCAGAGGGAGGCGGACGCACGTCCCCGTCGTACTGCTGGAGGACGCGTCCAAGAGGTTCTACGCGTTCCCTTCCGCGCTGGCCGACCACGCTATGGTAAGCTACTCCAGGGCGGACGGGTACATAGTCATTCCAGAGACCCGGCGGGCGCCGGTGGAAGTGGACGAAGAAGTGGAGGTGTACTTATTCAAAGATCCTAGCTACGGCTTCGCCGTGGTCGGGGACACAGACGTGTGGGTAGATGATGCCGTCGCCGAGTTCGCGACGCCGCCCAAGATGTTGCCCCTCGGTTCCTACAGCGGCTCTTACGCATCCTCGAAGAACTTGAGGGCGGTCTGGATATCCCCCGATTCTAAAGGCGAAGAAGTCGAGGTAGATGTAGTTGTTGTAGGAAAGGGGGATAGGCTGGGCGTGCCGCACAAAGCTTCGTTCCTCTATCACTTCTACCTCAAGTGGCTGAGGGACCTCGGCTTGACCAAGGGAGAGGCTCAGAAGAGGTACGTGCACGTCGTTATGCCCACCCCCCAAGCCCTCGCTGCGGGCGTGAAGGAGGGGCAGATAGATATGGCAATAACGACCAAGTCCGCGGCCGAGAGGTTTGGGCTGGAGTGGAGGGCCCTCGGGAGGGCTAAGCTGTTCGTCGGCTGGGGAGAGGGGCAAGAGGAGCTCGGGAGGATGGTGCTGGATGCCGCTAAGGGCCGCCGCTGAGGCGAGAAACGTCTGGAAGATATACCGAGTTGGAAATGTTGATTTTCCGGCCCTAAGGGGAGTCAGCGTAAGGATTCCGGAGTCCAGCTTCGTAGTGGTGCTGGGTCCCTCAGGCTCGGGCAAGAGCACGCTGATGCATCTACTAGGAGCCCTTGACACGCCCACCCGCGGCGAGGTTATAGTATCAAATAGAAAGGTGAGCGAGATGAGCGAAGATGAGCGCGCGCGGCTCAGGAGGGATACCATAGGCTTCGTCTTCCAGCACTTCTACTTAATCAACAGACTTACAGCCGTCGAAAACGTAGAGTTGCCGATGGTGGCTAAGGGCCTTCCCCCGAGGGTCCGTAGGGCCAGGGCGCTCGAGCTCTTGGGGCTAGTCGGGCTTCGGGGGAAGGCGCTGAGGAAGCCCACCGAGCTCTCCGGGGGGGAGCAACAGAGGGTGGCCGTGGCGAGGGCTTTGGCAAACGATCCTAAGATCTTGCTTGCCGACGAGCCTACCGGCAACCTAGACACGAAGAATGCGGAGCGCGTGATGAATATCTTACTGAAACTCAACGAAGACTTGGGAAAAACGATAGTGGTGGTGACGCACAACCCCGAACACGTTCGCTACGCAAACTACGTGGTCCACATGAGGGACGGCAAGATAGTAAAAGTTGAGGAGGGCGGGCGCGGCGGCGAGGAGCCGCGCTGGCTGATCACTCTATAGTAACCGTTATCTTCTCTTCTTCCTTGCTGATATCGATTTTGCTGTCCTTTTTGGTTTTTATGTAGAACGTCTGGAACCTCGAGCCCAACACGTTCACGAAGTCTGGGCTTTTCGCGTGCACCTTCAGCTCCTTCGCATAGATCTTGTTGGGCACAGCGTCGCTGCCGACGACCTCGAGAACCGCGTACCCTCTGCTCAGCGAGCCCCGTATTCCTACCTCGCCGCGCGCCTCGCCGCCCTTCTCGTCAACGCGGAGGACCGTTCCTTCCAGCTTCTCCCAAGAAGGTATGTAGCGGTCCGAAGATACGCCGATAACTATGTAATTGCCATAAGTGCTGAACTTAGGCATGCCCTCATACTCAGCCTCCATCCTTACGCCCTCCTCGTCCATAGTTATCTTTACTGAGGACGGCTTGACGAGCACCACGTGATCTGTGCTGAAGCTTCTTCCTTCCACTATGCATTGGTTGTTTTCAAACCTAATGCGGCTCTTCTCCTTAACATCTATCGGCACGAGCATGATATCCCACCTAAGGAGGTTATTTTAGGCCCAAAAAAGTTGGGCCCGTCGGGGACTATAAGGTTGACCGGCGAGCGGGTTCTGCTGATCGGCGGCGGCGCCAGAGAGCACGCGATAGGCGAGAGGGTCGTCAAAGAGGGAGCGTCGCTCAGCGTGCTGGCATCCAACGTTAACCCCGGCCTCCTGGAGCTGAGCGAGCGGAGCGGCGGCCAGTACATCAAGGGCTCGCCCACGAGTCCGCAGGACGCCGTAGAGGCCGCCAAGAAGGTGCGGCCGGACCTCGTGATAATCGGACCCGAGGAGCCGCAGTTCCGCGGCGTCGGCGACGCGCTGAGAAAAGAAGGATTCTTGGTGTTCGGCGCTTCTTCCCGGGCGTCGGAAATAGAAAAGAGCAAGGTATTTGCCCGCACGCTGATGAAAAAGTACGGTATACCGGGGAACTTGGAGTTCTGGTACTTCGAGAGCTGGGAAGAGGCCGTGAAGTTTCTGGAGAGGGCCGGGAACGTGGCCATCAAGCCCGCGAGGCAAGCCGGCGGCAAGGGAGTCAAGGTAATAGCTGACATGCAAGCCTATCTGTCAGAAGAAAAGAAGAAGGTTAAGGAAGCTCATGCGCGCAGAATACTTCAAGAAGTAATGGCTAAGTACACCGACATACGTGAGAAGCTACTGATAGAGGAGAGGGTAGAGGGCGTCGAGTACACAGTCCAAGCCTTCACGGACGGGGAAAGGGTCATACCCCTCCCAGCCGTTCAAGACAACCCCCACCTCTTCATCTACGACGTCGGTCCCGAGACGGGAGGCATGGGCACAGTCCAAGGTCCCGGTAAGCTACTTCCGTTCCTACTGGAGGAGGAGTACAACTTCGCAGTAGAGATCTTGGAAAAGGTCGTAAGTGCCATCTACAAAGAGACTGGAGAGAGATACGTCGGGGCGCTCTCGGCCCAGATGATGCTGACCACTAAGGGACCGGTCCTAATAGAGTTCTACTCGCGCTTTGGCGATCCTGAGGCAGTAAACGTAATGAACGTCGTAGAGGGCAACGTGCTGGAGGCCTTCTTCGGCGCCGCTCAGGGTAACTTGGGAAGCACAAAGCTCGGTGCTAGGAGCGTTGCGAGCGTGGTCAAGTGCATAGCCCCTATGGGTTATCCGGAGAGGCGAGACTTGGCGAAGGGAAGGGAGCTGAAGCTTCCCGAGTGTCGGTCTTCGAAAATATACTTTGGCTCCGTTGATTTAAAAGACGGGAAGCTGATCAGCGGGGGCTCCAGGGCTGTAGAGGTCTATTCGGAGGGTAACAGCATAGGGGAAGCGGCTGAGGCCGCAAACGAGTGCGCGGAGGGGGTGGTGTTCGTGGGCTGGAAGAGCGTGTGGAGGCCGGACATAGGCGGCGAGTGGTACCTCGAGCGGAGGGCCAGCCTTGCGGAGCTGGTTAGGAGCGTGGCGCGTTTGAGGTAGCGGAGCGCGCGTTCACGATATTTAGCTCACATGCGTCCCTTAGCGCGGAGGGAAGGGTGCTCACACCGATCCTATCGTACAGTATGATTAAGACATCCTTCTACGTACTGCTACTGCTAACGATGCTGATATTTGTGCAGTATGCTGTGGTGAACTGGAACACGCGTCAACCGTGGTACCCCTTCGTGGTCGGGCCTCTTATGGGCGTGTCGTTTATCATATCGCTGGCAATAGTTGCCTTCGGTGGCGACTACCAGCTCGGGGCAATACTCACGATCTTGTTCATATCCCTTACACTAATTACCTATGCATTAACATACAACGAGAGCACGATCTTGGATTACGAGTACGCCGTGGTATTAATGGGACTGATTTTAGCCATATTCATATTAATGGATTTCGTGGAGGGCAGCGTAGACCTCAAGGGAATCCACTTAACATTAGTCCTTCTCATAATTTACTTGCCATACCTCATCTACGTCCTGCTGGCATTTAAGTACGGTTCTTATTATAACTACATAACAATGATCCTGGCACTGATGTTGGCGCTATCTAACTTTTTGTTGCTGGTGCCGGTCTTCACGGAGAGGCTCATACAAGCGATAATGGTAGACCTTCTGGTAATAGTTATGTTCTGGATATATGTGCTGAGTGCTGGAACGCTTGGGCCCGACGTCACTGAGTGGTTTATAAGAGCAACGCTACTCTCCAGCTATTTAGCCTTGCTCTGGACCGCCTATAGGAGCGGATGGGAATGATAACCGCCAGCTGGGGCGCCCTCGCGTCGCTCCTCCGAAGAGCTGATGTAGTAGTGGAGGCCGTTGACGCGCGGGTGCCTATCTCTACTAGGAGCAGAAGGCTCGAGCGATTGGCCGAGACCCTCGGAAAGCCGGTAATCATAGCGCTGAACAAGTCCGACCTAGTGCCGAGAGAAGTCGCCGAAGAATGGGTGAGGATGTTCAGAGGCGAAGGATATGAGGCTGTCTACCTAGCTGCCAAGGAACATAAGGGGACGAGGGTGCTCAGAAAGAAGATAAACAGAGCTACCGATACCAGACCCATAGTCGTGGCCGTCGTGGGATATCCCAAGACCGGCAAGAGCACGGTCGTAAACGCGCTCAGGGGCAGGGCGGGGGCGAGCACGTCCCCGGTGCCCGGGAGTCCGGGCTACACCAAGAGGCCGGGCATATACAGAGGTCCCGGACAGATCTATTTCCTAGACACGCCCGGGGTCATACCTCCGGACGGCAACCGGCTCGAAAAGGCGCTGAGGGGCGCGCCCCCGGAGAAACTCAAAGATCCCGAGAGGGTCGCAAGCGAGCTTTACAACTTCATAAAAAAGTACAACGAAAGGGCCTTCGAGGAAGCATACGGCTTCGATCCCGGGGAGCCCTACGAGTTCTTGCAGGAGCTCGCGCGGCGGAGGGGTTGGTTCTACAAGAGCGACGGAGAGCCCCTCATAGAGGAAGCGGCGAGGAGGATCATAATCGATTACCACAAGGGCAAAATACCCTTCTACATTCCGCCCACGGAGTACCGCAGATGAGGAGGGCTGGTATTGGAGAGCTCCGCGATGATCGCGGATGCCAGGGCTGAGGGGATCCCTCCGGAGGGGTCGGCAGTTTGAGGTGCAAGCCTCGCATACTAATCCTCTATCCTCAGAGGAAGGTACCCAGATCGACGGTCGTTCTGAGTGCGGCCTTGAGCAGAGCGGGGGCCGTAGTTGACGCAAAGCAGTTCGACGCGCTCCCGTGCGATCTCCTGGACAGGTTTGACCTTATAATCCTTAGAGGCTTCCCATATCACTACGACGCCGTTCGAGCGTCAAGCTTAGCCACGTGCTTGTCGGAGGCACGGACAATAAACAATCCATGGGCCACTATCAAAGCCAGGGACAAGTTCACCTCAATAAAGCTCTTGGAGCGGGCCGGGGTGCCGGTGCCTAAGACCTTCTTGGCGAGGACCCGGGGGGAACTCCTCAAAAGGGTCGAGGAGCTGGGGGATTCGGTCATCAAGCCTATATCATCTAGTTTAGGCTTTGGAGTAGTAAGGATCGCTCCCGATGAAGTGTTCTACTTGCTGAACGCGCTTCCGTTCGGGTTCGAAGTAGTCGTACAAGAGTACGTCGAAAAGGCCAGGGACGTACGCGTGCTCGTGGCCGGGAGGGAGGTTCTAGGGGCCATGTACAGGGTAGAGCCGCTTAAGCTCGCATCGAACTACGCACAAGGGGCAGACGTGGACCCGGCCCCTCCGGAGGAGTACTCGGAAATCTCGCTTAAGGCGGTGGAGGCGCTGGGACT
Organism: Thermoproteota archaeon; assembly: GCA_013154085.1. Classification (GTDB taxonomy): domain Archaea; phylum Thermoproteota; class Thermoprotei_A; order Sulfolobales; family Ignicoccaceae; genus Ignicoccus. The sequence goes on along the minus strand of JAADDE010000001.1, from coordinate 2,505 downwards.
CGAGTACGGCGGCGTCGACTTGGTCGAAACGCCGACGGGCCCTAAAGTGATCGAAGTAAACCCCTCTCCGCTGTGGTTCGGGCTCTCCGAAGCCATCGGGGAGGATATAGGGATGAAACTGGCTGAGTTCTTCTACAGAAAAGCCTGTGAGGAGTAGACGGGATCTGACGGGTGAGGAGCAGGCTAGGAGCCGAGGCTGGAATGCTTATTAAGGAAAAGTTGAGCCGGTCCCCGGAGCCGGGGTCGCCTAGCCTGGCCAGGGCGCCGGCCTGCTAAGCCGGTGGGGGAAACCCCGCGCGGGTTCAAATCCCGCCCCCGGCGCCACACAAACCCCCGGCGCACGGACCCGCATGAAACGCAGGGGGCTTGGCGAAAGGGGCGGGAGGCTGGGGAGCTAAAAAGGAGGGCACATCAAGGCAACGGGTAGACGCACTAGAGGCGGCAATTGTCGTGTTGTTGTAATGCTTTAATAGACCTAACCTCCGCGCCGCCCGCTGTAGCGGCGGTCGAACCGCTCTATTCGACGCTGAAAAGGCAAGTAATTAATGTTGGGAGGAGGTGCTTTTGCTTGTTGTACCAATGCAGTTTTATCGTAAATTTGCGAGTATGGCCTCTAAGGCTAGAGGCAGTGTGCCAATATGTAGAGAGAAAGATGTGTGGATCTGTTGTTATTGGCGTTGCTCCTAGCACGGTTTACATCATGTTGGCGTCCCAAATAATAGAAAACTCTGGCAAAAACCTCACCTCACCATGAGCGATACCAGAAGCTCCAAGGCGGTTTTCGCCTCCTCCACGCTGCCCCTCGCCCTAGCCTCAACCGAGGCCGCCCACTGCTGCACGTAGCGGAAGTTCTCCTTCAGCGAGGCCTTGGTCTCCTCCGCCAAGCACTTCATCAGCCCGTCCACGCTCCCGAAGACCCTCTTCACCTTGGCCTGCACCTTCAAGAACTTGGGCAGGCTGTTCGACGCCTCCAGCAGCTCCAAGAGGGCCTTCGTGGCGTTGGCCCCGCACGGGGAGGCGCTGAGTCCTTGGACCTCCTCCGAGAGCGTCCGGTAGGTCTGGAGGAAGTCCTCCAGCTTGAGCTCCGCGGAGGAGGCGTAGGAGTAGGCCTCGAAGACCTTGGCGGCCGCAGGCTCTTGGAGGTTGATGGAGGCAACGGTCCTGTTGAGGTCGCCGAGCGCATTATCGAGGCTGACATATTTCTTGTACAGCTCTTGGGTGGTTATCCTAACCTTGTCGACTATCACCATATCTTGCATGACCTTGACAGCTGCCGTTCCCAGCAAGTCGCGCACTATTCCTCTTGCATTAAGTACTTCTATATAGGCACGCTCCGCCGCCGCCGCCTTAGCGAGGAACTCGGAGAGGGGCAACGGCATCCTAGTTATGCGCGGCTGGGGCGGCGCAAGGTAGGGCGTATAGCCTTCAAGGCGGTAGATGTAGACCCCAAAGCCATCAACGGAGACTGCGATCACGTCCTTCCACCAAGCAATTCCTCTAACCGCGTCGTTGAAGCTGTAGGTATAGACGAGTTCGCCGTCGCTTATCCGGAATATCTTTACTTGGTCGTTGCCGCTGTCCGCAACCGCCGCATAGCGGCAGTCCGGCGCGAGCGCCAAGTTCTGACTGTAGTCGCCGTCGCCGCCTCCGGTTGTGGCAAGCCCTCCTCTGTACCACAGCAGCTGCGGGTGCACCGGGTCGGAGAGTTCGTACGCATATATTGTGTCGGCGGTAACGACTATCAAGTAATTGTTACATACCCCCACGTCCTTTACACCTACATCGTAGCTTATTGAATTAACCTCCATTCCGTCCTTTACGATGTAGAGCTTATCGTTGCCTAAGCTGGGTATGTAGACGTACCCTTGATAGACCGCCGGTCCGTTTCTGACTGTGCCGGAGTCGAAGCTCCATATCATGTCTCCATCGGCCGTAAAGAGTCCGCACTTGCCGTCACAAGCTATGAAGTTGCCATTGGGCAACATAGTCACTGCCGTGTCGTAGGGGTCGCCGACGTCAACGCGTCTAATGAAGGTTCCGGCCTTGCTGAAGAGGAATATCGCGCCTTGGTCGTAGCCCGCCACGGCGAATATGCCAGCCGCATAGGAGACGTCGTCCATGTCGTCGTCTCCACAGTAGCTGTTCAGCTGCGTACCGTCCAGCGAGAAGAAGTACACGCAGTCGTCATAGTGCGCCACGGCCAAGTTTCCATTATCGGAGAAGGCGAGAGCGTCCGGCCTACCGTCGAGGGATATTGTGTTTATCAAGGTCATACCCAGTGCACTGGCAAGGTTCACTAAAAGTAACAACGGGAACACCACTGCGTACTTTCTCAAACTCTCACCGCGCCGCTCGGTTAGAATTCCCTTATATTTCATTGTGCATTAAAGAGCACGGACTGTAGTTAGGCTATAGCAGAACACAGCGTTCGGCAAGCACCCTTAAGCCGGGAGCAGGTAGGGCCTCTGGGACGGAGCTATGCAAGCGCTGGTTCAACTCCCCCAG
>JAADDE010000042.1 GCA_013154085.1 Thermoproteota archaeon | reverse complement strand
TGGCCTACTTGGCCGGGGCCACGTTGATGAACGACGCGGCGATGTTTGTGATAATACCGATTGCCTCGGCCGCTGGCGGAGGAGCGGCGGAGGTCAGCGCCTTGGCGGCACTCATCAACCTAGGAGCCACAATAACCCCATTCGGTGCGCCTCAGAACGTATTGATATGGGTTCACTACAAGCTGGACTTTTGCAACTTCTTAGCTCTCTTTCCGTTCACACTCGTCCCGGCACTGGCGGCCTCGCTCCTCCTGCAAGGAAGGAGGGGAAAGGCGCTCGCCGCACCGCTTGACGTTACTAAGACGTTGCTGGGGCTGACCCTGATAGCCGCCTCGGCGGCGCTGGTGAGGGAAGATTTGGCCGCGCCCGCCTTGGCGCTCTCCCTAGCCTTGTACTTCCTCGCCTTTAGGTCACTCCCGAGAATAGACCTCAAGTTGCTCGCCATTCTAGCGCTCATGATGTATGATTTTGGAATAGTGGGGTCGGTGCTCAAGATAGCTCCTCTGGGGGAGCTCGGGACGTTCTTGCTCGTGGCCGGGCTCAGTCAAGCGATAAGCAACGTGCCGGCCACGATCATTGCGGTGGCCTCCGGCTCTCCTTGGAGGCCGGTCTTGCTGGGAGCAGACTTGGGAGGCTTGGGCACGCCCGTGGCATCCCTAGCGAACCTAATTGCGATAAGGCTGGCCAACTGCAACGTGAAGGAATTCACGAAAGTCAACGCGGCCCTTCTGGCAGTTGCCTTGCTCTGGGCCTCCATCCTACTCATCTTAGGCTTCTGAGCTCCCTAACTTCGAGCAAGGGCTCCAGCCTTATCGCCTCGCACAGCGCCTCGCATCCGCCGCAGAGGAAGCACGGACCGCTCTGGAAGGCCCTTCCGTCCTTTATCTCCAAGCTGTAGAACGGACACAGCTCCACGCACTTCCCGCAGCCGTCGCACTTGACCGGATCGACAACAACCCTCGCAAAGCCCTTCAACCCCGAAGCCTCCCGGAACACGGCTTTGTTCGAGTGCCCATATAATGAGGAGTGTAGGAGTTGCTGCGTCTTCGAGGGGGACGGGGAGAGCCCGATAGTCTTCGAGGACGAAAAGCGCAAGCTGGAAGCCCTCGGAGCTAAGGACTTCGTGAAGCTGGGCGCGGGCCTGTACCGGTGGAGAATAAAGGGCAGGTGTCCCTTCAACGACCCGCGCACGGGGCTCTGCAAGATCCACGAGGAAAAGCCTCTGAGCTGCAAGATGTTTCCGCTGAACTTAGTAGTGAAGGGGAGGGAGGTGAGGGTTGAGGTGTCCAGAGCCTGCCCTTGGGTCAGGGAGCACTGGGACGAGGTGCTCTCGAGGCCCCCAGAGGAGGTGTTTCCTAAGGAGTGGGAAGCCCTAAAGGCAGCCCTAAGGAAGCTGTTGGGAGAGTAAGGGTTGTGCGACGCCGGCGCTCTCATTGAAGTAATGAAGAGCTTGTACCAGAAAGGCTTGATAACCGTACTTAGCGGCAACGCGAGCGTTAGGTGCGGAAAGGGGTTCTTAATAACACCTTCGGGGGTGCCGAAGAACAAGATCTCTGAGCTGGCCTTCGTAGACTTGAATACCTTGGGCTGGAGCGGTCCCAAGCCCTCCATAGAGTACCGTATGCACGCGGAAATCTACAAGAACACCGACGCCGGCGCAGTGGTTCACGCCCACAACCCCAAGGCTGTGCTCGCCGCCAGGCTCGGCGCTGAGCTCGATCCGGAGCAGTACGTGGAGACGAAGTACGCTATGAAGAGGATAGCCTTCGTGCCGGAGCTGGAGGCCGGGAGCTCGGAGCTGGCCGAGGCGGTGGGCGAGGCGTCCAGAAGGGCTGACGTGGTGATCCTGAAGGGCCACGGGGCGGTCGCGTGGGGAAGAGACCCCTACGACGCCCTGAACAAGCTGGAGGCGCTTGAGTACTTAGCAGAGCTCTCCATACTTGAACTCTCGTTCAACCGGCCGTCCCGGGAGAGGACGTGAGCTGGTACTACCTCTTCTACCCTCGGCCGGCCTTCGTTATAGGCTCCGGCGAGCCGCCGGAGGCGAACTTCATGGCAGCTTCTTGGGTGACGCCGGTATCCACGGAGCCTCCTACGCTCGGCGTTGCCGTGGACAAGGAGAGTTGCACCCACAAGCTGATAGAAAAGTACGGCAAGTTCACGGCTTCCGTGGTGGAAAACGTTGATTTGCTGTGGTACGTGGGGTCCAGAAGCTGTGAGGAAGAAAACAAACTGGAGAAGGTGAAGTGGTTCAAAGGCAAGACTGGCGCTCCTATACCCGAGGAGGCCGTCGGCTGGGCTGAGGCCGAAGTGCTCAGCAAAGTAGAGCTAGGGGACGTGGTATTCTACATAGGTAAGGTGGTCGAGTGGAAGGCCCGGAGGGGCTTCGGCAAGTGGGGGTGGGACTTGAAGGAGGTGAAGGTGCCACTGCAGAAGGCCGGGAGGCTGTTCTTGTTGCCTCCATGCAAGGAGGTGTGGGCGAGGAAAGCTTAAAGCGGCAGTCCTATAGCCCGAAGCGCCCGTCGAGGGCCGCCGCCCGGCGGGCGATGGGGCGGGCCGACTCTGCCCCTTGTGCACCTTAATCCCTTTATTCCTCAAAGCCTCCCGAGGGCTTCGGAATTGGTGTGTCCGGAGGAGCTGCCGGGAGGAGGGGAGCACTTCGTCGCCTATCTCGATGGCAAGTGCGTGGTGCTCGAAGGGAGGGGCAAGAGGTTCCGGCTCTGCGCCCCTACGCTGGCAGAGCTGGCGCGGGCCGCTTACCACTTCACCTTGAAGTTTCTCAATGGAGAAGAGGGTTGCGTCGAGCCCGAGAGAGGGGCTGAGCCCTTCGACGGGCCGAGGAAGTGGATCGAAGAGAAGGGCTTCGCCGAGGCAGTGGAGTTTATGGTACTTACGCTCTCCCCGAGCTTCTCCAAGCTTTACGGCAAAATTTCAAGGGTGGAGTTCGACCCCTCTACGGGGTCCGTTTGGACCACTTGAGGGCCGAGCTGGAAATAAGGGGGCTTTGGAAGTGCGCGAAGCAGTTGCCTAAGCTGGACAAGAAGTGCTACGGAAAGGTAGCGGAGATAGTGAGGCGGTGCCGAGAGGGCGACTGCTTCTTGCCTCCCCAGAAGGTCGCGGCCGAGTTCGCCGGCGTGACGCTTAGGGAAGGAATAGGAACGGCCACGCTGATCCTATCCGCGGTCGCTGTCGTGCAGGGAGTGGCGCTGGCGGTGCTATTCGCCCAGCTGTCCTCCCTAATTGCTCAGAACGCCGAGCTCCAGAGGAGGTACGACCTGCTGGCGCTGGACCTCGCGAACTTGAGGGACGAAGTGATGAAGCTGAAGAAAACCTTCAGCAACGATTTTAACTCAATCAAGGACACGCTGGAAGCAATAAAGTACGTACTCTACGTGTTGGGGAGGTAAGGCCTCAGCACGAGGTAGATCCCGTTCATACCGACTACAGCATTGCCGTCAATTAAGGAGATCTCCTTGGGCGTGAAGCCCAGCCGGAAGCAGTACTTCTTGTCCTCATAAACCATCAGCACGCCGTCGCACTTGCACCCCACGAAGAGCGGGGCCTTCCACGCGGCCCCGGAGCACCCGCCCACCGTGACCTTCTCGCCGTTAAAGATGCTGTATGAGCACGACACCAGCAAGTAACCGTGCTCGCTGATATCCACACACTTGAAGCTCCCCTTTACTATATCTACCATTACCCCCTTGGTGATATCAATGAACGCAATTCCCCTTAAGTTCGTATCATACACCACAACGACCCTGCCGTCTGGAGACAGGTCGGCCGGGCACGAGACCCTCCCGACCGCCCAGACGAGCTCGAGGCTCGTGAGGTTGTACAAGACAGCCCAGTCCCTTCCGACGGCCAGAAGCGAGCCCCCGGCGGCCTTCAGCTCGCACAGCTTGTCGTCGGGAAGGGGCAAGAGGGTCCCGTTGACCGTTAGGTAATCGGCGCCGCGCTCGTGCAGGACCAAAGTTCCCTCGTAGTACGCCGCCTTGTCAACGTTTCTGAAGTTTCCCAAGAGCACCGGCTCGGGCGTCAGCAAGTAGATCTGCGTCAAGTCGTGTAAGCTGCACAGCACCAGAGCCCCGCTTAGGACGCAACTCCCGGGTAGCACGAACGCCGTTACCACGTATGGGACTAGGGACTGGATCACAGCGGTCCCCGAGCCCGGGCGGGGGACCCGACGTTAAAGCCCGGGCCCCGAAGGACCCCGCGGCGGGACGATGCTCGTGGTCTTGATGAGGCACGGAAAAGCCGTCAGCCGAGAAGTGGCCGGCAGCGACGAGGAGCGGTGGCTCACAGAAGAGGGAAGGGAGGACGTAAGGAGGGTCGCCAAGTGCCTTCCCAAGCCGGTGGTAATATACACCAGTCCCTTGAGGAGGGCTAGGGAGACGGCGCAGATCCTCTCGGAGCTCACCGGCGCCCCCGTCGAGGTGCTCGAGAGCTTGGCTCCCGGAAAGCTGTCCTTGAAGGAGCTGCCGCTGAGGCCCGGTGCGGTATACGTGGCGCACAACCCGGACCTAGAGAGGTTGCTGGAAGAGCTGGGCTGCAGCGCGAAGCTGAGCCCCGGAGGAGCGGCTGTGGTGGACCTCGCGTCGCGCAAGCTGAGGGCGCTCCTCAACCCCGACTTCTGTCCTTGAGCTTTTCCATAACCTCCCTCTTTATTTCTTCTATCTCCTCCCTCAGCTCCCTCTCCAGCTCCTCCACAGGCTTGGGAGGGGGCGTCGTGAGGAGCTGTATCCCAATCCAAGCGAGAACGGCGCCCACCACGCTGGCTGCCGCAATTACTAATGCCTCTATTATGATTATGGCTATATGGGGCGGCAAGAACGGCGTGCTCCACGCGAGCAACATTATTGCCAGGCCGAGCAATATGAAGAGCATACCCACGGCGTCCTTTCGGTGCACCCTAGTTCACCTCCACGAGCACCTTTGAGGCCAGACCGCGCCCGAGGGCTATTCGGGAGCCCTCCACTTCGACTATTATGGGACCTATGCTGGCGTTTCTGACAACCCTCACTTCGCTTCCCTCTCTTATGCCGAGCTCCATAAGTTTTCTAATTGCTGTTGAGCCGCCTACGAAGCCAACAACCTTCGCTTTCTTGCCCTCGGGGACCTCGGACAAGTACACCCCGGCTTCCCCTCGAGGATCTTGGGCGCCGGTAAAAGGTGTACTAAAGTGAGCTATGCAAAGAGACACATCTTTAAACATTGTTTATTTTATTCCTCCATAATTGTACATTGTTTACAAGGTATGGGAGAAAGTCTGAATAGTCGTTTAAAGTGTATGCTCGTGGGCGAGGCGTGTGGCAGATAAGGAGGTGGTCGAGCGCGTTAAGGATTCCATGAAGAGGGACAACGTTAGGTGGGTGGTGGTCCAGTTCCTCGACGTCCCCGGAAGGCTCCAGCAGATGACCTTCCCCGCCAGAGAGGTGGTCGACGACCCTGAGACAGCATTTAACATAGCTATTGGGGGATTCGACGGTTCCTCCATTACCGGCTTCACTATGATCAACGAAAGCGACATGTTGCTGAGGCCGGTCCCGGAGACCTACGCGCTCATCCCGGACGACTGGCAGAGCCCGCCGGGCGTGGCGGCCGGGAGGACCGCAAGGTTCCTAGCCCAGATATTCTGGGGCGGCTACAGGAAGGGCGAGGCCAAGAGGTTCGAGAAGGATCCAAGGTACATAGCCGAGAGGGCCGAACAGTACCTCGCGGAGCAAGGATACAAAGCATACTTCGGTCCCGAGGTAGAGTTCATGATATTGGATAAAGTAATTAATGAGGTCGATAGACCTTGGAAGAAGATGCACGTAGAGATAGTGGCAAGGGAGGGCGCGTGGAACACGGAGCTCCCAATAATCAGATTCAAGGAGGGCTACGTGCCGGCTATACCATACGACAAGATGTTCTGGATAAGGCAAGAAATAGCGAGCGTCTTGGAGGACGTCTTCGGCTTCCAAGTGGAGGCGCACCACCACGAGGTGGCTTCTCCGGGCCAGGGCGAGATAGACTTCCGCTTCGACAGCCTCACCAATGCGGCCGATAAGGTGGTGACCCTCAAGTTCGTTGTTAAGAACGTGGCCGCCAAATACGGCTTGGTTGCCACCTTCATGCCCAAGCCTGTCTACGCGGACAACGGAAACGGGATGCACACCCATCAGAGCTTGTGGAGCAAGGACAAAGACGAGAACCTCTTCTACGATCCCAACGATGAGTACGCGGAGCTGAGCCAGCTGGCTAGGTATTACATAGGCGGGATCCTAAAGCACGCTAGGGCTTTGAGCGCGATAGTAAACCCGACGACCTCCAGCTACAAGAGGCTCATACCGGGATACGAGGCACCCATATACATAGCGTGGAGCAAGGCCAACCGCTCCGCAATCATAAGGGTCCCCAACTACATGAGGGGCATACCGAAGGCCGCCAGAATAGAGTACCGCTCCCCCGATCCGAGCACGAACCCGTACCTAGCGTTCGCCGCGATGGTCGCGGCGGGCTTGGACGGCATCAAGAAGAAGATAGAGCCTCCGGACCCGGTAGACAAGAACATCTATGCCATGGATCCGAAGACGAGGAGAGAGCTGGAAGAGGTGGTGAAAAAGCAGCTGGGCACTCCGTTGCAGCTCCCAAGGACGCTATGCGAGGCCATAGAGGAACTGGAGAACGACAACGAGTGGCTGTTCCCGATATTCACGAAAGAAATGCTGGAGACGTGGATAGAGATGAAGAAGGAAGAGTGCCTCAAGATAGAGGCCTACCCGCACCCGGTGGAGTTCTACCAGTACTTCGACATATAGCTTTCTTTTCGCCCCACAGCCCTCCCTCCGGGACATTGCGGTGCTCAAGCTGGACGAGCTCAAATATTCTATTGTAAAAGAACTTGTTGCGGGTGCAGCGGACGTCGACGAGCTCGCCGCGAGGCTAGGTAAGAGGAAGGAGGAGCTGATGAGGCCCCTCGCCGAACTGGAGAGGCTGGGGTTGGTAGATAGGGTGGAGGAGGTTTCCGAATCGTGGACCCTCAGCGAGACCGGCCAGCGCTACTTGAAGGAGAAGCTCCCGGAAGAAAGGCTCTTGGAGCTGGCGGAGGGCGGGGAGCTTAGCCTTTCTGCGGTAAAGGAGAAGCTGGGCGACGAGGCCGGAATAGCCATAGGCGTCGCGAGGGGGCTCGGCGCGAAGATCGAGAATGGCTTGCTGAAGGTAGATCCGGAGGCCTTGAGGAAAGAGGCTGAGGAGGTGCGGAGGTGCTTGGAGAGCCCCGACGAAGAGTGTGCGAGGAAGTACAAGAGGAGGGGCTTTTTCAAAAAAGTTAAGGTAAAGAGAATAGTGGTGAGGGCGACTCCGGAACTGCTTAAGGCGTGGGAAGAGGGGAGGATCCTCAAGGCTCGCACAATAACGGCGCTTACGGAGGAAGATATAATAAAGGGCATCTGGAAGGATGCGGAGTTTAAGGAGTTCGACTTAAGCGTGGAATTTCCTATAAGGTACCCCAAGAGAAGGCACCCTCTGATGGAGATCCACGAATATGTTAAAGAAATACTCGTCTCTATGGGATTCGAAGAGGTGAGGGGGAACTACGTGGATTATGCCCTCTGGAACTTCGACGTCCTCCTCGTTCCCCAGTTCCACCCGGCCCGCTCGGAGACGGACGTGTTCTACGTGAGCGGCGCGAGACTCCCCGAGCCCGAGGAAGACGTCATGAAGAGGGCCGAGAAAGAGCACCTGAGGATGTGGGGCTTCTGGAGGGCTGAGATAGCTAGGAGGCTGTTGCTGAGGACCCACACGACGGTGGTTACCGCGAGAACGCTCTACGAGAGGGGAGGCGGGGAGTACAGAGTATTCTCGCTGGACAGAGTGTTCCGATCAGAAACCCTAGACCCTACGCATTCGATGGAGTTCCACCAGCTCGAGGGGATAATTGTGGGTAAAGAGGTAAGCTTCAAGCACCTCTTGGGGTTCTTCAAGGAGTTTGCTAAGAAAATGGGGCTGGGCGAGGTCTTCTTCAAGCCCGCTTACTTCCCCTTCACCGAACCCTCCGTGGAGGGCTTCATAAGGCACCCGGAGGTGGGCTGGATAGAGGTCTTCCCGGGAGGGATGTTCAGGCCGGAGATGCTGAGGGTCGTGGGCTTGGAAGGCTACAACGTCGCGGCGTGGGGGATAGGGATAGACAGAATAGCTATGATGCTCTTGGGATTGAAGGACATAAGGGACTTATACACGAACGACTTGAGTGTGATTAGGAAGATAAGAATACCCAAGACGCTCAGGAGGTGAGGGCCGGTGCCGGTAGTCAGCGTGAAGCTCTGGGACGTCGAGAGGATTGCCAAGACGAAGTTGCCGAGGAATCTGGAGGAGCTGAAGAAACTGCTTGCCGTGTTCAAGGCCGAAGTGGAGGCGCTGGAAGAGGGCGAACTGATTTACGAGGCGGCCCACGACAGGGCGGACACCTTCTCTGCAGAGGGCCTAGGCAGGGCCATAGGGATATATTTGGGCACTAGAGAATACCCAAAATTCAAGGTTGAAGCGCCCAAGAGGGTCAAGCTCGACATAAGCAAAGCTCCCCGATACCGCCCCTACGCCTTCGGCGCGGTCGTTAGGGGCTTGGAGCTGGACGACGAGGCGATAAGGCAGCTCTTCCAGCTCCAGGAGAAGCTGGCTATAAGCTACGGCAACCGGAGGGAAATAGTGTCCGTCGGCTTGTACGATCTCGACGTTATAAATCCGGAATGGGAGAGAGGGATAGTAATAGAGTACAAGGAATTAAAAGAAGGAAGGATGATTCCCCTGGGCTACTCTGAAGAAATGACTTTTGGGGAGGTCCTCAAAAATACAGAAAAAGGCAAGGAATACGGCCACTTAGTTGTGGAGGGCAGTTACCCGGCTTTCGTGTACAAGGAGAAGGTGCTGTCGCTGGCACCTATACTGAACGCGGAAACGTACAAAGTAACAGAGGAAACCAAGAACGTCTTCGTCGACGTAACCGGCACCGTTCCAGAGGTCATGCTGAGGGTTCTTGACGTAATGGTATCTTCTCTAGCCGAGAGGGGCAGAGACACCGTCGTGGAGAAGGTAGAGGTGCTGGGGTTCGGAGAGACGCCCCGCTTTAAAGAAAAAGCAATCAAGATTGATAAGTATAAAATGAGGGAGCTGGCCGGCGTTGACCTAGACTGGGAAGGCGAGCTGAGGAGGATGGGGTGGAGAATTGAGGGCGACGTGGCAGTGGCGCCGCCCTATAGGGTGGACGTCTTCGATGTCGTTGACCTCGTGGAGGACGCGCTCTCCGCGCACGGCTACATGAACGTGCCGGCCTCTGCGCTCCCCCCAACGCACTGGGGCTCGAGGGACCGGCTCCACGGCTTAGTGGCCGACTTAATGGTCGGTATGGGCTTTGAGGAAGTGTTCAACTTTACGTTGATAGACAAGGAGCTCGTAGAGGAGCTCTTGGGAATCGAGCCCGTAGAGATAGTTAATCCGCGCATGAAGAGCTACTCTGCGGTCAGGCCGTCGCTCGTTCCTTCCTTGCTGTTGAGCGTGAGGGAGAACCAGAACTACTTAAGCAAGATAGAAATATTCGAAATAGGCCCGGTGGTTGTGGGTGGAACTACGGAGTGGAGGCTGGGCGTGGCGGTCTCGAAGGACAAGGCAACACTGACGGACGTGGGCGCGGTGCTGATGGGCTTGAGGGAGGCGCTGGGCCTGGAGGTGAGCCTTACCAAGGAAGACAGGGAGCCCTTCGTCCCCGGGCGATCGGCGAGGATAGCGGTCAACGGCTCAGAGGCCGGCGTTATGGGCGAGGTGCACCCGAAGCACTTGGTGCGGCTGGGCATAAGGAGGCCGGTCGCGGTGCTGGAGCTAAAAATGGACGTCTTAAGATAGCTCCCACTCCCTCGCCAGCCTGTGCGCCTCCTCCCTCAGTTCGCACAGCTCCCTCGTGTTCCTCCAGCCCTTTATGCCCTCACAGCCGGACATGAGCTTCTCTACGCCCAGCTCTATTCCGAATTTTTTGAGAACCAGTCCTACGAATATGGCATTAACCAAGAGCTCGTAGTTCATCTTGCACTCCCCGAACTTTGCCTTTATCCTCTTGTAGTCTACCTTTCTCGCCAAGGCTGCAGCTATGGCAACGGCCGACGCCCTCCCACACCCCTCCTCACTCACGACGAAAGTCTTCCTCTTTTCCATCTCCTTAGCCGCTTTTTCCACGGCCCTTACGAAGTTGCCGAAGGGGAACACGGAGTTCTTACACAGCGGCTGGTGGAACACGGCCACGTACTCAGCCTTTACGGGCTCTTCATTCAAGACGATCAAGGTAGATTCCTCGTTTTCGGGTTTGTCTATCGAGGGCACCTCCACGTCCTCTAGGTAGCAGATCTTGCTTACGCACTTCACCTTCCCACCGCGGGGCGGGCGCGAGGGAGCTTAAATGAGTGAATAGAAACTAGAGGCACTCGAACACTACCCTCTTCGCTAGGCCCCAGAAGCCCATCTTGCGCAAGTACCTCTTTGCCAGTCTTACGTCCTCGGGCCCGCAGCCCCTAGCCTTAACTACGTAGAGGTTGCCGACTTCCTTGACTTCCACTACCTCAGCATTTATTGATATCTTTATTGCTTCTTTTTCATCCATTGGGTGGAAGACCCTCGCTAGGACCTCTACCAGCGTGGCGCCTCCCGGTGAGACCTAGGGGCTCCGGACCTACTCACCCCGCACTCTCAATGCTTCTAAGATCATATCCAAGAGCTTCGGCAGTGCCACGGAAGCCCTCTCCCTTATTACGACGTCCGCATAGGGCGTGAGCGCCGTGGGCTCGGGGTTGATCTCTATGAGATAGCCGCCCTTCTCCTTTGTTATGAGCGGCAGGTCCGCTGCCGGCCTCACCACCCCGGAGGTTCCGATCACTAAGGCGACGTCTGCTCTAGAGAAGAGCTCTATAGCTTTCGTCAGGGCCTCTTCCGGCAAGGCCTCGCCGAACCAGACCACGTCGGGCCTCATCGCGCTCCCGCACTGGGGACACCTCGGCACGCCCTTGGGCACGTCCTCCCACCTAACTCTGAACCCGCAGGAGGTGCACCTCCCAACCATTATGTTGCCGTGGAGCTTAACCACACAAGGAGTGCACGCCCTCTCGTGCAAATCATCGACGTTCTGCGTCACTACGCACTCCACCAAGCCTAGCTTTACCATTTCTGCTAAGGCCACGTGGCCTGCATTCGGCCTGGCCTTCTTGATCATTTCTATCCTCCAGCTGTACCACTCCCACACGAGCCCGGGGTCCTTCTGGAACGCCTCCGGCGTGGCCAGCTCCTCGGGCCTGTACCGCCTCCACAAGCCGTCCTCTCCCCTGAAGGTCGGCACGCCGGAGTCCGCGCTTATGCCGGCCCCCGTGAGGGCCACAGCCTTCCCGCGCGTCAACAGCGCGGCGGCCCGCTCGAGGGCTCGGTTCCCGTATCCTTCCCCACCCCTCGGCATAGGACGCCCTCCTCACTGCCTTTACCCTAAAATATCCGGCCTCGTTAAACCTTCTCGGGCGGTAAATATGGTGAAGGACAGGGCAACGGAAATGCTGGAAAACGTCGAAGAAGAGTGCAAGAAGAGGTCGAAGAACGAGGAGGAGTACCGGAAGTGCCTGCAAGAGGAACTCAAGAAGCTGATGGAGAGCGACGAAGCTAAACAGCTGGTCAAGGAAACTCTCGAAGAACATATATAGCTTTAGCACAACTATACCAAACATATTCGCAAATATACCTTCCTTTTAAACCTTTTCCACTACTCCCCGACCGGGAAGAAAAATGAGCGCGAAGGTAGCGAGGAAGCCGATGGTGTTGCCTCTGCCGCCGGAAGACTTCGAGGAAGGAGTTTTTCCGTACGAGGAAGAGGTTGCCGTAGAGGAATGAGTTCGTTTTTATTTTTCGGCGAAAAGGCGTGAGGGGCGCGAGTGAGGGTAAGGCTGCCGAGCGACGTCTACACGCTGGCGGTATCCTTCATAATAGGCCTGACGTCGGGCGTGGCCGTAGCCTTCTTCACCGACGTATTCGTGTGGACGAACAGGCTCCGCTACGACATAATACGGAGCAACCCCCCGCTCTTCGTTGCGATGTCGTTCGCTTGTGCGCTGTGTACAGCGTTCATGCTTAAAAGGCTCCTCGGCACGTTGCACGGCTCCTCGACGAGCTACGTGGTCAAGTCTTACCACACGAGGCTCGGCTATATCGGGCACAAGGAACTGTTGGTCTACACCGTGGGGGCGGTGAGCTCGGTGCTCGCGGGGGCCGTGGTGGGCCCCGAGGGCCCGGGCATCGCGCTGGGCGCGTTCTTCGGCTACTGGATATCGAAGAAGATGGGACTGAAGGGGGAGGAGCTCAAAAGGATGGCGCTGGTCGGGGGAGCGGCCGGAATAGCGTCTGTCTTCAGAGCTCCAATAACTGCAATGGCTTTTGCGATGGAGGTTCCTTACAAGAAGTCCATAGAAGGCGGCATATTCCTCCAAGCGCTGGTGGCTACGCTGACCTCGTACTTGGTGACGGTGGCCTTAGCGGGCCCCCAGAGGCTGTTGCTCGAGGCCAGGCCATTCAAGCCGCCTCTCCCGAGTCCTTGGCTATTGACCACGTCGATAGCCATCGGCGTGGGCGCCGCGCTTCTCACGTATCTTATGTACGTGATTAAGCATAAGAGCGGCGAGCTGGCCGACAAGCACCAAGGCAAGTGGTTCATCTTCCCCTTAGCGCTCTCGGCGCTGATAGTTGCGGGCGCGTATGCGGTCTCTCCGCTGGTCCCGGGGGCCGGAGATCTGCTCACTGAGAGGGTCTTTAACGAGCCCAACTCCATGACTCCAGAAACAATCATTAGGATAGCCGTGGCTAAGGCGGTTCTCTTGGGGCTCTCGCTTACTTGGGGCACCACCGGTGGCATATTCATGCCTCTGGTCGCTATAGGCTCAGCGCTCGGCCTCTTCTACGCCCAGCTCTTCGGCGTAAGCCACGTGGAACCCATCGTGATGGCCGGTGTATCGTCGCTGTTCGCAGCCGGCATGAAAACCTTGTTAACAAGCATACTCATCGGAGTCGAGTTCTTAGGCTTCGGGGCGTTCTTCACCTCAACTGTGGCAGCCAGCGTCAGCTACTTGCTTACCTTAAACATAAGCCTGATAGCCGGCCAGCTCCCCGAGTCTCCAGACATAAAGAAGAGAAGCATCGTTGAGATATACGAAAAGCTGAAGCAGAAGAAAAGGGCCTACGCGGCTCTTCAGAGAAGCGTAGAGGTGGTTACAAACAAAAATGTAATGAGGTTTACAAAGTACATGACTGTAGCGGAGGCCCTCGACATCGCCTCTAAGGAGACCCACACCTACTACCCGGTGGTCGACGAGAACGATCGCTTGCTAGGTGAGGTCAGCCTAGAGGAGCTCATAGTAGAGGACCCCCACAAAAAGGTGATAGAGCTGGCCTACATGCCAGGAGTTGTGGTGTACAAAGGCGTACCCATTAGGTATGCGGTGGAGCTCATGATAGACCGAAACCAAGACCACGCGGTCGTAATAGACAAAGGAATGAAGCTGTATGGGATGGTCAGCAAGGCGGACGTCGTGAGGTATCTGCTGAAAGTGCTCAAGTCCGTTGAGGAGTAAAAAGGCATCAACCCCTATGCGCCCTCACGGTCGCAATGGTGTTGTCTGAGATGCCGTTCTCCCTCATCAGCTCCTCATTTACGTGGACCTCGTTCTCCGGAACGCCGCCGTCCCTCACGGCTTCCAATACGAACTTTTTGCCGGACACGGCTATTTCGAGCTTGTCCGATATCCCTAGCTGATCGGCCAGGGCCGGGTTTATCTTAGCCTTCGTCGGGCTGACGTCAGTTAGGCGGAGGCGGATCCTCTTCTCTCGAGCCTTGCTGGACCTCTGCTTGAGGGCGCTGGCCGGGGGGACCAGCTTAACCAGCGTCTTTATGTCTACTTTCCTCTTGGGCTCTTCCTTCTCATCCTTCTTCTGCTCTTCGGGCATGGGCCCCTTCCGTGGGAGGAAGCTCAGCTCGCTAATAAAAATGCCTCACGCGCTGTGGAGCGTCATCTTTACTATTTCTCTTATTGCCCTCACGTAGTCGCTGGGCAGGTCTTGGATCAGCGGGTCGATGAAGCCGAGTGTGAGCATCTGCACGGCCTCGTGCTCCGCAAAGCCCATAGACCTCAAGTAGAAGAGTTGTTCCTCGCCCAGCTTGCCCACAGTGCCTTCGTGCGCCAGCTCCGCATCCGATGTCTTGCTCACCAGCTTGGGGATTGTTGTATTAACAGCTTTGTCGCTCAAGAGTAGCGTGTTGCACGCTTGATGTGCCTTGACTCCCCTCGCCTCCCTCTCGACCACGACCTCCCCCAGGAACTCTTCGAAGGATTCGTCGAGCATCACGCTCCTGTTGGTAATCGATGCGCTGGAGCCCTCGCCCTCCAATATCACCCTAGCCCCGCTCCACGACTTCATCTTGTTCTTGAGCATTGTAACACTGTTGAAAGAGAGTTTTGAGCTCTTTCCAACCAACCTTATTGTGGGCCTCATGCCTATCCTCGTTCCACCGAAGGTGACCCCCAGCTCCTCCAGCGTGGCTCCGTCCTTCACTATCGCCCCCTTCACGGGCACGTGCGTTACCTCGCCAATCCAGTCTTGCAGGCTCGAGATCCTCAGTCTGGCCTTCTTCTCTGCAAAGAACTCGCTCCCGCCCAAGTGCAGGCTGAACGGCGCCGGTATGGGCACTATGCAGCCCTCTATGAAGTGGACGTAGCTCCCTTCGTCGGCGATTATCATGGTGTGCTCGGTCTGGGCCAGCTGCTCTTTTGTGATGACGAAGAACGCTTGTACGGGGAACGGCACCCTCACCTTGGGAGGCACGTACATGAACGTTCCTCCCCTGCGGAGGGCCGCGTGGAGCGCGGCGAATTTGTGAACGTCTATCCTCTGGGCCGTGTGGAGCCTGTCCTTCACTAGGTCTTGATGCTCTCTCACGGCTTCGTCCATGGATTTGAGGATAACTCCCTTTCTCAAGAGATCCCTCCTCTGAGCTTCGTACACTACGTTCTCGTTTACAGTAATCGTCACTCCCGCTAGGGCGCTCTGCTCTACGTCAGGGACGCCGATCTTGTCGAGTATGGCTTTGTACCACTCCGGTATTTCACCCTCTCCGGGCCTCACGTACTCTTCCTCAGCGGCCTTAGTTGCGAACGCCTCGACGTCGAAGTCCTCGGGCATCCACGGAGGGGCAGGAACCTTGTCGTAAGCTTCTGCCGCCTTTAGGCGGAGCCTCAGGGCCCACTCGGGCTCCTTGAGCTTGCGGGATATCTCCTCAGCATAATACTTTATTATTCTGCTGGCACTCATGCTACCACCCCGCTGAACCCCTTCGCTTCGATGATCTCCAAAAGTTCGGGACCTCCGCTCTTGACTATCCGTCCATCTATCATTACGTGAACCATCTTCGGCGTTATGTATTTCAGTATGTTGCGGTAGTGGGTTATCACCAGCACGCCCGCCCCCATATCTAGGAGCTTCTTTATCCCTTCTGCTATTCTCTTCACGCTTTCCATGTCAACCCCTGAGTCGGGCTCATCCATTATGACTATCTTAGGCTTCATCGCAATGATCCTAGCCAGATCGAACCTCTTCCTCTCTCCCCCGCTGAAGCCTACGTTTACGTAGCGGAAGGCTATGTCGCCCGGAAGCCCTACTAGCTTAAGTAAGTCCTCTAGCTTCTCCCCTCCATACATCTCCCTGAGCTTTTCGAATAGCTCGGCGACCCTTACCCCTTCCAGCTCCGGAGGGTGCTGAAAGAGCACAGCGAGGCCCCTCTTAGCCCTCTCCTCCGGGTCCAGATCCTTGATGCTCTCGCCGTCGAGGAGGATGTCTCCTCTGACCACTTTGTACGCCGGGTGTCCGGCGATGGTCATGGCCAGCGTGCTCTTCCCGGCCCCGTTCGGGCCCACCAACGCGTGGAACTCTCCCTTGGGGAGCTTCAAGTTCACTCCCTTCAGTATTAACTTATCGCCAACCTTCACCCAGAGGTCTATAACTTCCAGGCCCTCCACGTCGGACATCCGGTTCAAGGGCTCCCACGGAGGACTAAAGGGGTAGGGGGTTAGGGGAGCAACTCGTCCTCATTAGGTTCAGCTAAAACCGGGCTCTTCATCCCCCGAGCTCCACGAGCTCTTCCTTACCTCCAACGTTGAGAAGCACCACCCTTACGTCGCGCTCCTTCGCTATTTCCATTATTCCAGATTTAATCTCTTCGTACTTGGGCTTGTACTCGGGAGGCAGGTACACCACGCTCGCTAAGCGCCCGTCCTCGAGCCTACCGCTACTGACGGCGTAGTCTTCCACCTCTTTGGTTTCGAGGAATGTAATCATGGAATGCGTAATCTCCTTGAGCTCCGACCACTCGTCCCCCAAGCCGCTGAGCAAGTCCGTGGGCCTCTTCGGCTCCAAGATATCCTCCGCGGGCGCTGAAGGGGCGCGGGCGCGGGGCAGCGGCGGAGGTTCTACTGGCTCGACCACCTCGTACTCCGGCGCACTCTCTACCTTTATCTTGGAGTATTCTTCAAGCAACGGTACTATCTCTTCTGGGACGATGTACGACTCTGCGACTACTCTTTCTACTTGGGCTTCTGGAGAGTAGGACCTAAGGTCCTTGTTGCTCGCAATTATGTTGCCGTTGCACACCAAGGCCTCAAATACGTCCCAAACGTCGTTGACCAGGCCGACGTTTATGATGACGTGCTTGCACCCGCTGGGCCCGGCCATATCTTTTACTGCGCCTTCGAGGTCGCTGTAGGCATTTCCCGGTAGCACCTTAACCTTCTCTTCCTTCTCGCTGACCAGCAACTTCGCCTGCACGAGGGGGTGATTGAGATTAACGCTCACCATCGCTCTCCCCTCAGTGAACGGTGACCTCCCAAGAGACCACGAGGGCGTCGCTCTTAAGGTTCTTGACCATCTGCACCAGCCTCTCTCCTTTCTCTTCAGTTTCAACAACTATGACTATTACGGGCTTATCGCCGTAGCTGTGGAAGGGATCGAGGTCCAAAGAATCCTTGTGCTTTCCGAAGCCCATATGGCCCTTTACCACTGTAATGCCAGACAGCCCCATCCTCTTGGCTTCTTCAACCACTTTCCGGTAGAGCGGTTCGTCGCCTATCACATCGCCCTCACTGAGGAAGATCGCGTAGAATCTCAACCCTTCAGCCGCCCCTCACAGTCCCAATTCAAACCCTAAGAACTTTGGTGCGTCCGAGAGCAGCGCGTACGCAAACATCTTCTTCTCCAGCTCGGGGCGCTGTAAGATCAGCTTGTCCAAACTCTCGTCCAGCTCCACGTCCTTGCCCAATTGAACCCTTGCCTTGGCTGACGGATTTAGGAGGAGCTCGAAGCGGTCCGGCTCAGAAGATCGCGAATGAGCCCTGAGCGCCGCTCCGTCGTATACGTCACTGCTCTTGAATGAAGCCTTGAGTGCCTCGAACGCCTTGCTTCTGCCGTAAATCTTCATAAGGACGTAGATGTACGGCTCTCTCCAAGACCTCCGGAGGGACCACTCTGACTTGTGGTTTAGGTAGTGTTCGTAGAGAGCCGCTATGAGGAGCTTCAAGTCGGGCTCCGCCTCCGGGTCGTAGACCAGCCTTCTTCCATCGTAAGCGACGCTGACAGGGACTTCCTCGCACTCGTAGGCGCTCCAGAAGTCCTCGGAGCGCTCTATCAGCTCCTTTGCGGCTACCAAGGGGTCCTCTGCAGCGACGGGCTCTGGGAGCTCCTTGGGCACGCAGACCTTGGCCTCGCCCTCCACGAGCTTTGCGTCCCATGCGCGGAGCACCTTCTTCAGACCTTCGAAGGCTTCCCTAACATCCAAGCCTTTTGGCCCCGGAGGGGGGCGTGCGGGAGGATATGAGTGAGAATACTCCTTAAACCTCGCCGTTTGTGAGAGAAGGGGGTGTAGGAGCGTGGTCAGCGATCTCAAAACAATCAACGAGCAGTTCGAGCAGTTTCTGAATAAGCTTGCTAAGGCCGAGGAAGATCTGAAGAACTTGGTTGCAAGGGCAGAGGAGGACGCCGGGAGGCTCGTGGCCGAGGCCGCCCACAGGACCACCGCTATGGAGGAGGCCTACAAGAAAAAGCTGGACGAGCTGAGGGAAATACTAATGAAGCAGATAGAGGAGATTATAGCTGGGTTAAGAGAAAGTACGGAGCTCGAACTTGAGGCAGAAAAGCGCAGACTCGTGGAGGCATTTGAAAACAACAAGGAAAAGGCTGTGAAAGTAGTATTAGAGAGCTTGTTCGGGTGATCGCTTTGCCGGCGGAGCTCATCGCGCCAACCGCTTTGGTTTACATGTACAGGGGCATGAGTCTCGATAAGGAAAAGGAGCTCAGCCTCCTAACTGCCCAGACTCCGGAGGAGATGCAGAACGCCCTCAAGGGCACTTGGCTCGAGGGCTTGCCTGTAGAGCAGATGGACTATGAGGAGATGGAGAAATACGCACTCTTGAAGTTCTACGAGGTATTGAAGAAGCTTAGAGGATACGTACCATCATACAACATGAAGATAATGGTGGAGGTGCTGATGGACTGCTTGAGGGGGAGGGACGTCTTGCTGATACTGAGGGCCGCGCTGACCGGGAAGAGCTTGAAGGAGGTGGACAAGTACATCATATTCAAGGGAGACCCCTTAGTGGAGACCGTAAGGCTAGTGGCCGGCGAGAGGGGACTCGAGGGCTTAAGCCAAGCGTTAAAAGGATTCAGAATGGCAAAGTATGTAGAAAAAGCTATGGAACTTTATCGAAACTATAAGGATCCTAACGTGTTCACGCTAGTAATAGATATAATGTTGTTGGAAACGCTGTTTAGCTTGATAAAGAGAGTAGGCAAAAGCATGAATGTCGGGACGAGCAAGATCGAGTTTGCGCGCCTCTTGTGTCCAGAAATAGACACGCTGTCCTTCAATATAGCTGCCCGTGCCGTCCTGAACGGCATAAAGCCCCCCATAGAACCGCCGGCCTGTGAAAAGGAGGTAGTGCGCAACATACTCCAAGCCCGCCCGGAGGAGATCGTGGCGATCCTCCGCCGCACGCCTTATGGAGAGGACTTGCCGGACGACGTCTACGAAGCGCTGGCAAAGCTTATTGTAAACGGCCGGAGGATACAGAGGAAGAGGGCGCTGGCGGCCTTCGCGGGCTACCCGTTCCGGCTCTCCGTCATCTTAGCCCTCATGTTGCTCTACCGGCTGGACGCCAGGGACGTCGCGACCATACTGAGCGGCAAAAAAGCTGGGCTGGACCCATCGAAGATCGCAGAGGAGCTCAGCTACGAATTCCTCTGACCTCATTTTATTCTGTCCATATACGCGGCTACGGGCCTACCTCCCTTGACCTCTATTACCACAGCGAATCCCGGGAGCTCGTTCAGCTTTTCTGCAATGCTTTCGAGGGCAGTTATTGCGGCCTTCAGTTCCTTTATCTCGCTCGACGCTTTGGTAAGCAAGTTATAGACCTTGAGAGGGTTTGGCTTTATGTAGAGAGGTATGCCCTCTATGTTGATTCTCAGCGTGGCCTCGCCTTCCTGCACGTTGTATCCCATCTTCTTGAGCACTTCCAGCTCTGCCGCCTCTTCTTCGTACTTCTTCAAGAGCGCGTTTATTATCCTCTCTCTGTCTTCTATCTCCTTTTTGAGCTTCTCTATGTATTCCTTCATCTTCTCGGAGCTGTCGAACACCAGAACCTCACTCACCCTTCCCACCCACGTACTTTTCTCCGAGGACGACTAAAGTGAGTGTATCGACAACATAGTCCCTATCTCTCAATATGGGAAGTAGCAAGTTGCTGGCGTCCTCTTGGGGGTTCGTCAGCACCGTGAGCACCACGTCGTAAGGCCCCGTTGCGATCTCTATATTCACTACGTTGCTCTTGAGCGACTGGACCCTCTCTATCAAGTCACTTTCGTAGCCGGGCTTCACCTTTACGAGAACATAGCTCTTCAAGGTGAACTCTGCCCTATCAGCGGCGCTTATGGCAATGTTTCTGGTAAACGCGAACCTCTTCTCATAGCTTATAAAGCGTATTTTGTTGAGCTTCATGAGAATTGCTGCGTTTCTCAAGCTCATCTCGGGCGGTACAGAGATATGCTTCTCCGCGTGCTCGGAAGGCTTGCTGCCCTCCAGCAAGGCTCGGATGACGCTCCTCTGTGAAATGAGCTTGCCGGCAGCCAGCGCGCCGTCTGCCCTCGTGGACGCGAAGTACTTCGCAGCGCTCAAGACGCTGTCTTCAATTTCTCCTATCGCCTCCAGCGCGTCCCCGACCTTGCCAGCCAGCGGATGCAGGACCCGCGGTATGGCTTCGTAGACGGCGTCCGTGGAGCTTATTACACCGAGCACACGTCCGTCGTCATCTATCACCGGTATCCGCCTAACCTTATACGCGCCGAACAGCTGGAGCACCAACCTAACCGGAACGTCTTTATGCGCAACTATCGTTGTCTTTCTCATGAGGTCCTTTACCTTTAGTTTTGCCAAATCTTTCCCGGAAGCGATGGCCTTAAGGACGTCCCTCTCAGTCATTATGCCGTCGAGGGTACCCTCTTCTGTAAGCACCAAGACCGCGCCGTACTCATATTTCACCATTTTCTCTGTGGCCGATATGACAGCTTCCTCCGCGTCTGCCTTGGGGAACTCCGTCCTCATGATGTCGCTAGCTTTTAGAAGCGACATGGTTTTCCCAACATACGCTTTTGTGGAAGAATAGAATTAAAGTTTGTGCAAAGGAGAGGGACGGCAAAGCATCATGTATTTCATCTACTTAATAGGCACCGCAGGGTCGGGCAAGTCAAGCATGACGAAGACCTTCGGCGATTGGATCGAGGACCATGAGATGAGTGTGGCCAGGGTGAACTTGGACCCCGCGGTGGAGGTCCTCCCCTACAGCCCCGACGTTGATGTCAGAGATTACGTTAATTTCAAGGAAATCCTAAATGAAGGTTTGGGCCCCAACGGGGCGCTAATCAAAGCAGTGGACCTCATGCTACTGCACGCAGACAGGATTCGGAAGGAAATCGAGGCCACCGAGAGCAACTACGTGCTGATAGACACTCCCGGACAGCTGGAGCTCTTTGCCTTCCGGAGGTCCACCTTAGAGCTCTTCAAGCGAGTAACGGCGGAGGATAAGGCTGCGTTGCTTTATCTGATCGATCCGTCCCTCTTCATCAGCGAAGGTTCCGTGGACCCGTATTCGTTTGTCTCCGCCTTGCTCTTGGGCACCAGCGTCAGAGCGCGCATGCGGGTCCCTACAATATTCGTGATAAGCAAAGTCGACCTCTTGAGCGATGAAATAATAAACACAATTGAGATGTGGCTGGACGACCCCACAGCACTCGCGGCCAGCGTGAGCGAGGTCGAGATCTTGCCTAAAATGGTGGAGGCGATAGGGGACGCGGGGGTGGGCGAGGTACTTTTCGCTTCGGCACTAAGCGAAGAGGGACTCGACAATATATACGCCGCGCTACAACGTGCCTTGGCAGGGGGAGAGGATTACGCAACAGAGGAACCTTCTGCGAGGTTGTGAGCCATGAGCGTAGAGCTGGAAAAGCTGCTAGATGAAGTTACCAGAAAGATCGAGGAGCTCCGCGCACAGAGGAGCGAGCTGGTTCAGAAGGTAACTGCCTTGAGAGAGGAGAGGAAGAGGCTCATCGAGAAGAAGAGGGTAGAAGTGCAGCGCCTCAAGGAACTTAGAGAAGAGAGGAAGGAGAAGGTCGAAGAAGTTAGGAAGCTCAGGGAGGCAAAGAAGAAGGTGAGGGAAGAGCTGAACGAAGTGCTGGAGGAAATAAAGAAGCTGAGATCCATAGTAGAGAACAGCAAGAAGGGCCCCTCAGCCTCGGCGATCCGCAGAAGGATACAGCAACTTGAGTGGAGGCTGCAGACCAGCGTTCTTACGAGGGAAGAAGAGGAGGAGATAGTGAGGGAGATAGCGAGGCTAGAAGAAGTGCTGGAGCGGCTGAGCAAAGCAGAGGAGGCGAAGAGGAAGCTGATCGAGTTGCGGGCCGAGCTCGCTAGGCTTAGGCTGTTGCTTAAGAACTACACAGAGGCAATATCCGAAACGTCAAATAAAATAGCAGAGATAGACAGCCGGATAGAGAACGTTAGGGAAGTGATAGATCAGCTGAATTCCAAGATAGACGAACTGGGCAAGAGGATAGAGGAAATCTCCGCGAAAATAGAGGAGATAGACGGCGAGCTTCAAAGGCTCCGCGAGGAAAGGAGGAGGATAATAGAAAACCTTAAGAAGAGGGAGCAGCTGGACGTGAAGGTAAAAGGGGAGACGCTCCTCAACGAGCTAGCCAAGAGGGCTCGGGAGAAGCTCTCCAGAGGCGAGGCGCTGACCTTTGAAGAGCTTCAAGCCCTCATGATGGTGGAGAGTGATGGCGCGGAGGATACTGGTGGTAACGGTTGACGTGGACAACGATTTGGGAAGGGTGGGCATAGAAACGCCCATACTGGGCAGGGAGGCCGTGCTGAGGGCCGCCCTCAAATTCGGCCTGCGCCGGCCCGAGGATACGGACCTCAATGCGATGTTCGCAGCACTTTCGATAGCAGATATGCTGTCTTCGAAAGACATAGAGACCGAAGTCGCGGTGCTCGCCGGCTCCTCGCAAGGGGGTGTGGAGGCCCACATGAAGATAAGGAACCAGCTTGCGGAAGTGCTGTCAAAGTTCCCGGCCGAAGGGATAGTGCTCGTGATAGATAGCCCGGAAGACGAAAGGATAATACCAATACTTCAAGACCTAGTGCCCATAATATCTGTGAAAAAGGTTGTCGTTGAGCAGTCTAGAAGCCTCGAGCAGACTTATGTGCTCCTCAACAAAATCTTAAAGAAGATAACGGAGGAGCGGCGCTACGCCAAGTACTTCCTCGGCGTGCCGGGGATAGTAATACTCACTCTGAGCATCCTCAGCGCCTACAACTTGCTTTCGTACAGCATACCGGTGCTGGGTTTCATTTTGGGACTATACATGGTGGTCAAGGGTTACGGTATAGATGAAGTGCTGTCCAACTGGTGGAAGGCAAACCCCATATCGTTCGCTACCTCTGTGATATCTCTAGTCTCGTTCGTGATGGCGGCAGTGGTGGTATACCTAACCATAATACAGTACAGAACAGTTTCAATAAAGGTAATAGGCGACGTGAGCGTCAACGCGGTTCCGTTCATCTCCGTTGGTATATCGGTACTAATAATCTCAAAAATGCTGGACAAGCTAAGGAACAGAGACCTAACGCTGTGGAGGGAGGCAACCGAGGTGACGGTCCTCGCGGCCGCGACCATTGTAATAGTGAAGATAGGCTCCTTGATATCCTCGTTGCCCCCAACGAGCAGCTACTCGGACATACTGGCAAAGCTCCTCAGCAGGGACGTCGTGCAGACCATAGCATACGCGGCGTTTGCTGTGCTCGGCGTGTCGGCGGGGCTGGCAATGATGGAAAAATTCATCCTAGAGAAGGAGGAGGAGCGGCATAAGCACCACGGGCGGGCTTGACGTACTTCACTGTGGCCTCTATCCCGCACCTCCTCCAAGCCTCTGCGGCCGCCTCGCCGCCTCCTCCAACAATCAAGATGCTGGGCCCGGCTCCGGATATGGTCACGCCCTTCGCCCCAGCTTCCTTCGCCGCCCTCCTCACCTCCTCGAAGCACGGGATCAGCTGGGCCCTCCGCGGCGTCACCACCGGATCCATCTCCACGGCAGTGCCCAAGAGCTCTAAGTCCCCAGTCAAGAATGCCTTTATCACTAGAGCGCTTCCGCCAACCATTTTCACGGCGTCCCTCAAGGACACTTCCTCCGGCAACACCTTCCTAGCGGCCTCCGTTTTCCCCTCGGGCACTTCGTGCCACGGGATCACGACTTGGAGCTCGAGGTCCTCGGGCTCGAACTGTACAACCTTGAAGGGGTCGTAGGACACGGCCACTAAGCCGCCAAGGTACGAGGCCGCGACGTTATCCGCGTGAGCCGCTCCAGAGACCTCCTCCTCCCCTCTGGCGGCGCACTTGACGGCTTCCTCGACGCTCAGAGATTTGCCGGTCATCAGCTCAACTGCCTTGACTGCGGCGGCCGCGCTGGCCCCGGAGGAGCCCAGCCCGCGCCCCGGAGGGACCCCCTTGTGAACCCATATTTCCGCACTGCCGCCCAAGATCTCCAGCGCGGCCCTTGCGGCGGCCAAGGCGCTGTTCTTCTCTGCTGGGACCTTCCACTCTCCCGTTACCCTGACTATTTTGGTCTCTTTCGCTGGTTTTACGCAGACCGTGTCAGAGTACGCGTCGTGCGCCAGTGCCAGCACGTCATAGCCGGGACCCAAGTTGGCGCTGCTTGAATGCGCTCTGGCGCACACCCACAAAGTCTTTGCCCTTTTCGACTGGGAAAGCTTGTACATTTAGAGCTTTCTGGAGAAATTCATGGGGGAGCCGACGTGAAGAGGGCTCTGATTATAGTGGACATGTTGAATGACTTCGTCAACCCTTCGGGAAAGCTCTACGTACCGGGTTCAGAAAAGATAATTGGGAATATAAAGAGAATTAAGGAAGCTTTCAAGAAGAGCGGCCTTCCCGTGATTTACACGAACGACGCCCACTTGAAGGGCGTTGACAAGGAGTTGGGGCTCTGGGGGGAGCATGCGGTTGCCGGCACGTGGGGGGCAGAGGTGGTGGACGAGCTGAAGCCCGAAGAGGGCGACTTTGTGGTGAGGAAGAGGAGGTACTCCGGCTTCTTCTCCACGGACCTCGACCTGCTCTTGCGGGAGCTGGGAGTGGACGAGGTGGTCTTGGTCGGAGTGGCTACGAACGTGTGCGTCCTGCATACGGCCGCGGACGCCTTCTTTAGAGGTTACAGAGTGACCGTCGTGAGCGACGGCACCATGTCTGTGCCGGCGGAGGAGCAGGGAAGGTGGTTGCAGTACATGAAGCTCGCTTACGGCGCAAAGATAGCGAGCACGGAAGAACTGCTCAAGACTCTTTGACCTTTTTCTTGGCCTCTAAGGCTAGGTTCAGCGCCTCGAGCCACAGCTTCAGCTCTTGGGCTTCCTCCTTAGTGTTCGTATATTCTCTGGAAAGAACAGAGCTCAGCCTCTCAGCTATAGTTTCTACAACATCATTCAGTACGTCGTTCACGTCCTTCTTCTCGCCTTCCGTCGCGGTTTTCTGCATCTTCCGTATCTCTCCGTGTATAGGGCACACTATCCTTCCGTCCTTCAGCTTGTACAGCGGAGAGCCGCAGAAGGGGCAAGTCTCGGGGAGCATCGTCGCTCCTTCCTTGAGCAAGAGCGCTGCCTTCTTGATCGGGTCGCTCAATGCGCGTCCCAATAGGGACGCGGAAGTGGGAGATAATAGCTAACGCCTCGCGCCAGTAGAGCGGAGAGAGTGTTGCCGATATTTCGTCGGAAAAAGAAGGAGCAAGAAATAGAGCCACCCCCCAACAGCATAGGCATCGTGGGTTTCAAGGGCGGCGTCGGCAAGACCACAATAGCAGTCGAGCTGAGCTTCCTGCTGGCCAGAAGGGGCATGACGCCCTCGCTGATAGACTGGGATCC
The DNA here is from genome assembly GCA_013154085.1 of Thermoproteota archaeon. Classification (GTDB taxonomy): domain Archaea; phylum Thermoproteota; class Thermoprotei_A; order Sulfolobales; family Ignicoccaceae; genus Ignicoccus. The sequence goes on along the minus strand of JAADDE010000042.1, from coordinate 3,832 downwards.
CTACAACGCGCGCGCCACCTTGCGTATAATGGGAAAGGGGTGGGAAACGGAGTGCGGCGCGTGGAACTACGTGGCCGGCGAGTGCGACGAGAACGCCAACCTGCCCCTTAAGGTTAAGGTGAGGAGGGAAGAAGGGGGGAAGCCGCTGGAGCTGTTCTTGGTTCCTCCCACTAGGCGCTACGGCGAGGTGACCGACGCGATACTAGAAGCGCTGGGCAACCCAAACTTCCCCGGCAGGGCGGAGAGGGCCAACGTCTTGGCCAAACGGGCTGCTGCGATAGGCGACATACTGTTCAATGACTTCCAAGTACCTTCGTGGATGGGCCTCCAAGCCTTCAAAGAAATAGTTAACGTGACCTCGAGGTGGCTAATAGTTGTTGTAGACCACATGCCCCAGAGCTTCAAGCAGACTGAGCACCTAGCAAAAACGCTCTTCCCCGGCAAGCTCTTGGCTTTGATAATAAACAGGGTGCCCTCAGCGCTGCTCTCGAATCCTCAAGAGAGCAAGGATATAATGCTGAGAGTGAAGGACCTCCAGCATAAGATAGGTGCGAAGGTGATAGCAATAGTACCCTTCGACGCGGCCCTCTACGACCACTCAACGCGCTCGGGACCCGTTTTGGCTTCGGCCTCGAAGGACCCCTCCAAGATTCGGAGCTTGAGGATACTCAACAGGCTGTTAAACGTAATAATAGACGAAGCCACGGAAACGGTATAACGCAGACCTCGACCGGGGCTCGGTGGAGACGCCGTGAGGGCAGCCTACCTCTTGGTGTTGTTGGTATATCTAGTCAGCGCCTACACCCTCACAGACGCCTTGGGCTACAACGTAACCTTGGAAGTATACCCGCCGGAGAGGGTGGTCGCGCTGACGCCGGCGCTGAGCGAGGCGGTGTGCGTTATGGACTGTGCCAAGCTGGTAGGAACCGTGGAGCCGGTGACCTACCCTCCAGAGCTGGTCAAGATGGTCGAATCCGGAAAGGTAGCCGTCGTGGGCTCGTTCTGGAATCCGAGTATTGAGAAAATAGTCGCCCTGGCACCGCACTTGGTGCTGGCAGACGCGGGAAGCGACTTGAGGATGAGGGACGCGCTCACCCAAGCCGGGCTCAAGGTGTTCTTTGTGAAGGGAGGGATATGCGAAAGCGTTTCTTGCGTGGCAAGGGACATGGAGCTCGTGGGCAAGGCGATAGGAGAACCCCAGAAGGGAAAGATCGTGGCGTCTTGGATTTTGGGCAACTTAACGCTGGCCTCTAGGGTGGCTTCGGCGCTTCCCAAGGTGAAGTACGTGGCGCTGTTCTATCCCTACCGCTGGGGCATATACGCAGTTGGCAAGAACAACTTCATCAGCGACATGATTGACAAGCTGAACGCGGTAAACTTGATAGATTCTGCGGGCTGGCCTAGAGTGCCGAGGGAGCGCTTGGCTGCGCTGAGCCCGGACGTGGTGCTGGTGCTGACCAGCGGTCGCCCCCCTCTGACGAAGGTAGTTAAGGAGACCCTTGAGCTGGTGAAGGCAAAGTGGGTATGCGTCGTTTATTCGACCTACGCGGACGTGGTGGAGCGTCCGGGCCCGAGGCTCAGCGAGGCGCCGCTGGTACTGCTGAACGCGCTCCACGTCCACATAAACGACCCCAGCGGGCTCTTCTGCTACTCGCCTCGCTAGCCACGCTTCTCGCCCTAGCCTGGGGCCCTACGGGCTTTCCTTCGTCTCCCAGCATACTGGCGCTGAGGCTCAAGAGGGTGTGGGCGGACGCGGTCGCGGCGGCCGGCCTCTCGAGCGCGGCGACGTTGTTGCAAGCCGCGTACTCCAACGACCTTATGGATCCCTACCTCTTGGGCTCCCTCTCTGGCTCCCTCTCTTTGATGGCATTGGGCGTGTTGCTCCTCGGCGTCTACGCGCTGGCGTCTCCCCACAGCTACACCTTGGCCTTCTTGGGGTCGCTGGTCCCCGGCTTGCTGGTCTCTGCCTTTGCCTTGAGAGCCGGCCCGAGCGGAGCGCTCATGTTCGGTATATCCCTAACCTTGGCTCTTCAAGGACTCTCCTCCGTGCTCAGCTACATGGCTTCGGCGGTAAGCGGAACGCCGTTCTTGCCCCTGTTGTTAGGCACCACGCAGTATGCCACCACGGAGACCTTGACCAACTCCACGTTGCTTATATCAGTATCGTTTATAATATCAGTAATTATGTACAGAAAAATAAGCATCATGGAGTACCCTTCCGGCTTCCCCAGAAGCTTCGGAATAGTGGAGGAGAGAGCCTTAGCCATCTCAACATTCCTAGCATCAGTTTCCGCCAGCGCCACGGTCGCCTGTTGCGGAGTGCTGCCCTTCTTAGGGCTCATGGGAGCCTTGGTGGGTCGCCGGCTTTCTGAGGTCGGCACTTCGACGACGCTCTTGGTCTCCTTCTTGGCGTCTTATATAATAATGGTTCTTGCCGACACCCTCTCCAACAGCGTCGAGACGCCCTATGGCTACCTGCCCGTGGGCTCCGTGCTCTCGCTTATAGGAGGCGCCGCGCTGGCGGCGATATTGGTGAAGAGAAGCCGTGAAGGGTATGGTTGACATTACAGAGAAGGAAGTAGTCTACAGGGAGGCCACGGCTGAGGGCATAATAAGGATGAGAAAGGAAACGCTCGACAGAATATTTAGAAAGGAAGTGGAGAAGGGAGACGTCTTGGAGATAAGCACGGCCGTCGCCCTTCAGGGAGCCAAGAGCACGCCTTCCTTGCTCCCCTTCTGCCATCCCATAAGGCTGACGAGCGTAAAGGTGGAGTACGAAAGGTTAGACGAGCACAGGCTGGCGGTGAGGGTCAAGGTAAAGGCTCTAGAGAAGACCGGCGTGGAGATGGAAGCACTCACGGCTGCTACGCTGGCTCTGCTGAATATCTGGGATATGGTAAAGAAATACGAAAAGGATGAAGAGGGGCAGTACCCGGAGACGTGGATCGAGAGCGTCAGGGTGCTGAGGAAGGTAAAGGAGCGCGCCTAACGCTTTTCTACCGCGAGACGTTCGCCACACACGAAGGGTGATTACTTGAAGAAGGCCATGCTTGCCTCGTTGCTGGCTGTTGCGCTCGTCCTAGCGCTCCCCGGCGCTCGTGCGGACGTGGAGGTCTTCAAGAGCTACGTAAACGAGGCCACGGCAGTTCAAGACGTCCTCAACGGAAAGATAGACATGTACTTCTGGTTTGTCCCGCCGTACATGATACCCAAGATAGCCGGCAACCCCAACGTGAACTACTACCTATCGGCCGGCGGTCTGATAGACATACTGGCTAACCCGTGCCCTACACAAGAGAACGGAGGCCCGTTCAACCCCTTCAGCATCAGGGAGGTGAGGTACGCGCTCAACTATCTAATTGACAGGCAAAAGATAGTCAGCCAAGTGCTAAACGGCTACGGATTCGCCATCTCCTCGCCCCTGACCCCGGTCAACCCAGACTACCTAACGCTCATCAATGTGCTGGCACAGTACAGCTTCCGCTACGACCCCGCTAAGGCAAAGGAGATGATAACCAAGGCCCTCACCGAGGCCGGCGCGGAGCTAGTCGACGGCAAGTGGTACTACGGAGGAGAGCCCGTGGTCGTAAAGTTCATGATAAGGAACGACGACCCCGTGAGGAAGCAGATAGGCGACATGCTCGCGGCGGAGCTGGAGAAGCTGGGCTTTACCGTAGAGAGGATCTACGGAGACTTCAAGAAGGCCCTCCAGCTCGTCTACATAAGCGACCCCGCTAAGTACGAGTGGTCTTTGTACACCGAGGGCTGGGGAAGCTCTGCAATGAGCAAGTACGCCGATGCCTTGGTATACCAGATGTACGCCCCGTTCTTC
>JAADDE010000037.1 GCA_013154085.1 Thermoproteota archaeon | reverse complement strand
CGGCCAGCGCAGTCTCGAGGGCCCGCGGACCGCTGCCGTAGAGCCCCTCTATCATGCTGAAGGGTATGTGGATGTAGATCTGCAGTAGCTTAAATTTCGAAATGTATCCCTTCTCCATCAGCAGCTCCGCATCAACCCTGACCTCCGGCTTCCCCACGTAGCCGTAGAAGGAGCCCTCCAGGCCGTCCTCCCTCCAAGGGGTGGCGGAGAGCCCCAGCCTCAGCGTCTTGTCCAGCCTGCTCACTATTGAGAGCACCGTCGTAGCTGGGGTGTGGTGGGCCTCGTCCACTATCACCAGCCCCCTGCCCTCGTTGAGCTCCGCCAGCCAGTCCGGAAGCCCGTCCTTCAGCATCCTCCACGGGCTCTGGACCGTCGCGGCCACGAGCTCTGCGCCGGGGTCCTCCTCGTAGGTGCCGGGCCTCGAGGCCGAAGGCCCTGGCCCTCCTAACGGTCTGCGCGACCAGGCTCCGGGAGAGCGAGAGGTAGAGGGCCCTCCTGCCCAGCTTGTCTCTTAGAACCTCAGCGATTGCCAGAGCCATCTCGGTCTTGCCGGAGCCCGTAGGCGCTTGGATCGTTACCGCTCCTTGGAAGGCCAAGTGCCTCAGGGCGGACGAAACGGCTTCCTTCTGGTACTCCCTCAAGCCCTTGGGGAGCTCTGCCCCTCCCAGCCCCCTGACCTCCTCGTCGTACCACTCCTCGAAGGCCTCGAAGGGCACGCCTAGGGCCTTTAGGACGGAGCTCAGATGGCCTCTGAGCACGGTGAAGCCCTCCCCGCTCCTCTCCGCGACGGGCGCGAACTCGCCGCCCCTGCAGTTGCCGAGCACCGCCTCCGAGTCGACCAGCTCCCTCCACCGGTCCTTGCCCCTCCGGCAAGCGTAGCGGTTTAGGGAGAGCAGGTGGAGGAAGCCCCCGTAGAGCTCTCTGTCCAAGAACACGGCCCTAACGTAGTTCCAGTCCGAAAGGATCTCCATCCTTATTTTAGGCTTGATTATGTGCTCCAGCACGTCCGGCGCGGGGATGCCTCTGAGGAGCTTGAGCTCCAGCCCGTCCTCCCGCTCCCGGACCCTCACCTCCCTGAGGGTCGAGGGGTCCTCCGCGAAGATTGCATACGTCCCCTCTAGGTGCAAGCCCTCGATCTTGAGGGGGAACGACTTGAAGTCCTTAGGGACGAGGTACTTCTTAAATATCCAGAAGCCCTTCTTGTATATGGGCGCGTAGCGTATCTCCGCGCCCCCGGGTAGCCTCTTGAGCTCCAAGAGCAAGCCCACCGAGCGCTCGGGGAGCTCGAGCTCCGGCGGCTTGATTTCCCGAACCATCGCGGGGCCCGCGCCGGGGAGCGTAATATTGCCTCGCTGACCGAGAGGTAAGGGGGCGTGAATAGGGACCCCTCCCCGGGGCCCCGGGCGGGAGGAAGTGGCCGCAGACCTGCTGAAGGCCTTAATCTCGTTCGACACCTCGTCGCCGGAGGGGAAGCAGTACCGGGAGCTGGTGCGCTTCCTAAAGGAGTGGCTGGAGGAGAGGGGGGTTCCGGCCGAGGTGGTGGAGGTCGACGACGAGTACCGCGCGAGGGCCTGCCCTTGGGGTCCCCGACCTCTGCTCTTCGCGTGGGTGGGGGAAGGAGATCCTCTGCTGGAGTTCAACGGGCACTACGACGTGGTGCCTCCCGGCGACGGGTGGAGCGTTGACCCCTTCGAGGGGAAGGTGGAGGGCGACCGGATCTACGGGAGGGGGGCGACCGACATGAAGGGCGGGGTCGCCGCGGTGGCCCTAGCGCTGGCCAAGCTGGCGGACTGGAGGGGGCCAAAGGTCCAAGCGGTGTTCGTGCCGGACGAGGAGATAGGCGGCAGGTGCGGCACCGGGTACAGAGTTGCAAAGCTGAAGGATAGATTCCCAATAGGGAAGCACGTGGTAATAGCTGAGCCCAGCGGGGGGAGCGTCTGGATAGGCCACAAGGGGGCCGTGTGGGTGGAGGTGGCGGTTTTTGGAGAGCAGGCCCACGCCTCCGCCCCTTGGAGCGGGGACAACGCGTTCCTCAAGGCGGCTTCCCTAGCCCTCTACCTCCAGAATGAGCTCGCGAGCAGGTTTTCCAAGAGGGTCAGCAGGCACGAGTACACCACGGGCCATCCGCTGGCCAAGATGAACACAGTCACGATGGGCGGAATCGCGTACTCCACCTCAAACAAAACCAACGTCATACCGGGCACCTTTAAGTTCACGATAGATATTAGAGTAATTCCGGAGGAGAGGGCCGAGGACGTGGCCAAGGAGGTTTACGAGCTCCTGCCGGATTACGCCAGAGCGAGGGTTGTAGAGCTCATGGAGCCGTACTTGAGCGAGGACAGCGAGGTGGCGGAGGTTATAGAGAAGCGCTGGGGCTTTCCCAAGAAGGTGTGCGAGGGAGGGCTCGACCTTAGGTACTACAGAGGCTACGACGCCGTCGCTTGGGGCCCCGGGGAGCTCGGCCTGGCCCACAAGCCGGACGAGTGGGTCAGGGTCAGCCAAGTAGAGGAGTTCGCGGAGATGTACGCCGAGCTCCCGCGCCTACTGAAATAGCTCCCTTCCCCGCAGACCGCCGGGAAAGGGACCTTGAGGGGTCAAGCTGAGGTGGCGGCCGCTGTAGGAGCCCTCGCAGCGCTGGTGCTGGTGCTGTTCCTCGTCAGCCCTCCTCAAGCCCAGCAGGCCGGCCCGTCGGTGAGCGTCCAGCTCCCGGAGAGGGCTTGCGCCGGCTCTTGGGCCGAGGTCAGGGTGCTGGTAGTGAACCCGCCCGACGCTCCCCCGACGGCCGTGGGCGTGAGGGTCCTCAACGCGACGGCGAGGGCGTACGTGGACGGGGTGGAGGTGGAGCTGCCCTTCGCCGCCTCGCTGGCATCGGGCGACTTCGTGGAGGTTGTGCTGAACATAACTAAGGCCGAGCCCGGAAGGGCCGTAATAGAGGTTCTCTACCTAACGGAGCGGGGCCAGGAGGCGGTTAGGGAGGAGCTAGCCTTCGTCCAGTGCCAGTAGCCTGCGGAGGCTCACGTAGTACGGCGGGTACGCGATGCCCCTCTCCGTCACTATGCCGGTTACCAGCTCCGGCGGGGTGACGTCGAAGGCCGGGTTGAGCACGTCCACGTCCGGCACGGTCACGTAGATTTTTTCGTACGGATACGGACAGCACCTAACCTCGTCCGGGTGGCGCTCCTCTATCACAAGCTGGTCCAGCGTGGTCTTGGGGTCCACCGTAGACGTGGGAGCGACGGTGTAGAACGGCACGCCGTGGTGCTTCGCCAGCACCGCTATCTGGTACGTCCCTATCTTGTTGGCGAAGTGCCCGCTCAGCAGAATCCGGTCCGCGCCCAAGAACACCTTGTCCACCAGACCCTCGCTCATCACGTATCCGACCATGGTATCTGAGATGAGCCTCACCGGTATGCCGTCCCTCTTGAGCTCCCAGACGGTGAGGCGGGCTCCCTGGTCCACCGGCCTCGTCTCAGTTGCTATTACGCTTATCTCCTTGCCCTCCTCCCATGCAGACCTTATCACGCCCAAGGCCGTGCCGTAGCCGGCGGTGGCCAGGCTCCCGGTGTTGCAGTGGGTGAGCACGGTGTCACCGTGGTCGATCAGCTTCGCGCCTATTCTGCCCATTTTGATGTTCATATCTATGTCCTCCTGCTGTATCTTCTTGGCCTCTTGAACGACGGCCTCCCTCACCTCCTCCGCAGACCCGGTCTTTTCCGCGACCTCCTTCGCCTTTTTCATTACCCTCTCGAGGGCCCAGAAGAGGTTGACCGCCGTGGGCCTCGTCTTGGAAAGCACCTCCTTGGCCTCCTCCAGAGCCCTCATTAAGCCCTCTAAGTCCTTCCCGGGGTAGTGGAGGGCCGCCAGGGCCAGCCCGAAGGCCGCGGCGACCCCTATGGCCGGAGCCCCCCTTATCTCCAAGTCCTTGATCGCCTTGGCGAGTCTCCGGTAGTCCTCGGTCTCCCTCCATATCTCCTCCCAAGGTATGAACCTCGTATCTATCCACTTGACCTTGCTCCCGATCAGGTCGACGGGCTTGAGTATCTCCAAGCCGCGCTACCCGCTCCCCTCACGAAGGAGGCTTATCAAGGCGTTGAGGGCCTTGGAGGGCTCGCACCCGCTCTCTTGGGCTGAGGAAGCCAGCTCCTTCAGGGCTCTCGATATTAGGTGGGGCGGCACGGAGCCCTCCACCTCCCTTATGAACGAGCATTCGTCCAAGTCCTTGTAGCACTCCTCCTCGCAGAGCTCCTTCAGCGCGCGGAGGTGACGTTCAGCACTGCCGCCACCCCCTCCGCCACGAAGCCCGGATAGCTCCAGAGCTTGACCACCACGTTGTAGAGCGCTACGGCCCATATTACTATTTCCATGGCTATAACTGCCATCATTATGTACTGGTTGTTCCGGAACACTATGTAGGCCCCCACGAACGCCAAGAACATGTACAGAAGTATCAAGGAGTGCAGCGAGAGGTAGTTGAAGGTTATTGAGTTAACGAGGGCCGATGCCTTGGCCAGGTCCTCCACGGAGCCCGCCCATTTCCGGCGCGCCCCTTCGAGTTTTAGGCATGGCGCTGACCGGGCTCCGGAGCACGAAATGATCAAGCCGTGCGACAGCGCTGAGGTGCTGAGGTCCATGGGCTACGAGCTCGAGAGCTACCGGGAGCCTCCCAGCGAGCCGGAGCTGAGCGACGTCACGTTCGAGCAGATCGTTCCCGGAATAAAGAGCTTGGAGGGGCTGAGGGCCTACAAGCACCAGCTGGAGAGCTTGGAGGCAATAGAGAGCGGGAAGAACGTCATCCTGGTAGCCGGCACGGGCTCCGGGAAGACCGAAGCCTGGGCCCTCGCGGCCATAAGGGGAGGCCTACGGACGCTCGCCGTCTACCCGACCCTGGCGCTCTCCGCCGACCAGCTGAGGCGCTTGAGGGAGTACTTCAAGGAGCTCGGCCTCCCGGAGGCTGTGGTGAAGGCCGACTCCAGCAGCGCTAGGAAGGAGTCGGCCAAGTTCTCCCAAGCGAAGATCATAGCTACCAACCCGGCCTTCCTCATGCAAGATCTCAAGAGGGTTGCCGAAGGAAGGGGGTACCTAAGGGAGTTCTTGAGCAGGGCAGACCTCCTCGTCTTCGACGAGCTGGACTTCTACGGCTCGCACGGGACTTCCGTAATACTGGGCATGGTAGAAATAATAGCGGCCTTGGCGGAGAAGGTCCCGCAGGTGGTGCTCCTCACGGCCACCTTGGGCAATGCGGAGCAAGTGGCAAAGCTCTTGGAGGACGTCACCGGGAGGGAGACGGCAGTAATAACCGGAAAGCCCTTCAGAGTAGAGAACAGAGGGTACTTGGTCCTTTCGAAGGACATCAAGAAGCTCTACGAGCACTTGAGGAAGAGGAGCTCGGAGGTGCTCAGCAAGGCGCCGGCCCTCCGGGAGGCGCTGTCCAGCTACGAGGTTTTCAAAGAAAACGTGTTTGCGATCGTCGATGCCCTCAGAAGCAAGGGGGTGAAGGTCCCCTCTCCCTCCATGGACTACGCAGAGGTGATAGCGTCTTACGTGACGTGCAGGGGAGAGGGGCTGACGCTGGTCTTCGTGCCGAGCATAAAGCAAGCGGAGAAGCTGCTCAGCGAGGTCAGGCAGAAGCTCCCCCCGGGACTCCAGAGCAAGGTTGAGGTCCACCACTACATGGTATCTAGAGAGAAGAGGGAGAAGATAGAAGAAATGGCGAGGAAGGGGGAGCTGAAGGTTGTAATATCACCAAAGACTCTGGCGCAGGGGATTGATATAGGCCACGTGGTGAGGGTAGTTCACGTAGGACTGCCGGAGACCGTCAGGGAGTTCAAGCAGAGGGAGGGGAGGAAGGGGAGGAGGGGAGACATCGCCTTTACCGAGACGGTGATTCTGCCGTACAAGCAGTGGGACAAGAAGATGCTGAAGTACGGGAGCTCGACGCTGCTCGAGTGGGCCAAGATGGACTTGGAGAGGCTCCACGTCGACACGGAGAACGACTGGGTGAAGATGTTTACTGGGCTCTGGAAGGCGATATCCGGACACATAATGAGGGCCGACGAGGAGGAGCTCTTGGAGAGGCTCGGGCTGTACAGAGAAGGTAGGGTGACGCCGGAGGGCAAGAGGGTCTGGAGGAACTTGGGCTTCTACGAGTACGGCCCGCCCTACGGGGTGCCGCGCTTCCTCGTGAGGGGAAGGAAGGAGAGGCTCGAGCCGGTGGGGAGGAGGGACTTGGTGGAGCGCTTCCAGCCCGGCTCGTTCGACTACTCCTCCGACGCGGTCGTGGTGGAGGTGAGCGAGGAGGGAATAATAGAGATGCCGCTGAAGGACGCGGTGAAGAGCTACCGGTGGGCCTTCGAGGCGGTGCAGAGCTACTACGAGGTGAAGTCCCGCTGGGGAGAGACATGGACCACGCCGGAGAAGGACTACCGCTTCGGGAAGCTGACCTCGAGGGTCGAGTTGCTGGTCAGGCCGCCGGAGGGGGGCTTCGGGAAGCTCAAGGAGGAGCCCCTGCACGTGAAGTGGACGGTCGAATCGGTAAATGCTGACATTAAGAAGGTGGAGGGAGGCTTCATACCGGTCTACGAGAGGGAGGAGATAACGCTGGACGTCCCCGTCTACGGAGAGTACGAGGACTACACCTACGGCTACTCCTACCCCATAAGCCAGAGCTGGGAGGAGGTCGAGGTGAGGGCCGCCGTAGCTTACCTGCTGGCGGTGCTGAGGGTTCAGGATTCCACGGACATAACTGAGATAGCGTTCGCCTTGAAGGGCGGGGCGGAGAAGGAGCTGGTGCTGTGGGAGGCCTCCGCCTCCGGTTTGCTGAAGTCCTTGGACTGGGGCGAGGTGGCCGAGAAGGTGAAGAGGCACAAGCACGGGAAGATGACGGAGCTCGTGGCGCTGATGGTGGACTCGGCCTCCGTGGGGGAGTACCTCAAGAAGCGCGGCTGGGCAGACTTGAAGGACTCGGCCCGGAGGCTGGCAGAGGAGCTCAGCGGGAAGGCCTTCGAGGGCCTGGAGAGGCTGAAGGAGATGGAGGCCGGAGAGCTGGAGGCCGGCTACTTCTTAATTCTGGAGGATAAAATCCTCATCAAGAAAGGAGGGGAGACCGTCGTAAGGGAGTGGAAGAGTCCGAGGGACCTCTTGGTGCTATTGGACGTGCTGAAGGGCAAGAGCTTCACATACATGCCGGAGAGGGCGCTGGAGAAGGTCTTGAGGGAGCACCCGCTGGTCTACAAGGCCTACCTGACCGCCGCGACGAGGGGGACCGTAACCAACCTCTATTCTGCAATAAGGAAGAGGCTGGGCTCCGAGTCGTCCCTCAAGCTCCTAGCATCGAAGCTCGGGATGGAGGTGAGGAGCGAGGAGGACTACCTCAAGGTGATCGAGGAGGCGGCGAGGAGGCTCTTCGGTCCCCGAGGAGGGGGATGACCTTGCTCTCCTCAATTATCCTCTTCATAGTCTCCAAGTAGAGCCTCTCGTCCTTCTTCTCGGCTATCTCGTCCATTATTTCCTCCAGCCTCCTCGTAGCCTCCTCGCTCACGAACTTCGCAAAGTACTTGTGCTTCCTGCTCTCCGGATTTATTATCCTGCTCAGGACCCTCGCCGCCCACCCCCCGCCGTAGACCTTCCCGGTCAGATACGCGTAGACCGCAAACCCTCTGGTGGTCGGAATCAGCTTCTTGCCTACCTTGCTTATCATGACATACCTCCTCTCTATTAGAGTGCTCACGATCTTCGCGTACGTGCTGGGCCTCCCGAGGCCCCTCTCCTTCATGAGCCTCACGAGGTCCGCTTGGGTGTAGAGCGGCACTGTGTGCTTGACGTAGCCCTTTACCTCCTCGACCGGGAAGGTCCCCTCCGGAAGGCTCTGCGCGCGGACGATCGGGTAGACCGCCAAGAAGCCCTCCTCCAAGACCTCCGCCACGGCCTCGACCTCTTTGGAGGCCGCCTCTCTTCCTCCGGCGAGCACGCTTATCCGGTACTTCACCCTCTTCACCTTGGCCTCCTTCATCTGACTCGCCATGAACCTCCTGAAGATTAAATCGTAGAGGGAGAAGTGGGCCCGCGTGAGCGCCTTAGGCGTGGAGATCATCCCGTCCTCTATGAGCCCCCTCAGCTCCTCCGCGCTGAGGGGCCTCGTGGGCCTTATCGCCTCGTGGGCCCCTCCCTCGCCCCACCTCCTCGGGACGAACAGCCCCTCC
>JAADDE010000006.1 GCA_013154085.1 Thermoproteota archaeon | reverse complement strand
CCGCCAATCAAGAGGTGGTACCAATACTCTGATGAAGAGATGGGAGTTCCCGGCTGCGATCGCGCGTTGTCATACCAATAAACCACGCCTCAAGCTTCTTGGACGGTACTGATGAGGAAGTTTATGGGCACCGAGCGGTGACGAGTCGGTTCTCGGCCGAGGCGGTACCATGAAGGTGCTCTTGCTGCACGGCGGAACGGGCTGGAAGGAGGTTGGGGAAGATACCTTGCTCTCCATTAACGAGTGCTCCGAGAGGGCCTTTGGGCTGAACGATCCCTTGGAAATGGTCGTGGAAGCTGTAAGGTGCATGGAGGATTCCGGCAAGTTCAACGCCGGGATCGGCTCCACCTACGACCTCCTCGGGGGCAGATCTCTGGACGCCGGGGCAGCTTGCTGCGGGAAGATCGGCGCGGCGGCGAACGTCAAGGCGACAAAGAACGCGGTGCTGCTGGCGAGGTATGTAATGGATCTCCCTCCCCACATGGTGGCCGGGGAGGAGGCTGACAGGATGGCCGAACTGCTGGGCCTCCCTCCCCTTCCTCCCATGAGCGGGGAGAAGAGAAAGCAGTACGAGGAAAGGGTGAAGAAGCTGCTGGGCTTCGTGCCCGAGGAGCTGACATTGGAAATTTTAGAAAGGCTGAAGGGCAAGGAAGAGGGCTCCGGGACCGTGGGGGCCGTTGCCTTGGCCGGCGGGAGGCTCGCTTCCGCGACCAGCACCGGAGGAATAGCGCTCAAGCTCCCCGGAAGGGTGGGGGACAGCCCGATCTTCGGGGCCGGGTTCTACGCAGACGAGGAGCTGGCTTGCTCCTCGACGGGGATAGGCGCGAAGATAGTGAAGGTAATGCCTTGCCTTAGGCTTAAGAGCAAGCTGAAGGAGGCGGGCTTGGCGGAAGCCGGTAGGGAGGTGCTCGAGGAGGCGCTGAGGGAGGTGGGGCCCTCTTTAGGGTTCATAGCAGTGACGAGGGACGGCCAGGCCTTCTGGGGGACGAACTACCGCAAGATGGTAGTTTCCTTCAAGGTCCTCTGAACTTAAACCCTTGGGGCTGTAGAGCTCGAGGGCGAGCTTTGAGCCTCCTCGAAAAGGCAAAGGAGAGGCTCGAAGAGCCTCCGAAGGACGAGTTCGTTAAGAAGAAAATTGAGGATTCCGTCTACGAGGCCTTCCTCGCCAAGAAGCTCGCTGAGGAAGGCTTGGTGAGGAACGCCTGCGGCAAGGCCTTCCAAGCTTGGAAGGACTTGATTTCGGCTCTGCTCTACTTAAAGAGAGACGATATCTTAAAGCTCTTGGACGGGGAACAGAAAAAGTGGTTCTTGGAGAAGGGAATCTACGCTCCCAGCTCGAGGCTCAAGCCGTTGAGCGTCTTATTGGAGAAGGCTGGAGTGAAGGACGTAACCGCTTGGACCGCTGAGGCCTTGAGCCTCCACACCTACCAGTACCACGGCCCCGACCCGGAAGGGCTTTGGGGAGGCCCGGTTGACAAGGAGGACGCAAAGGAGCACTTGGAGCTTCTGCTGAGGAAGTGGAAGGAGTACGTGAGGGAGTACTTTGGGAAGTACTTGGACGAGAGTCTGGAGGAAGTGTTAAAGGTAATCTAAATTCTCATCTCCTTTATTGCCTCTCTCAGCAACGGGTCAGCCAGCTTGTACCTTCCGTCCGTCGTCTTTTCAACTAACGACATCTTCACGAGCTTCTTCAAGAGTCTACTGAACGTCTTGTCATCCATTTTGCCGAGCTTTCCTACAGTATAAGCCTTTATATCGCTCCACTTCTCCAATCCCTCAGCTATAGCTTTCAAGATAGTCAGATATCTAGTAGGAGATCCCCTTATAGCGTCGTTCAATTCCTTCATCAAGAGTTTCCTGGCGTACTCTCTCACTTCTCTCAAGGCTTCTTCGTGACTCCTTCCCTTGTAGCGGCAGTAGCCGTAGAAGGTAAGCCAACCCGGGACTCCTCCGAGGGTCCTCGCCGCTTCCTCCAATTCCCTATTAGCGACGCTTACCTTTACCTCTTCAAAACCTCTCTTCAAGAATTCGATTGACTTGTCCTCGCTGAAGCATGGCAAGACCAACTCTTCATGCATCCTGGCATAAAGCGGACTCTGCGGATCCTCAAACTTCAGCAGGTCCCTCAGAAGTCCTACCTCACTACCCGTAACAACAAAGGTTATACCTTCTAGGTTGTCCAGAAAGTAAGCCAACATCTCGTCAAATTTCATCTTAGAGAAGCGTAAGTATTGTGCTTCGTCGAGAATTATCACGGATTCTTCTTCACTTAACTTTTCTAGCAACTCAAAGAGGTCCTCGTGCTCTTTCTTGATTTCTGTTTCCATGAATGGCAGCTTCACCTTACTGCTCGCTACTCTGATCTTTCCTAGGCCACTTACGTTCTTTCCTTATTTCGGCAATTATGTCCTCCTCTGTTACGTATCTCCTTTTAGAGCAAATCTTCCTCACGTCAATCAATATAACTCTTTTACTTATCTCATTGGCAAACACATTAATTAAACTAGTCTTTCCGATCCTCCTTATTCCCATTATAGTTATCAGCTTCTCTCCGATCTCAACACTCTTTTCGGTTCCTCGAGCCCCCCTTTCCCTTCCAAACAACTCCCCTCTCTTCTTCTTAGGATAGGGACTGAAGAGCACCGGCCCCCTGCCAGTAACTGGCAGGCTTTGAATTAGACAACAGAAGTGCTTGCAAAAGGAGGTAAGCTGGTCTAAATTCCGAACTTCTCCTTAGACTTCTCCAGAGCAACTAAGGCCGGGAGGTCCTTGCCGGCCAAGAAGCTGAGCAAAGCTCCTCCTCCGGTGCTTATATGCCCGACCTTGTCCTCCATTCCAAGCTCCTTTATCACAGCTGTGAGGTGGCCCCCTCCGAATATGGTGAAGGCCCCGCTCTCCAGCGCCGTCTTGACCAGCTCCCTAGTTCCCTCCCTGAACCTCGGATCCTCCATCACGCCCGCCGGGCCCCTCATCACTATCACCTTCGCCTCCTTCATGAGCTCCCCGTAGGATTTCACCGTCGCCGGTCCGACGTCCCTTATCAGGCCGGTCACGGAGAATGCCGGCTCCACCTTGACGCTCCCGTCCTCGTCCAGCACCCGGAAGTCTATGGGAGTCTCTATGGGGGCCCCGGAGAGCAAGAGCCTCCTCGCCTTAGGTATCAGGCCCAGCAGGCCCTTCTTCTCCAAGACTGCCATGTTCTTCTCTCCTAAGTCTATTCCCTTCGCTACCAAGAAAACCTCAGCGACCAAGCCGGTAGTCAGTATCCTGTCGGCTACCTTGTTCTTCACGAGGTTCTCGATGATGCTTATGGTGTCCGGAACCTTGCCCCCTCCGAGCACGAAGATCTTGGGAGAGTCCTTGGGATTGAATACCTTACTCAAGGCCTTTACTTCCTTCTCCATTACGCGCCCCATTACTGAGGGGAGCGCCAGCGGGAAGCCCACCACGCTCGGCTGGGAGCGGTGGGCCGTGGCGAAGGCGTCGTTGACGTAGAGGTCGAAGAGCTTCGAAAGCCTCCTCACCAAGTACGTCCTCGCTTGAACCTCCGGGGGGGCGTTTATGTTCTCCTCCGCTAAGAAGCGGACGTTGTCGAGGAGCAAGACCTCCCCGGGCTTGAGCTCCTTTATCCTCCTCCTCGCCTCGGGGCCCATGACGTCGTCGACGAAGTTCACGGTCTGGCCCAAGAGCTCCGAGAGCTTCCTCGCGTGGGGCTCCAGCGTTATGAAGTCGTCCTCCCCCGGCCTTCCTTGGTGCGATATCACCACAACCGAGGCCCCCCTCTCCAAGAGCTCCTTTATGGTCGGGATGTGAGCCCTAATCCTCGAGTCGTCGAGGAGCTCCTCGTCCCTTACCGGGCTGTTGAAGTCCACCCTCAGAAGCACCTTTTTGTTGCTGACGTCGACGCTGTCAAGTGTCGGGAGCTCCTCGAGCCTCACCATAAGGGACTTCCCGGTCTAGGTAGGGGAGCGTTGGTATAAAGAGGGGTCGGTGTGAGACTAGGCTCTTCACCGCTCAGGGGCTGCCCACTTCCTCATACCCGCGGAGAATCCCTTTGTGCGATATGCTTCGGCATTGTGGGCTCTGAGCGCTATTAAAAGATGTCCGCCCCCAGCCCGTCGGGAATAGTCGTGCATGTCAGCGTGGCTATTGAGAATTTCAAGAGCATAGAACGCGTGAGCCTAAAGCTGGGAAAGGTGACCGCCCTCATAGGGCCGCCCAACTCCGGTAAGAGCAACTTCCTCGAAGCACTCTCGGCCTTCGGCTACGCCGTAAAGGTGGCCGTTGAGAGGAAGCTCGGGTGGCACGACGAAAGGAGCCTCGGCGTGCTCAGCGATTACATTCGGATGACCTCGTGCGTCGAGCTGACTCACAGGCTGCGCGGCGGCGCCGCGAGGGTCCGAGGTGGACGGTGTGACGTTGGAGGTAGAGTGCGTTCCTCACGACCCGCGAAGGGCCGCGCTCCGCTTTTAGCGGCGCAGAGTATGAGGTGCTGATCTTTCACGAGCGGAGCTTGCCCAGCGTGGACTGGTCAAACCCTATGGCCGCCCTCCTCGGCGTGCTGAGCATCTTAATGACTCAGCAACAGAAGGTGGTCCTCAAGGAGCCCGCTGAGCTCTCCCCGGCGCGTACGATCCGGGCACCGCGCCTCTGCTCATACGACCGCTTCGGTATTTACATTACTATAATTGCTAAGCTCGTGGGCCTCCAGCTACCCCCGAACTACCTGCACGAAAGGGCCCTCAACGTGGCCTGGATACTGAGCCAATACGAGGGAACGCTGAAGCGGCTGAACGAGGTCCTCAAGCGGTATACCAAGACGGAGGCCCAACCGCCGGACAGCTTGGTGCTGAAGCCCGAGTGGTCGCCCAAGCCCTACCCTCCATGGCTGGTCAGCGACACGGCCATAAGGCTACTGTACTACTTAGCTGCGCTCCTCAGCAATAATGCCGTCGATATCTTCAACATCACGCTGGACCCGGTCGTGATGCCCGAGGAGCCCAATCCCACCTGTCGTCGATACCTTTGTCTGACCTCGTGAAGATACTAAAGAAGAGTTCCTCTCCGGTGATCGTGACCACCCACAGCGGAGACTTGGTCTCGAAGATCTGCAAGGAAGTTGGAGGTGATGTAAAGATATACTACCTAAAATCCGATAACGGTAATACGAAGTTCTACGAGATCAAAGAATCTTCATACACATTTTATGATATAATAGAAGAAGGCGACGTGCTATTAAAAGAGATGGAAAAGGAGGGAGAGGCCCGTTGCATAAATTGCAGCTCGTAAAGGGAGAATGCAACCTCAACTCTATAGTGATATCCGATTAGGGTTTGCAGAGGAAACAGGCCCAATCCTCAGAGGTACCACAGAAAGAACTTGTCGGTGGACAGGATAGTGAAGGAGCTGAAAAACGCTCTCGAGGTCTCCTCCGGCGTAAGCGGCCTTATAGCGGTGGACTCGGAAAAGTCAAAACATCAAAGAGAGCACACCAAAAAAGTGCTTAAGAAGTATAATTTCGTGTTGAAGGTAGACCTAAACGGCGTTATAGAGGGAGCGGGATAAGCGTAACTGCATTTGACCCGAAGCCAGAAAGGGGTCTACCGGCGTTTCTCGAGAGTGTGGAGAAGGGAGAGCTAGCAAAGAAGATCAGAGCCAGAATGAGAAACCCAAAGTATATGAACAGAAAGCTGAAAGCGCCAAGAGGTTTGAAGAGTTACCGAGCGAGTTCAGGGAGGCTGTAGTGCAGCTCGCGGAGTACCTCTGCAAGGAAGGACTCATCGACATATAACGCTCTCGCGAGACCGGCCGAAGGCCCGTCAGAGGCCGCCGCCCGGGCGGGCGATGGGGCGGGCGTGTGCGCCGGAACCACTCTAGAGAAACGCCTTAATTTTACGGCCGGCCCCAGCGTAGGGGTCCAGCTTGGAAGTCCTAGGCCCTTACGACGTGGTAGTGGTGGGGGGAGGGCTGGCCGGGCTGAGGGCTGCGATAGAGGCCAAGAGGCACGGCGCTTCCACGCTCCTCGTCGCCAAGTCCCACCCCCTCCGTAGCCACTCCTCCGCGGCGGAAGGAGGGATAGCTGCCTACATCGAGGGCGCCTCCGACCCCCGCGACTCCCCCCTCCAGCACGCCTTCGACACCGTGAAGGGCTCCGACTGGCTGGCGGACCAAGACGCTGTCGAGCTGATGGCCTTCGACGCGGAGAGGGCGATTCTGGAGCTGGAGAAGTGGGGCTGTCTGTTCTCGAGGGACCCCGACGGGAAGATAGCGAGGAGGCCCTTCGGGGGCCACACCTACCCGCGGACGAGGTTCGCCGCCGACAAGACCGGGATGTGCCTGCTCCACACAGTCTTCGAGAGGGCCCTCGCGGAGGGAGTCGAGATGCTCTACGAGTTCTACGTTACCGACGTGGTTAGCGACAAGAAGAGGGCCTACGGCGTGGTGGGATTTGACGTAAAGAGCGGAGACGTATATTTCATCAAGAGCAAGGCTGTAATAATAGCGACCGGCGGAGGGGGACTGATGTACAAGTTCTCCACAAACAGCTACTTGAACAGCGGGGACGGCTACGCGATAGCCGCTAGGGCCGGGGCCAGGCTGGCGGACATGGAGTTCGTCCAGTTCCACCCGACCGCGCTGTACCCTTCCAACATACTCATCACCGAGGGGGCGAGGGGAGAGGGAGGGTACCTCATCAACAAGGAGGGAGAGAGGTTCATGAAGAGGTATGCCCCCGAGAGGATGGAGCTGGCCCCGAGGGACGTGGTGTCGAGGGCGATAACGAACGAGATCAAGGAGGGCAGGGGCTTCGAGGGAGGCTACGTGCTCTTGGACCTAACCCACTTGGGCGAGGAAAAGATAAACGAGAGGCTCCCCTTGGTCAGGGAGGTGGCTCTCAAGTTCGCTAAGGTGGACCCCGTCAAGGAGCCCATACCGGTGAGGCCGGCCGCGCACTACACTATGGGAGGCGTCAAGACCGACTTGGACGGGGCCACCAACGTCAAGGGCCTCTTCGCCGCCGGAGAGGCGGCCTGCGTCAGCGTCCACGGGGCCAACCGCTTGGGCTCCAACTCGCTCTTGGAGACCGTAGTGTTCGGCAGGAGGGCCGGGATGGCCGCTGCTGCCTACGCGAAGGGTATTGGCTACCGGGAGCCTCCGAAGGAGGCGCTCTCCGAGGCCGAGGCGAGGCTCTGGGCCCCCACCACGATAGAGTCCGGCATCCCCTTCGGACAGATAAGGAAGGAGGTCGGCGAGCTGATGTGGAACAACGTAGGCATAGAGAGGAGCGAGGAGGGGCTGAAGGAAGCGGTGAAGAGGCTCGAGGAGCTCCTCCAGATGTCGAGGATGATCAAGGCCTCCGGCGGCCCCGGCGCCTACGAGCTGGTGGCGGCCCACGAAACCATAAACATGGTAATGAACGCCTACGCAGTGGCCACAGCAGCCCTTTGGAGGACCGAGAGCAGGGGGGCCCACTACCGGGTTGACTACCCGGAGAGGGACAACGAGAACTGGCTGGCCCACACGGTCATGACGTGGAGGGGCAAGTGGGAGCTGGACAAGCTCCCGGTGACCATAACCCGCTGGCCCCCGCAAGAGAGGAAGTACTGAGCGTCCCCATAATACTAGAACGTTCGTTTTAAAACATTATTTTACGTTCAGAAACGAAAATGTTATTTCTAAAGCCCCCCACCCTCTGGGGGCACGAGAAAGAAATGTTGCGGTGCCCGAAGTACGCCTTGGCCACGAACGGCTCAGCGGTGGTGACTTGTAAGTACGAGTGCAACAGCGTCTTCGGGAAGTGCGCCAGGGACTTCTGCTTGGAGAGGGGAGAGGTGCTGGAGGCCGAGGGACTGCTCGAGAAGAGGGGCAACTGCGTGAGGGTGAAGAGGGGCAAGGGAAGGGGGCTGGTGAGGCTGAAGCTCCCGGTGGGGAGCTACGTCATCGGCAACAACTTGATCAAGGTGCTGAAGGGGGAGCCGGTGAACTACGTTGAGGACGACGACTCTCTGTACGTCCGGACGGAGGGCGGCTTGGTGAAGATAAAGATGGCCAGCCTGAGCGGGGTGCTGGAGGAGGCGTGGGCCCTCAAGCTGGACGGCAGGGTCAAGTGCGTCGCCACGGACGAAGACCTCGCCGCGTCGGCGGAGTGTGCGTACATAGTTAGGGAAGGAAGGGTCGTGGAGAGGAAGTGCTGGAACTGGGTCCCCTTGGGGTGCGACGCCCACAAGAGGGCGTATGCCTTCGCCTCCGACTACATGGTCATGATATTCAGAGGCGGGCAGTGGGAGGAGTTCTACGTGGGCCACGACTACGGCAACAGCGTAGTCTTGCTCGGCAACAGCTTCGTAGCTTGCTGGGACAAGTGCGCCCTCTTCGAGGGCGAGGAGAGGGTCTGGGAGCTCACGGTGGGGAGGGTCCGAGGGAGGCCCTCCTCCAGCGACGGGCTCCTCTACATACCGGACTACGCCGGCAAGAGGCTCTTGGTGGTGGACGTGGACAGGGGGAGCTTGGTGGAGGAGATGAAGTACGGGGGCGGGGCCAACTGGAGCTACGCGAGGAACGGCTACGTGGCGGTCGCAGCGGACGACGGGCTCTACTTGTACTCGGGCCTCAAGCTGATTTGGAGGATCGCGGGCAGGTTCAACGCGGTCGCCATATCTCCGAAGGCCCGATTTTTGGCCGCGTCCTCCGGGAGGAACCTATACGTCTTCGACATAGAGGGCTGGGAGCTGAACAAGATATCATTCAGCTCGACCGTAACGTCGCTCGACTGGGGCGAGCGCCTCGTGGCCGGGCTCTCGCGGGGAGAGGTGGTGAGCCTCTCGTTCCCCATTAGGATGGAGAGCTTGGCCGCGATCCCCTTGGAGGAGATCCTTTAACCTTCCGGACCCTAAGGGCTCCCGGAGGACGCGTTGAAGATTGCAATGGTCTACGACTACAGCCGGAAGAAGTGCGGCATAAAGGAGTACGGAGACGCCTTGGTGAAGTGGCTCAAGGCCTTAGGGGTAGACGTGGAGGTGTGCGACCTCCGCAAGGAGAGCTACGCGGACTCCGTGAGGGCGGCGCTGTGCGCTTGCAGAGGCGATCTTGTGCACACCCAGCACGAGTACGGCCTCTTCAAGGGTCACTTCGGCTGGTCCCAGATATTCTACTACCTAACCCTCAAGCTGTTGAGGAAGAAGGACTTAACCACGCTGCACACGGTAATAACTCCCAAGCAGGCAATAGAGAACTACGTGAGGTTCTCCCTTCCGTACGTGAAGGAGAAGTTCGTTGAGACCTTCAGGGGGCTCCTCATAAGCGCCCTCAGCCCCTACGTTCCCCAAGTGTTCAGCGACGCGCTCTTGGTCCACACCTTGAGGGGCTACGAGCTCCTCCCGTGGATAGGGAAGATGAAGGCTCTCTTCGTCCCGCACTTCACTCCAACCCCTACGTGGGAGGTCGAGAAGAAGTGGGCCGAGTGCTCCGAGAAGAGGGAGGCGCCGGAGAGGGTGGAAATAGTCACGCCGGGCTTCCTCAGGCCGACGAAGAGGTACGACTGGGCCATCCACGCCCTCGTGAGCTTGAAGGCAGAGGGCTTGGACGTCCCAATAAGGTACACTGTGATCGGCACCACGCAGGACGAGGCGGGGGAGAGGTGGTACTCGTACATAAAGGAATTCGTTGAGGAAATTAAGGAAGATCTGAAGAAGGTAGGGCTCGAAATAGTTGTCCAGAAGAAGATGATGACTAAAGAAGAGCTCATAAGGAGGGCCTGCGGAGCCCACATAGTGCTCCTGCCCTACTCTGATCCCACCCAAGAGGCCTCCGGCATACTGCACGACTCATTGGTGTGCGGGAAGCACATAGTGGTGCCCCAGATAGGGGACGTTAGGAACTACCCCGACGCGTTCTACCCCTTCGACATCTTCAACCCGCTGGAAACCATGAAGGAGGCGCTGAGGAGGGCGATAAATGAAGTGCTGAAGGGGAACTTGTGCAACCCCTCAGCGTTCGCCTACGCGCACTTCACCGCTATCGACCGCGTCGCGAGGAGGCACGCAGAGCTCTACGCCAAGCTCCGCTCTGGAAGAGCCTCTCCGCGGCCTCCCTGAGCTCCGCCGGGCTCCCCTCTTGAGCGGCCGCCACCAGCTCCAGCAGAAGTGCTCCCAGCTCCTTCCCGTACAGCTCAACCAGCGCGTCCTCTATTGTTAGGAACCTAGTCTCGGAGGCCCTGACCTCCGCCTTTGAGGGAGAGGCCTTCACCACGGGCCTCACCGCCAGCGCCCTCGCGGACAGCTCCCTCACTACTGCCTTCACGCTCTCCCTCGAGGGCCTCCCCGTGAATATCACGTGCACCACCGCGCCCTCGGGCACCTCGCGGGCCTCCTTCAGCGCCCTTTTGAAGTCGTCCGGGAGCGTGTAGGAAAGTACCACTTGCCTCCTCGCCCTCACCTTAATCCTGCCCACTACCTCCGCCTCGTCGCCGCTGAGGTCGACCAGCGCCGGCCCCTCCTTCAAGCCGCCCTCCCACTTGAACGCAGAAATGTCGTCAACGGAGGTTATCTCCAGGGAGCCCGGGTAGAGGGCCAGCGAGCCGTGGAGGTCGAATGAGTAGGGCTTGTGCACGTGGCCTAAGGCGTAGTACTTGTACCCCGGAGGTACCTTGTGCTCCTCGAGGCACTCGAAGGGGAGCACCCTGCATATGCCGGCGTGGAGGAGGAGCACCGAGTTCCTCTCGGCCCTCGCCCTCCTCAAGAGCTCCAGCGGCCCCTCTCTCCCGCGCGTGACCGCCTCTACCCCCCTCACCACGAAGCCCTTGAACTCTACCCCCTTTGCCCCCCTCTCGCCCATCAGCAGCTTGATGCCGGTCAGCTCCGCGAGGTAGCCTATGGCCGGGTAGCCCCTCACCTTGGGGTAGTCGTGGTCGCCCGGGATTGCGAACACTTCTACCCCGGACTCCTTCAGCCTCTTGAATCCCTCAACAGCTACCTTGAAGGGCTTCATGCTTGTGGAGGGCACCGGCGAGTCGAAGAGGTCCCCGGAGACCAGCACCGCGTCGACCCTCTCGCGGAGGGCGGCCTCAATCATGTCGCTGAAGGCTCTGTAGAAGTCCTCCTCCCTCTCCTTCAAGGCGTACTGCCTCTTGCCCAAGTGCACGTCCGCCGCGTGGAGCACGAGCATGGCTCTCCCTCCGGCTCGCCCGGGGATAACTTCCTCACCCGTCGGATTACCTCGATCAGCTCACCGCCGGTAGCACTGGTAGAGGCCCACCAGGGCTAGGAGCAGGGACATGCCCACCAGCGGCACGTGCTCCGCGGCCAGCTCCGGGAAGGTGCCGAAGGGCGTTATCACGCTTCTGGAGACCCTTCCGGCTAGGAAGGCGCCGTAGAGCACCACCAGCCCCCAGACGTCCTTGCCCTTTAGGAGCCCGTAGGCGAGGCCCAGCGCCGCCAGAGCGTAGACCAAGTTCTCAAAGAACAGAAACGGGGGGAACTCCCCCAAGGCGCCGGAGGCGCCGGCCAAGTCTATTCCGACGAACGCCAAGAAGTGAAGGGCCAGCAACGCGAGGGCGAGGGTCCTCATCGCCGGTCCCGCCTCAGCACGACAGCGGGCTTAAGACTCTAGCGAGCTCGCTCAGCCTAACTTGCCCGGGAGCCGTCGGCTCCCCCACGCTCCCGTAGTTCAAGAAGCTCCCCAAGAGGGCGGAGGCCAGCCTGAGCCTCTCCGTCCCCTCCCCCAGAGGCATGAACGCCGTCCTGGGGTGGGCGCTCTCCTTCATTATTGCGAAGTACGAGAGCTCGTCCTTGGCCACCGTCGCTATCTTGAAGACCCACGCGCCCTTGTTCAGAGCCTCCTCCGACATCCTCCGGACCTCACCCAGCTCCGGCTGGTCATCGAAGTAGTGGACTGAGAGGATTGTTTTTCTGCACGGCACCTCGTCAGTGAACTTGAGCTCGGAGTCGCAGACCAAGCCGAGCTCGTCCGCCGCGCGGTAGGCGTCGTCCCTCCAAGGCGGGAGCCAGACCCCTCCCTCCTTGGGGTGCCTCACCGTAACTATTACCCCCATCCCGTAGCCCCGGGCCAGCTCCGAGGCCCCCTTCAAGGGGGGCGGGGTCTGCTCCTTCCAGTAGTCCAGCCTCAGCTCGACGAAGTCTGCGCCGGCGGCGGCTGCTTTAATTATTAGGTTCTGAACCTCCCGGGGATCGGTGAAGGGTATAGAGCCTACCGCGTACATCCCCTCCCCTGCCGAGGCGGTTAAGGAAAGTATTGAGCATTACGACGCGTTAGCAAGAGGCTACGACGAGCTCTACGGAGAGGAGCAGAGGAGGAAGTACCGGAAGGGGCTCCGGATGCTCGAGCCGGAGGGCAGAGTTCTGGACGTGGGGTGCGGGACGGGGCTCTTGATGAGGGAGGTGAGGGCCTACTACGTCGGCTTGGACGTGAGCGCCGGGATGCTCAGAAAGGCGGCCGAGAGGAGGGACGGAGCGAAGGACTTGGTGAGGGGGGACGCGCGGCTCTTGCCCTTCCGGAGCAAGTCCTTCGACGCGTGCTACAGCTTCACGGTCCTCCAGAACGTGCCCGAGCCGGAGGAGGCCTTGAAGGAAATAAGGAGGGTGTGCAGGAAGGCGGTCGTGAGCTCGCTGAAGGGCAAGGGGCTGGAGGGGCTCGAGTGCGAGGAGGTCTACCCGGACAAGGTCTGCTTAGTCGTTGACGAATAGCTCGTTGCCCCTCCTAACAACCTGCTCCTCGTTAACTACCTCGTTCACCACGCTCTCGAGCTCGCCCATGGTGAGGCTCGGGACGCGCTCCTTCATGTACTCATATAGGGAGTTGAGGTCGCCCCTCCCTCCCATAGAGAAGAGGGCCTCCAAGAGGAGCTTCCTCAACAATTACTTCCCCCGCAACCGGGTAGGCCCGCTTCCCTTATATCTCGGGACGGCCTGGCCTCTGCCCCGGCCAATATCGCTTCCACCGCCAGCCTCCTGAGGTTTATGCCTTTCTTGGCAGACACCGGAACGGTGGAGCGGGTCCACGGGTATATGCTCCTAGCCCTCTCGTCCACCTCCTCCACGGCCTCCTCGTAGTTCTCCACCATGTCGATCTTGTTGAAAGCTATTACCAGCGGCCTCCCCACGAAGCCCACCTCCGCGAGGGTTGCCAAGCTGCTGTCCAGCTTGTCCAAAACCCTCTCCAAGCCCTCGCTCCCGTCCAGCACCAGGACTGCTGAGTCCGAGTAGGCTACCTCAGCCAATGTTGCGTGGAAGGCCTCTATTATCTGGGGCGGTATCCCCTCTATGAAGCCCACGGTGTCTATGAATATGCCCTCGTAAAGCCTGTCCTCGAAGACGCTGACCCTCACGTGCTTGGGAGCTATGGTGGTGAACATCTCCGGCCCCTCCTTCAAGTTCAGCCTGGCGAGCGCGTTCACTATGGCCGTCTTGCCCGCGCACGTGTAGCCGGTCACCGCTATCTCCGGTATGCCGAGCCTCTTCACCCTGCGGAGCTTCTGCTGTTCCCTCATAGTCTTTATCTTCTTGAGCTCCTTTTCTATCTTCTTCATTCTGCGGTGTATAGCCTTTATCACGTACTTGGCCGCGTATTCGCCCGGACCCAAGAAGTCCACTTGCTCTCCCATCTTGGCCCTCCTGACGTACTCCCTAGCCAAGGTGAGCTCGTACTTCAGCCTGGCAAGCTCCGTCTGGAGCTTGGCCTCCTTACTGCCGGAGTGGAGCTCGAATATCTTGAGGATAAGCATCGTCCTGTCAATTACTTCGACCCCAAGCTCCTTCTTCATTCTGTAGAGCTGGGACGGCTTGGGGTTCCCGTAAACTATTACGGCGTCCGCGCCCTCTGCGGCCCTCTTCAGCTCCTCCAGCTTGCCCGGGCCCAAGTACGTGGCCGGGTGGGGCTTCCTGCAGAAGCTGAGCACCTCAGCTACCTCGAAGCCCGCGGTCTCGCTGAGCGCGAGCGCTTCCTCGAAGTCGGGCGCCCTCTTGCAAGCGACCAAAACCGCCTTCTTCGAGAGCGACCCCCGGCGGGGCGCTTGAGGAACCTTAAATAGCTGGGCTCGTGCCCCCTCGGGGTAGCGAAGCCGTGATTACGCCGAGGGAGGTTCCGCCCGACCGCTTCAACCAGAAGCTGGCCATGTACTTGAAGGAGAGGTTCCCCGAAATAAGGCCCCCCGAGTGGGCGCTCTACGCCAAGACCGGGCCGCACAAGGACCGCCCCCCGCTGGACCAAGACTGGTGGTACTACCGGGCGGCCAGCATACTTAGGAAGCTCTACTTGGCGGAGGAGCCTCTGGGCATAGAGACCTTCCGCACGATATACGGCGGGAGGCAGAGGAGGGGGGTCGCTCCTCCGCACTTCCGCAAGGCAGGGGGCTCCCACATAAGGAAGATCCTCCAGCAGCTCGAGAGGGTAGGGCTGGTAAGGAAGGTGAGGGGCAAGGGAAGGGTGCTGACGCCGGCGGGGAGGAGCATACTGGACCACGTGGCCTACTTCACCTTCCAAGAGATAGCCGACGAGATGAAGGAGCTTAAGAAGTACGTGGAGAAGTGATAGCCATGAGCTTCGACGAGAGGGAGCTGGAGGAGCTCAAGAAGAGGAAGCTCATGGAGCTCCAGAGGCAGCTGGAGGAGCAGAAGAGGGCGGAGGAGCTCAAGAGGCAGGAGGAGCTGGCGAAGGAGGCGATACTGAAGAGGATACTGACCAGCGAGGCCAGGGCGAGGCTCACCAACGTGAAGCTCGTCAGGCCGGAGCTGGCGGAGCAAGTGGAGAACTACCTCATCGCGCTGGCCCAGGCCGGGAGGATAACCAAGCCCCTCACCGACGCCGAAATAAAGGAGATCCTTGCCCAGCTGAGCGGCCAGACGCGGAGGGAAGGGAGGATCAACATAAGGGAGAGGGGGTGGTGAGCTTGGCCCACTACAAGCACGTGGCCCGCAAGCTCAGGCTGGCGAAGAAGACCAAGCAGATACGCGCCCTCCCCGCGTGGGTCATCTTGAAGACCCGCAGGAGGGTCACTAGGAACCCGGTGGTCAGGCACTGGAGGAGGCAGAAGATAAAGAACGTGTGAGGTGGTGGGAGTGCCCAAGGAGAAGGACGGGGTTGTCTACACCATAAACTTGAGGAGGCTGTACTGGGGCAAGAGGTCCAACCGTGCCAAGAGGGCGGTGAGGGCGGTGAGGGAGTTCGTCGCCCGCCACTTCGGCGTGGAGCCGGAGGACGTGAAGATAGACAACACCGTAAACAACTACTTGTGGAGCAGGAGCATAGAGAAGCCGCCCGCGAGGGTCCAAGTGTACGTGACCGTGAAGACGGAGAGCACGGAAGAGGGCGAGAGGAAGGTCGCCTACGTCACCCTCGCCAACGTCGAGGACGTGGAGGCGTGAGGAGATGCCGTTTGAAATTGAGGCCATATCCATTTTTGGGAACCCGAACATAGGCATATACATGTTCGCCAACGACGACTTCGCCCTAGTTCCTCCCGGCCTTAAGGAGCAGACCTTGAAAAAGATAGAGAGGGCCTTAAGGGTTAGGATAATCGAAACGAAGGTGGCCGACAGCGCGCTCATAGGCCTCTTTGTGAGCGGCAACAACCATGCCTTGATACTGCCGTCGCTCACAAAGGAGTACGAGCTGGAGAAGCTGAAGAAAGAGATAGATTTGCCCATAAAGGTCCTCTACAGCAAGCTGACCGCCATGGGAAACGTGATACTTACCAACAACAAGTTCGCCCTCCTCCACCCGGACATGAAGAGGTGGGTGGAGGAGGTCTCGAAGGCCTTGGGCGTGCCGGCCGAGACGGGCACCATAGCCCACGTCCCCACGGTGGGATCAATGGCGGTGATAAACGACAAGGGAGGGATAGTGCACCCGGACGCGACGGACGAGGAGCTGGACGAGCTGGAGAAGAAGTTCAAGGTGAGGCTGGAGGTCGGAACAGTGAACTACGGCGTGCCCTACGTGAAGACCGGGCTCGTGGCGAACAACAAGGGCGCCGTGGTCGGAGAGCTCACCACGGGCATTGAAATGGCGCGCATAGCCAAGGCGCTCTCGGGCGAGCTGTGAAGCGGGTCCCAGGAGGAGCTCGGGCTTTGGAGGGCGTGGTTCTGGTCGCGGGCAAGGGAACTAGGCTGAGGCCCCTCACCTTAACCGTGCCGAAGCCGCTCATCCCCGTGGCCGGGAAGCCCCTGGTTCAGTACGGGATCGAGCAGATGAGGGAAGTAGGCGTAAGCAGGCTCACGATGGTCGTGGGGTGGCTGGGCGAGCTCTTCGAGCAGACCTTCGGGTCTGAGGTGTCCGGGATCCCGGTTAGGTACGTTGAGCAGCCCAAGCGCTTGGGCGTAGCCCATGCAATACACGTGGCCGTGAGCGAGGGAGGGATACGGTCCCCCTTCCTCGTCTACTTGGGAGACAACATATTTGACGACGAGTGGGTGAAGCACTTCAAGGAGCTGGACTGGGACTACGACGCCTTGGTGTTCCTAGCCAAGGTCGGCGACCCCCGCAGGTTCGGGGTGCCGGTGTTCGAGGGCGGGAGGATAGTTAGGTTCGTAGAGAAGCCGAAGAACCCTCCCTCGCCATACGCGCTCACCGGCCTCTACGCCTTCAGGGACCCGGAGCAGTTCGAGAGGTGCTACTCGACCCTCAAGCCCTCGTGGAGGGGCGAGTACGAGATAACGGACTTGCTGAACTGCTACATAAAGAAGGGGCTCAGGCTGGCCTACGGAGTGGTGGAGGGCTGGTGGAAGGACACCGGCGTCCCCGCCGACCTCTTGGACGCCATGAAGTTCATAATGGACCACAAAATGCCCTCAAAGGTTGAGGGTGAGGTGGACGGAAGGGTCGAGGGCAAGGTGTACGTCGCGGAGGGGGCCCGCGTAAGGGGCACCCTGAGGGGGCCGGCCTACGTGGGGCCCGGGGCCGTGGTGGAAGGGGAGGTAGGCCCCTACGTCAACGCGGAGGCCGGGTCGCTGGTGAGGGGGAGGGTCTCGGAGAGCCTGTTGCTCAAGGGATCCGTCGTGGAGCTCGGAGAGGGAGCTAGCGTTAGGAAGGCCATCCTCGGAAGCAGGGCGGTGGTGAGGGTCGGGGCGCCGGTGAGCCTAGAGGAGGCCGTGCTGGCCTCTGAGAGCTCCCTTAACGTGCGCTAGCCTCACCTTTCCCCCGTCGACCTCTATTGCCCCCATCCTCTCGAGCTCCCTCAGCGCCTCCTCCACGCACGAGAGCCCCTCCTCGCCGACGTCCGGGAAGTAGCAGTCGGCCACGTAGTACTTGCTGGGCACCAGCCCGGCGCTCATCCTCCTCAAGAGCTCCACGCTGGCCTCGCCTCCCAGCTCCTCGAGGACCTTTAAGACCCACTCCAGAGAGTAGAGCCTCAAGCCGCCTCGCCCACTCCACGGGAGGGCCCGAGCCCTTATCCCGATGGGAGGGAAGGCGGAAAGTGGCGCCCGGAAGAACCCTTAAATTCCTCTCCTTGAAACCGTGCCCGAGAGGTGGGAAGGGTATGCCCAAGAAGAGGGAGAACCGTGGAAGGCACAAGGGCGACAAGGGCAAGACCGGCACCGTGCAGTGCGACAACTGCGGAAGGGTGGTGCCGGCCGACAAGGCGATATGCGTGACCCGCTGGTACAGCCCCGTTGACCCTCAGCTGGCCAGGGAGCTTGAGAAGAAGGGCGCGATCATCCCTAGGTACAAGATAACCAAGTGCTACTGCGTGAGCTGTGCCGTGCACATGGGCATAGTGAAGGTGAGGCCCGAGCACGAGAGGAAGAGGAGGGGCCTCTACTAGGTTGAGGATCTTCGTCGCTCAGTCAAAAACGGCCACCACCTCCCCGGCCTTTCCGAGGAAGGGCTTGGCCTCCCACACCGGGAGGCTGGACGTCGTGGCGAGGATGCTGAGGGCCTCCCTCTGGACCGCCGAAGGGGTCCGGAGGGACTCATCCTTCGTGGTTACTCTGGAGGGCCCGCCCAGTCCCCCCTTGACGCTGTTCTTCAAGGGAAGGGAGCTGGAGGCCGACCTAAGCGACGAGAGGAGGGCCGCGGAGGCGATTAGGGCGTGCATGAAGGGCGAGCTGAAGGGGTGCAAAGCTAGCAAGAAGAGCTTCGAGGAGGTGCTGAAGGGGCTCGGGGTGAAGCTCTACGTGCTGAGGGAGGACGGGGAGGAGCTCGGAGAGGTAGGCCTCCCGGCGGCCTTCGTGCTCGGAACCCAGCACGACCCGGAACTGCCCCAGTGGCTGGAGGCGGAGGCCATCTCCATAGGCCCTAAGAGCTACCTCGCCTCCCACTGTATCTTCTACCTCCACTACTGGCTCGACCGTAGCCTCCGGAGCCGGGGGTCTCCAGCCTGAGCTTGGAACCTTTCTTGAGCCTCCCGGAGGAGTAGCCCGGGAGCTCCCTCCCGTCTAGGAGCACCCTACCCGGCAGGCCCTCGCCCCCGCCCGCGGCCCCCTTCGAGCCCGTCTTGAACCTCGACATTATTACGGTAAACTCCATATCGTCCAACGCTACAAGCTCCCTCACGACCCCGTCCCCGCCCTTCCGGAGCCCTCCTCCGCCGGAGCCCCTCCGGACGGAGTACTCCGTGAAGAGCACCGGCATCTCCTGCTCCAGAACCTCTATGGGAGTGTTCATGGTGTTTGTCATCCCCCACTGGACCGCGTTCTCGCCGTCGGAGCTCACCACAGCGCTCCCGCCCCCGGCGTTGGTCTCGTAGTAGACCTTCCTCCTCCAAGACAAGATCAAGTTGCTCATCGTGCCGGGGCCGGCGGAGGGGCCCTCCGGGGCCGCGAGGACCACCGCCTCCAAGGCCCTCTGGGAGGTCTCCAAGTTCCCCGCTCCCACAGCAGCCGGGTAGCGCGGGTTCAGCAGGGAGCCTTCCTCGGTCTTCACCTTTATTAATGAGTACAGTCCGTCGTCCACCGGCCCCTCCGGCACCGTGGAGGCCTTTACGAAGAAGGCAACTGCGGCGTAGGCCACCCCTTCCACTGCGTTCAGGTTGAATGGGACTTGGGGCGACGTGCCGGAGAAGTCCGCTTCTACCTCCCGATCCACCTTGAGCCTCACCCTTATCTTCGCGAAGCCCCCGTCCGGGAGCTCGAGGGGGACCTCCGCCTCCCCCTCCCCCTCCTTGAGGGCCTCCGAGTAGAGCTTCCTCGAGGAGCTGAGGAACGTGTCCTTGTACTCTTCCACGCTCCCGTACCTCTCCTCCAGCTCCCTAAGCCTTGCGTGCCCGGTCCTCAGGGCCGCTATCTGTGCCTTGAGGTCCGCCTCGAAGGTCTTCGGGTCCCTAACTTCCTTGGCCAGCTCCTTCGCCGAGCTGAGGGGCTCCCATCCCTTGGCCACCAGCTGGGGCTCTATCACGACTCCCTCTTCGTAGAGGGTTCTGGCCTTCGGGTTGAGCGAGCCGGGCACGGGGCCGCCGACGTCCACGTGGTGGGCCTTGTTCACTATCCAAAGGTCCTTGTATTTTGTAATTACAGTTACGTCGTTGAGGTGCGTGCCGGTTATGTAGGGGTCGTTGACCGCCGCCACGTCCCCCTCGTCCTCCACCAAGCCCTCGACGGACCTCAGCAACCTCTTTGCCGCCCACGAGAGGCTCCCCAAGTGGACGGGTATGTGCTCCGCTTGAGCCAAGATCCTTCCTTCGCCGTCGAGCACCGCGCAAGACATGTCCAGCCTCTCCCTTATGTTGGGGGACACCGCAGACCGCTTGAGCACGCTCCCCATCTCCTCAGCTATGTAGGCCAGCGCCCTCTGCACTATCCCAGCCCTTAGGCTCACGCTCCGCCCCCGGGAGCTCCGCGGCCCGAAGCACTTAACGCCCTCGTCAAGACCTTTCTATTTATAGAGTACTCCGAGCTCCGCGCCGGTGAGTCCCGTGTTCGGAGCCGCGCTGCTCATGCAGCTCACCACCGTCCTGCTCCTCGCAATGATAAAGCTGATGCTCGACATACTGAAGTACTTCTACAAAGCTGTGAAAGTATTGCTCGTAGCCATCTACAAGGTGGTGCGCGGGCTGTTCTCCGTCGTCTGGGCCGTCGCGACCCTGCCGGTCTCTCTGCTCTCAAAGCTCTCCAAGCCTAAAGAGGAGGAGGAAGCCTAAGCGCCTCACGTTTTAAGCTCCAAATCCCACAATACCTCGGATGAGAGTGTGATTATCAAGAGGGTCAAGACCGGCATACCGGGCATGGACGAGATACTCTACGGAGGCATACCGGAGAGGAACGTGGTGCTCTTGAGCGGGGGCCCCGGGACGGGCAAGACCATCTTCAGCCAGCAGTTCCTCTGGTACGGCCTGGAGCACGGCGAGCCCGGGATCTACGTCGCCCTCGAGGAGCACCCCGTCCAAGTGAGGAGGAACATGCTCCAGTTCGGCTGGGACGTGAGGAAGTACGAGAAGAAGGGAATGTTTGCAATAATTGACGCCTTCACCGGCGGGATCGGCGAGGCGGCGAAGAGGGAGAAGTACGTGGTCAGGGACCCTACGGACGTCCACATGCTGGTGGACGTGCTGAGGGAAGCGATAAGGGACTTGGGCGCCAAGAGGGCCGCCATAGACTCGGTCTCGACTCTGTACTTGACGAGGCCCGCCGTGGCGAGGAGCGTGGTGCTCCAGCTCAAGAGGGTTCTGAGCGGCCTCGGGGTTACCAGCATCTTGGTGAGCCAAGTGTCCGCCACCGAAAGGGGCTTCGGCGGGCCCGGAGTGGAGCACGCGGCCGACGGAATAATCCGCTTGGACCTCGACGAGTACGACGGGGAACTCTACAGAAGCCTCATAGTGTGGAAGATGAGGGGGACCAAGCACAGCATGAGGAGGCATCCCTTCGAAATAACGGACAAGGGCATAGTAGTGTTCTACGACAAGGTGCTGAGGGTGAGGGCCGGAAAGGCCTACATAGAGCCCCTGCCGGAGAACGTAGTGAAGGAAATGGAGGAAGCCGCGAAGAAGACGGAGGACGTGTACGAAGAGGAGGTGCGCTCATAAAACTTTCTTCCCTGACCTCTGGGGCAAAGCATGGAGGCAAAGCACTGGAGCTACTACTTCAAGAGGATGAAGGAGGAGGCCACTTTAGTTATCTACTATCCGACGTGCGGAGGGGGCGAGGAGTGCATAACGGCGTGCCCCCAGAAGGACAAGGTATGGACCGTAGTGCCGATGAAGGTAAGCCTGTTCGGGGCAAGGGAAAAGGTGAGGAGGAGGCCCTTCATGGTCCACCCGGAGAACTGCTTGATGTGCTACCTCTGCGCCCAAGCGTGTCCGACGGGCTCGATCTTCAAGAAGGGCGAGGAGGTAAAGCACCCCTATCTGAGGCTGGCGAAAGAAGCGCTCAGGCTCCCCTTCAAGAAGAGATACAACTTGGCCTTTATCTTGAGGAAGGAGCACATAGAGAAGTTCAAGCGGAACAACTGATCGTGCCCCGGAGGCTCGCGAGGGCGCTCTGGGCTCTGAGGGACTTCGCGTTCGAGTACTTTATGTTCCTGAAGTTCGAGGTCTCCGGAAGCGCGATAAGGATAGCGGACTTCGCCGTGCCGCTTCAGAGGGTGAGCAAGACTTCCTTCCTCGTGCTGGACTACTCGCCGGTCGCTAGGGGATTTGAGGGCACGCTCCACAAGCACCCCTCGTGCGGGGACTTCTCGCCGAGGGACCGGGCCCTCGTGAAGGCCTATCCCCTAAACTTGCTTGTGGTCGGGGATAGAATAGTAAAGGTATACTACAGAGGAAGCAAGTACGGGGTGATGTATTGATAAGCAAAAAGGAGCTGGAAGTGGCGCTGGAAGCGGTCAAGTGGAAGAAGGGGTCTCTAGGGGTCAAGTACGAGCAGTACCCCACCCCCAGCGACGTAGCGGCCGACGTCCTCTGGAGGGCCTTCCTTAAGGGAGACATAGCGGGCAAGACGGTCGCGGACTTGGGATGCGGAACCGGGAGGCTCGCCTACGGGGCCGAGCTCCTCGGCGGGAGGGCCCTCTGCGTGGAGCTCGACCTCGAGCTGCTCGAGGAGGCGCCGCTGGAGGAGAGGGTGCTGGCGAGAGTTCCCTTGGTGCCCTTGAGGAGGGTTGACACGGTCCTCATGAATCCCCCCTTCGGCACTAAGAGGAGGGGAGCGGACAGAGAATTCCTCTCGGCGGCGCTGGAGATCGCGGACGTGGTCTACACCATCCAGCCGGCCGGCGCCGCGGGAGCCGTAGCGGCGCTGGCGCGGGAGAGGGGCTTCCGGTGCGAGGTCCTTGCCGGGTACCGGATGCTCCTCCCCCAGCTCTACTCCTTCCACAAGTCCCGCAAGAGGAGGACTGAGGTCGCGCTGTACAGGTGCGAGAGGATTAAGGGGCGCTAGCCGGGGGCGGGGGAGCGTTGATACGGGAGGGCGACTGGGTTCTGGTGTATATCGATCGGAAGAGGAAGAAGCTGGTGAGGGCGGAGAGGGGAAAGACCTTCGGGAGCGACGCGGGAGCGCTGAGGCTGGACGACGTAATAGGCCGGGAGTACGGGGAGCCCGTCAAGCTGAGCACCGGCGTTACTGCGTATCTGCTGAGGCCCACGCTGGAAGACTTCCTCTACTCCTTCAAGCGGGTTACCCAAGTCATCTACCCTAAGGACTTGGGGCTGATGATGATCAAGCTCGGAGCGGGTCCGGGAAAGAGGTGCTTGGAGGGCGGCTCCGGCTCCGGCTTCGTGGCCGCGGCCCTCTCTTGGGTCGGGTGCGAGGTGGCCTCGTTTGAGGTGAGGAGGGAGCACCTAGAGGTGGCGAGGAGGAACTTGAGGCGCTTCGGCCTCGATGCCGCGTTCGTGAGGGCCCCCCTCTGGGAGGCCCCGGAGGTCTACGGGGAGGGCTACTTCGACTTGGCGGTGGTGGACGTGGGCGATCCGTGGAGGGCGCTGGAGGGCGTCTGGAGGGCCTTGAAGGGCGGGGCCCCGGCCGCCTTCTGGCTCCCCACGTACAACCAGCTGGAGAAGCTGAAGAAGAGCTCTGAGGACATGTTTGTTTGGTTGGAGAGCTTGGAGGTAGGCGAGAGGAGGATAAAGGTGGAGGAGGGAGCCACGAGGCCGGAACAGATAGGGATCGCCTTCACAGGCTTCTGGGCATTCTTGAGAAAAAAGCTACATCCCTAGGTCCTTCCTCAGCTCCTCCACTGCCCTCTTGACCTCCTCCACGGAGGCCTCGTCCTCTAGAGTGCTGAGGTCTCCCAGCGGCTTGCCGCTTATGACGGCCCTCAGCACCCTCCTCATGATCTTTCCGCTCCTAGTCTTGGGTAGCTTGGTGACGAAGTGTATTTCGTCCGGAGTGGCGACGGGCCCTATGCTCTCCCTTATCCACTTCCTCAGCTCGTTCCTGAGCTCGTCAGTGGGCTGGTAGCCCTCCTTGAGCACCACGAAGGCCACTATGCTCTCTCCCTTGACGGGGTGCGGCTTGCCCACCACTGCGGCCTCCGCGACCGCCGGGTGGGCCACGAAGGCGCTCTCGATCTCCATGGTGCCCAGCCTGTGGCCGGCCACCTTGAGCACGTCGTCGGCCCTTCCGAGTATCCAGAAGTAGCCGTCCTCGTCCTTCATCGCGTAGTCGCCGGTGAAATACCAGCCGGGGAACTTGCTCCAGTAGGTCCTAACGTACCTCTCCGGGTCGCCCCATATGCCGTGGAGCATGCCGGGCCACGGCTTCTTGATCACGAGGTAGCCCCTCTTGCCGGGCGGGGCGGGCTTGCCGCTGTCGTCCACCACGTCCGCGTCCACTCCGGGGAGCGGGTAGGTCGCGCTGCCGGGCTTGAGCGGGACCAGCTCTATGCCGGGGGCGGGGCTTATCATTATGTGCCCGGTCTCGGTCTGCCACCAAGTGTCCACGATCGGGCACTTCTCCTTGCCCACGTGCTTGTAGTACCACCACCACGCCTCGGGGTTGATCGGCTCTCCCACGCTTCCGAGTATTCTGAGCGTGCTGAGGTCGTGCTTCTCGACCCACTTCTCTCCGTACCTCATGAACATCCTTATCGCAGTGGGGGCGGTGTAGAATATCGTGACTCCGTACTTCTCAATTATGCTCCACCAGCGGTCCGGCTTGGGGTAGTCCGGGGCGCCCTCGTACATCAGGGTGGTCGCGCCGTGGAGGAGCGGGCCGTAGACCACGTAGGAGTGCCCGGTTATCCAGCCCACGTCCGCGGTACACCAGTGGAGGTCCTCGTCCCTTATGTCGAAGACCCACTTCATCGTGGCGTAGACGCCCACCATGTAGCCGCCGGTGTCGTGGATTATTCCCTTGGGCTTCCCGGTGGTTCCGGAGGTGTAGAGGATGAAGGATGGGTGCTCGCTCTCCACCCACTCCGGCTCGGCGTAGTCCTCGGCACCCTCCATTAAGTCGTGCCACCAGTAGTCCCTTCCCTCCTCCATGTTGATGTCTATACCGAGCCTCTTGTACACGACCACGCTCTCCACGGAGGGAGTTTCTTGAAGGGCCTTGTCCGCTATCTCCTTTAAGTTGAGCTTCTTGCCCCTCCTCCACATCCCGTCGGCGGTAATGACTACCTTTGCTTGGGCGTCGTTTATCCTCTCGGCGAGGCCCTTGGCCGAGAAGCCGGAGAACACCACGCTGTGGATTGCCCCTATCCTGACGGCGGCGAGCATCGCGACGGCCGCTTCGGGTATCATGGGCATGTATATGGTTACTCTGTCGCCCTTCTTGACGCCTAAGTCCTTGAGCACGTTTGCAAAGCGGTTTACCTCCTTCCAGAGCTGGTAGTAGGTGAGGACGCGGGTCTCCCCGGGCTCGCCCTCCCAGATTATCGCGGCCTTGTTCCTCTTCCAAGTTTTAACGTGCCTGTCGAGGGCGTTGTAGGAGATATTGGTCTTGCCCCCGACGAACCACTTGAAGTACGGGGCCTCTCCCTCCACAACCTTGTCCCAGCCCTTCTTCCAGTACAGCTCCGAGGCTATCTCGGACCAGAACTCCTCGGGGTTCTCGAGGGCCCTCTTCCTCATCTCGTGTAGCTTGCCCGTGGGCACCACGCCCTTCGTTACCGGAAGGACAGTCTTCTGCTCCTCGGCCATGCGAAGAACCTCGTGGAAAGCTCTCTCTACGAGGGTTATGTGCCTTCCGCGCCGCTTTTCTCCTGCCCGCCGGCCGGAGCTCTCGGGAGCGGGCTTTGGTTAAGGTGAAGCTCTGGGACGGGGAGGAGCTGGAGCTGAGCGCGGGGGAGCTGAGGGAGGCCCTGCTGTGCGTGAGGAAGCTCAAGGGCCTGGAGAGGTACATAAGGGAGGACGGGGCTCCCACGCCTCTGCTGCTGGTATTCGTCAACGGGGTGGAGCGCTCGGCTCTCCTCAGCGAGGAGCTGGAGGAGGGGGACTTGGTGGAGCTCTTCCCGGTTCTGCACAGGGGGTAAGCTTAAAGGGAGCTGTTGGGCCCGCCGACGGGGCGCCGCCCGGAAGCTGGCCGCCGTAGCTCAGCTGGTCAGAGCGCGGGACTGTGGAGGCCCGGCTGAGGCCGCGGAGATCCCGAGGTCCCGGGTTCAAATCCCGGCGGCGGCCCCACCACGGCTCCAAACCTCCGAAAGGGGAGAAGGATGAGGATACTGGACGTCAACGAATCTAAAGGAGAGGTCAAGGTCAGGGTGGAGGACGAGGAGGACGTCTGGATAGTGTACTCAGCCTTGCGGCCCGGGGACTTGGTAAGGGCGAAGACCGCGAGGAGCGTGGCCGGGTCCTCCGGGAAGGAGAAGATCCCTATGGTGCTTACCATAAGGGTTACGGGCTCCGAGTTCCAGCCCTTCTCCAGCGTCTTGAGGGTCAAGGGAGTTGTGGTGGAGGGGCCGGACAAGTTCGGGCTGATAGGGGCCCACCACTCGATAAAGGTCTACCCGGGCAGAGAGATGGTCATCATAAGGGAGGACGGGCTCGAGGGCCTTCTGGAGCGGCTCAGAAAGGGCGAGGAGAGGAAGCCCCAAGTGCCCGTCCTAGCGGTGGACTACGACGAGTACTCGCTGGCGGTAGTGAGGGGTCAAGGCATAGAGTGGGTGTTCGAGGGCAACCTGAGGCTCCCGGGCAAGGGCGACGAGGGGAGGGAGAGGGCCGTCGAGAAGAGCGTATCCGAGCTTGCGAAGAGGGTTTTTGAGGAGTTGAAGTCGAGGAACTTAGAGCACGTGGTCGTCGTGGGTCCGGGCTTCTTCAAGGACAGAGTCGCAGAGAAGCTCAAGGAGCTCGGGCTGAAGGTCACGGTCGACAGCGCCTCCTCGGGAGGGAGGGCCGGAGTCTTGGAGGCCATAAGGAAGGGCTCCCTGAGGAGCGTGGCCAAGGAGCTGGAGAGCGTTAGGGCTCTGGAGGCGCTGGAGGAGTTCGTTAAGCACGTGGCCAAGGGAGACGGCTACGCGCTTTACGGGGTGGAGGACTGCAGGCTGGCCGCCGAGGCGAACGCCGTTAAAACCTTGGTAATTTCAGACGACTTGCTGCATTCCCCGGACCTCGGGGAGAGGGCCGCGGAGCTTGTGGAGCTGGCGGAGAAGAAGGGGGCGGAGGTGATAATAGTTCCTAAGGGCACTGAGGCGTGGGAGAGGCTGAGGCCCTTCGGGGACGTGGTGTGCTTGCTCCGCTTCCCCATCTCCCTTTAGCCCCCTCTCCCCAGAGGGGACGGGGATGCGAGCTTGAGCAAGGTGCTGTGTCTGACGCCACCTAAGGGGATGTGCGACGGGATAGTGAGCTCGCTGAGGGCGGAAGCCCACTTCGTGGAGAAGAAGAAGTTCCCCGACGGGGAGACGTACGTGAGGATTCCGACCACTGTAAGCGGCGAGGACGTGCTGGTGGTACACACCGGCTTCCCCGAGCAGAACGACAGAATCATTGAGGCCATGTTTGTGATAGACACGCTCAAGGACTTGGGCGCGGAGAGCGTTACTCTGCTGATGCCCTACATGCCCTACGCGAGGCAGGACAGGAGGTTCAGGGAGGGCGAGGCCGTTTCCATAAAGGTCGTCCTTAGGACCCTCGCTTCCTTGGATTTGGACTACTTGATTGTGGTTGACATACACAAGGAGTACTCCCTCAGCGAGTTCGGCAACGGGGCCTTCAACGTGACAGTGCTGCCCTACCTAGCGGAGAGGGTGAAGGACGAGCTCGAGGATCCCTTGGTGCTCGCCCCCGACAGGGGGGCTACCTTGAGGGCCAAGGCCGTGGCGGCGGCGCTGGGAGCCCCTTGGGACTACTTGGAGAAGAGGAGGGACCGCGTGACCGGCGAGGTAACGATAAAGCCCAAGGAGATAAGCGCACAAGGGAAGACCGTAGTGATAGTTGACGACATAATCTCCACCGGCTCCACCCTAGCCCTCGCGGCCAGTCACTTAAAGAGGGCCGGGGCGAAGAAGGTGATAGCCTTGGTGTCCCACGCCCTCATGATAGGCGACGCGGAGAGGAAGCTGAGGGAGGCCGGAGTGGACGCGGTCGTGACTGCCAACACCCTTGCTAGGGAGTATCCAAGCATTGTTAGGGTAATAGACGTAAGCAAGCTCCTCGCGGAATTCATTGAAGAGAAGGGGCTTTTGTGAGCCACCTCCCCACGCCGGATGCCAGCTCGTGGGCCAAGATCACCTCCTCCGGGAGCCCGCGCCTAACGGTCCGGGACCTCACCAGCTCCAGCGCCTCCTCGTAGCTCAGCCCGTAGGGAGCTACGCATATCCCTTCCCCGCACCTAACCCTCCTCAAGTACTCCTCCGCCACCTCCGCGAAGCGGTCGCCGGAGTACAGCCTCCTAGCGGCGCCGTAGGCCTTCCGGAGGTTCGGCACGTACTTGCTTACGACGACTGCTCTGCCGAACCTTGAAGGGTCTACGAAGCCCAGCCCGCATATGGTTATGCTGTCTATGATTAGAACTTCGTCGCCCACGAGATCCAAGAAGGCTTCCGTAACCTCTCCGGGATCCTTCTTGAAGACGTGCAGCTGAAGCCTCACAACCCTCGGCGGCCAGAGGGCCGTAACTATGCCCACCGCCGGACAGAGGGAGGAGAACTTCCCGTCGTCCAGGCTAGCCGGCGAGCTCCGCCACCATGGGGTCCGAGAGGAGGCCCCTCCTAACCGCTTCGGGGTCGCTCTCGAGGGTTATCATGCGCGTCATGCCCCTCCTCCCCCTGCTGACCACTTCGGTGGAAATTATGCCAAGCATGTCCAGCTCCGAGATTAGGTCCCCCACCCTCCGGAGCGTGAGGGTCTCTATCCCCAGCTCGGCGGTCAGCTCCTTGTACCTCTTGTAGACCTCGCCCGTATAGGTGGCCCTCTCGCCCTTGGTGAGGGTCAGGATTGAGTAGAGGAGGAGCTTGCTGTGCAGAGGAAGGCTCCTCACCACCTCCACCACTCTGTCCTTCTCTATCTGCTCCCACGCCTTCCTCACGTGGGCGACGGTGACCTTCGAGGAGCCCTCCCTCTGGGCTATCTCTCCGGATATCCTCAGCAAGTCGAGGGCCTTGCGCGCGTCCCCGTTTTCCCTCGCCGCCAGCGCCGCGCAGAGCTCTATCACCCCGTCCTCCAGAGCCCCCTCGACGAAGGCCGTCTTCGCCCTCTCCCTCAGTATGTCCTTCAGCTGGTCCGCCGTGTAGGGCGGAAAGACCAGCTCCTCCTCCCCCAAGGAGGACTTCACCCTCGGGTCCAGCCAGCTTGTGAAGTTCACGTCGTTCGTGATTCCGACCAGCGACACCTTCGACCTCGAGAGCTCCTCGTTTATTCTGGTCAGCTTGTAAAGCAGGTCGTCCCCGTGCTTCTTGACGTGGTAGTCTATCTCATCCAGCACAATTATCATGAGCAAGCCCTTCTTGTCGAGGAACTTCTTGAAGCGCGCGTAGAGCTCCGCCGTAGCTATTCCGGTGGCCGGCACCCTCAAGCCCAAGCTCTCTATGAGCTTGGCCAGCACCCTGTAGGGCGTGTCGTCCCTCTTGGTGTTGATTATGGGGATCTCCAGCCTTATCCCCCTCTCCCTAGCCTTCTCCACCAGCTTCCTCACGACCAGCTTCACCACCGCGGTCTTTCCGGTTCCGGTGAGGCCGTAGATGAAGAGGTTGTTCGGCCGGTACCCCCTAAGCGCCTGGGCCAGCACGCTCGCTACCTTCCTTATCTGTGTCTCCCTATGGGGGAGCTTGTCGGGCAAGTAGTCCGGCAGCAGAACGTCCCTGTTCTTGAATATCCTCGTCTGCGTTACCCTTTCGAAGACGTCCTCGAGGATGTCGTCGAGGTCTGCAGTCAGTACTGCCACCCGGTGTGGGGGGTAGGGCGCGCGAGGGGTATAAGGAGAGGGGCCAAAAACCTCAGCGCGAGGAGAGGGCGATCCTCTCTATCTC
Source organism: Thermoproteota archaeon (assembly GCA_013154085.1). Classification (GTDB taxonomy): domain Archaea; phylum Thermoproteota; class Thermoprotei_A; order Sulfolobales; family Ignicoccaceae; genus Ignicoccus. The sequence continues at coordinate 48,626 of JAADDE010000006.1, read as the reverse complement.
TTCCTTCTTCTGTATCGCGTAGCTCTTCGGGTCGTCGTTCGCCGCCGCGACTATCTCCTCAGCTAAGGTCTCCTCCAAGGGCTTCTCGCTCTTGAAGGCCTTCAGCCTGGCGCCTTCGGTCAGGAAGCGGAGGGCCAAGTCGACCCTCCTCTGGGGGCTCACGTCCACCGCCACGTGGTACACTATACCGCCGTACATTATCCTCGTGGTCTCCTCCCTCGGAGCCGCGTTCTCTATCGCCCTAACCAGCACTTGGAGCGGGTTCTGGCCGGTCATTAGATATATCAAGTCGAAGGCCCTCTCGACCACGCTGTAGATCATGGCCTTCTTACCCATGTTCCTTCCGGGCCTCATCAGCTTGTTTATCAGCCTCTCGACGATGGGCACCTCGGCCTTTCCAAACCTCCTCTTCTCGTGGCGCCCGGCCGTGTAGGGGGTCCACACGGGCTTGAGGCTTATGTACTTCTTCAGGCTGGGGTCCCTTATTTCTACCCCGTCGTAGTCCCACTTGCCGAACAGCTTAGGCTCCAGCGGGCTTATCGTTTCCCTCTCCAAAGCCGTCGATCCCCGCGAGCGGGCTAGCTTCATATTTTAAGGGTTGAGCCTTGGTAGCAGAGAGCGCGGTGAGGCCGGTGGAAGAGCTCTTGAAAGTGGTGGACGTCGAGGCTGGGGTGGAGGAAAGCATACAGGGACCTTACCGCATACCCATACCGAAGATAACTTGCAAGCTGGAGGACTCTAGGGAGTTCGTGCTCTACCACGTTCCATACGAGATTGTGAAGGCTATAAACAAAATGAAGGGAGAGTACGAAGAAAATCCCAAGAAGCTGAGGCAGTCGCTGTTCGACATACTGCCCTACTTCGAGAGCGCTGTGGAGCAGTTCAGAAACGTCGTTGAGAAGGTCGTAGTTGACGAGCTGGACCCGGACACGGGCCTCTACACGGCCAAGCTCTACCTGGACTTGGATAAGGTCAAGATGAAGATACCTATGATACCCAGCCACGCAATATACTTAGCCCTCATAACTGAAAAACCGATATACGTCAAGAGGGAGCTCGTGGACAAGAGGGACGAGCTGGGGGACTTCGAGCTCTAGCACTACCTCACGGGCTTCTGCTTCTTTCCGGCGAGTATGGCGTCGAGCGCCACGCCGTTGACCAGCACCACCTTGTAGCGTACACCCGGGATGTCTCCCATAGAGCGCCCTCTGGGGCCTCCTATGCCCACGATGATGACCTCGTCGTGCTCAGATATTACGTTCAGCCCTCCGTCCCCAGGCACGAACGCTGTTACCACCTTGCCGTTCTTCACGAGCTGAACCCTCACGCACTTGCGCACTGCGGAGTTGGGCTTACGCGCCTCCACGCCGACCTTCTCGAGGACTATTCCCCTGGCCATTGGAGCTCCCTCGAGCGGGTCGTACTTCTCCTTGAGCTTCAGCATTCTCCTCTTGAACTCCCTCTGGCTCCAGCGGAACTTGAGCCTCTTCCTCTCTAGCTTCCTAGCCGCGAACAGCCCGTTGGGAGCCTTCTTGCCCGGCACGCGCCATCACCCCCTTCAGACCACCACTAGCGAGTCCACGTCGAAGTGCCTCTTAAGAATTAAACGCGCCTTGTTCACGTTTCTGCCGTCCTTACCTATCGCCACGCCCTTGTCCTTCGGATTCACCCTCACGTAGACCACCTTCCCGCGGGGCGTCTCGACCACCCTCACCCCCATAACCCTCGCCGGCGCCAGCGCGTTCTTCACCATTTCTTCTATGTTCTCGCTGTAAGGAACTATTTCGATCTGCTTCTTGAAGATCTCGCGGAGCTTCCTCACCATGAACCCTCTCTTGCCGATCGCCTTGCCCACGTCCTCCGGCCTCACCAAGAACACTATTCTATCAAACTGGTTGTCCACTATGCAGTCCACGGGGGTCACTCCGGTGAGGGTGGCGAAGGTCTGCATGTAGCGGAATTCGTCCGGGGTAAAGACTATGTCCGGCATTGTTACTCAACCCTGCTCTCCGCTTTTATCGCTTCCACAATCCTCGAGTCGCCCTCATCTATAACCGCTAATGCGCTCACGACGAACGGCTTAGCGCACAAGGTTCCCAGCTCCCTGCTGCTTCCCGGGTAGACGTACACCGGCACCCCGCTGAGCTTGGCGTAGTACAAGACGTCCCTCCTCACCAATGGGGGAGCCTTCGCTGAGACTATTGCCGCCTTGGCCTTTCCCAGCTTTATGTGCTTGATCGTCTGTCTCGCCCCCAAGACAACCTTGCCCGTCCTCAAGGCAGTCTTAAGCTCTGCCTCGATTGCCGTCATGATCTCTCACCGGCCTCGTGCTCACCCTCACTCCTTTTAACTCTCCTCACGAACTCCTGCGGGTTCATAACCAGCAGTACCATGCCGGTGCCCACGGGTATGGGCTGACCTATTATGATGTTCTCAGTGACTCCCTTCAGCTCGTCCACCTCTCCCGTGACGGCCGCATCTACCAGCTGCTTCACGGTAACCTCGAAGGCCGCTCTGGCCAGCACGCTGGGCTTGCTGCCGGCTATGCCGTGCCTCCCCACTTGCCTGACTTCGCCGCTCCACGTCATGGTGTCTGCGAGGAGCATGATGTGCCTCAAGTCCACGTCGAGGCCTTGGTTCTCCAGCACGTCTACGATTTCATTTATTATAGCCTGCCTAGCCGCCTCTATGCCCAAGACCTCCTCTATCTCCTTTATGTTGTCGCTCACCGTCCTGGTGGGGTCAACTCCTTCGACCTCCAGCACTTGAGCTAAGTTGGAGCCGTCGGTAACGAGGACGTACTCCTCTTCCCTCTGCTGGACTATCACTCTGTTTATTCCCTTGATTCCCTTTATCTTTGCTGACAGTATCTTGTCCCTCAGCTTCTGCAATTCGCCTATGCTGGTATACGCTTCCGGGTCCAGCTTCACGTCAACTGCGTACTCGTCCTCCGGGTCCGGCTCGGCCTTGCCCTTTATCCTCAGCTTGTTTATCGCCTTTATTACGTCGTCCCTGGTCACTCCTTTGTCTTCCATCATTTCTGGGTCCAGCCTAATTATTATCATTACGTTGAACCAGTCTATCTCAACGCTCGAGGCGACGTTCTCAACTTTTGTCATTTCTATCTTCCTAGCGACTTCGAGCGCTTTTTCTTTATCGTATCTGTGCTCCTCGTCCAGGTAAACAGTCATGGTAGGCGTGCTGGGAGTCTTCCGGGCGTCGACTATCTCTATGAGCCTCGGGAGGCCCAGAGTTACGTTCAGCTCCTTGACGCCCGCATAGTGGAACGTCCTCAGTGTCATCTGCGTGGAGGGCTCGCCTATGGACTGGGCCGCCACTGTGCCTACGGCCTCTCCGGGCTCCACTTGGGCCCTCAAGAAGTAGCGGAAGCTTAGGTCTACCACCCTCTTCAGCTCCTCCTCCGTGACGTCCGGTTTGACTTCTATCAGCTTCTGCACGTGCTCCCTTAAGTCGCTGATGAATTTCGGCTTCGACTTTATGTTGTATTCAGTGTACAGCTTGTTCTCCCACTCATCTATGAGCTTCAAGGCGTATTCGAGCTTGCTCATAGTCTCACCTTCGTCACCTTCTCAATTACGTGCTTCACGTCCACAGACTCGCCGTGGGCGCTCTTCATCGGGTCCACGCCGTCGTCGCCGTACACGCTCTGGTATAAGGCTCCCCAAGCGTCCCTCACGGTGCCGTCGTAGTCCACCTTGAGGTCTTGGAGCGCATTGATTAGCCTCCTCTGCATGTACCCGGACTGGCTGGTCCTCACCGCGGTGTCAACCAGGCCTTCCCTTCCTCCCGCCGCGTGGAAGAAGACCTCCGTCGGCGTGAGCCCCTCGTAGAAGGAGTGCCTCACGAATCCTCTGGCGTCGGGGCTTATGTCGCCCCACTCGAAGTGCGGCAGGGTCCTCTTGCGGTAGCCCCTCTTGATCCTCTCCCCCCTCACCGACTGCTGGCCCAGCAGAGCAGCCATCTGGGTCAAGTTCAGTATGTTGCCCCTAGCGCCGGCCTTTGCCATTATTACGGCGTTGTTCAGCGGGCTTAGGTACTTAGCCGCAATCTCGCCGGCCTTGTCCCTCGCCTTGGCAAGTACGTCCATGATCATTAGCTCCAGAGTCTCTTCGAGGGTCCTTCCGGGCAGGGGCTCGAGCAAGCCGTTCTCGTAGTCCTCTATAAGCTTCTTGACCTCCTCGTATGCCTCCTTCAGTATCTCCTCTATCTCCTTCTTCGCCTCCGGCGGCAGCCTCACGTCGTCGTACCTCGTAGTGAAGCCCCTCTTCTCTATGAATCTCAGGAACATCTTGAAGACCTTATCGTATATCTCCCTTCCCTTTTGAGGACCGTACTCGTAGACGATCCAGTGCATCAAGCTCTTGGGCTGCTCGTGGCCTATGGACTTCTTGTCGAGCACGCCCTCGACGAGCTCCCCGTTCCTCACCACGACGAAGGAGTCGTAGAAGCAGTACTCGTCTTCGCACTTCAAGTCGCCCGTAGCTATGTTTGCCTTACCGGAGTAGTTGAAGTCCTTGGGGAGGAAGACTGAGATAAGCTGCTTCCCGGTCCAAGCCACCTTGGGGCTCAGTATGGCAGGCTCCGGGACCTCGCCCTCGTAGCCGGTCACTCCCAGAAGCTCCTGCACGTCCTCCCTCGTCAGCAAGGTGGCGACGGTAGTAAGCAAGTAGGCGCCGGAGATGTAGTCTTGAAGGCCGCCGATTATGGGGCCCCCGTACCTCGGGCTCAGTATGTGCTTCTCCACCAGCATCAGCTCCAGGGCCTCGGCCCTCGCCTCCTCGCTCTGGGGCACGTGCAGGTTCATCTCGTCGCCGTCGAAGTCCGCGTTGTACGGCGGACACACCAGCGGGTTCAGGCGGAACGTCTTTCCGGGGAGGACCTTGACCAAGTGGGACATAATGCTCATCCTGTGGAGAGAGGGCTGGCGGTTGAACAGCGCCACGTCGCCGTCCTGCAAGTGCCTCTCTACCGTCCAGCCGGGCTGGAGGCTCTCCGCAATGATCTTCCTATCCTTAGCGTAGCGGAGGTCTATCCTCCTGCCCTCCCTCGTGATGACGTAGTTGGCCCCGGGCCACTTGTCGGGGCCGTTTAGGATCAGCTGGCGCATCTCCTCTATGTTCCAAGGAGTTACCTTCACGGGCACCGTTAGGGTCTTGGCGACCTCCACCGGCACGCCCACTTCGTTTATGGAAATGTTGGGGTCGGGACTTATCACGGTGCGCGCGGAGAAGTCGACCCTCTTGCCGGACAGGTTGGAGCGGAACCTCCCTTCCTTGCCCTTCAGCCTCTGGGCCAAGGTCCTCAGCGGCTTGCCCGAGCGGTGCCTCGCGGGCGGTATGCCGGGTATCTCGTTGTCGAAGAAGGTGGCTACGTGGTACTGGAGGAGGTCCCACAAGTTCTCTATCATCGCCTCAGATGCGCCGCTCTCTATGTTCTCCCTCAGCTTGTTGTTGGTCCTAACGATGTCAGCCAGCTTGTGGGTTAGGTCGTCTTCGGATCTCATGCCGTTCTCCAGCACTATTGAAGGCCTAACCGTGACCGGGGGAACGGGGAGCACGGTAAGGATGGTCCATTCTGGCCTCGCGTCCTTCGGGTCGAAGCCCAGCACCTTCGCGTGCTTGTCCGGGATCCTCTCCAGCCTGGCCTTTATCTCCTCCGGGTTGAGGGTGTGGAGCCTCGGCATCCTCTCCTCGATGAACTTGTAGGGCTTTTCCAGCTTGATCTTGTACTGCTTGGCGTGGCAGTGGGGGCACTCTTGGGCCTTGGCCGCCCTCTTGCGGACGTAGCCGACCACCCTCTTCGCCAAGATCGGCCACTTCTTCTCCAGCTGTTCGTACAAATGCAAGAACTTCTCGATCTCTTCCTCCGGCAACTTGACCTTGCCGCAGACTCTGCACGTGGCCCTCAGCACGTCGTAGATGTGGGGGACGAACTCGTAGTGTATAACCGGCTTGGTGAGCTCGATGTAGCCGAAGTGGCCGGGGCAAGCGTGGAGGGTGTTGCCGCAAGTGGGGCACCTCTGGCCGGGGCTGACCACGCCCATCCTCGGATCCATTATGCCCCCTTCCACCGGCAGGCCGGCCTCGTCGTAGGCTTGGTCGGTCACCACCGCTACGACTGACATTTTCCTAATCTCTTCGGGCGACAGTATGCCGAACTTTATCCCTTGAATTATTTTGTCCACTCGCGGTGCAAGGCGGAACTGCGACATGTTACCCGGGAATGTGCGGCGTGCGGAGGAGAATAATAAACTGTTGCAGTCATCTCATTATATGTCGTTCGCTCGGAGTCCGCAAGGTAGGTATAGTAAACTGGAGAGGCTTCCGACAGCTGGGACCGAGAGTTGAGCAAGCTGGCGCTGATGGACCTTGAGGGTACGCTGACCGATTTTGAGTTCTGGGAGGAGCTCGCGAAGGGTCACGAGAGGGAGGCAGAGCTGAAGGAGCTGCTGGAGAGGGGGCTAAGCGGCGGGAGCTGGTACGACACCTTCCTCCAGAGGATCAAGCTGGCCTTAGGTACGCCCAAGGAGAGAGTGGAGGAGGTTGCAAAGAGGGCCTTGAGCAGGATAAGGCCGGAGGCCGTAACGCTGGTGGCCGAGCTGAAGAGGAGGGGCTTCGTAACGATGATAGTATCCGGAGGATTTGAGGAATTCGTCGAGCTCGTCGCGGATGCGCTGGGGGTCGACAGCTACGTGGCGCAGAAGTTCATCTACCACGAGGGCAGAATAGTAGGCGTCCTCCCGGTGTTTAAGGAAAAGGGAGAAGTGATAGACAAGGTAAGGCCGTGGTTCGACTTTATCTTTGCCATTGGAGACGGCTTCAACGACCTCAACATGCTGAAGAAGGCCGACGTGGGCGTGGCGGTGGGCCGGAGGGCCGCGGACTTGGCCGGCGCGGCCGGAGTTAGGGCATACCCCAGCTTGGAGCTCTTGGTTAAAGACTTGCTCGCCGGGCGCCTAGACGAAGCTTTAAGGAGGCCCTAGGCCGCCGGGGCGAGAGCCTTGAAGACGTTCTTGGTCGCCCACGCGCCCACCAGCGTGCAGAGGCTGGAGGACCTAGCAAAGCTAGCCTTCGGCTTCGGGGACCCGGTCAAGGGGCTCATAGTGACCAAGCCCTCGGGCGCAGCCGCGCAGATAGGGGTCCCTGAGGTGGCAAAGGAAGCATACAAGCTAAACAAGGTGTTCCTCGTCCTGCCGGACATAGACGACGCCATAGAGCTGTTCGAGCCGGACGCCGTGTTCACCGTGTCGAGGGAGTACGGAGAAAAGGTAAAGGCCTTGGAGCCGGGCGAGGTAACGTTTTTGATCGTAGGCGCGAGCGAGCCGGGCCTCAGCAAGCTCGAGGCCTCAAAGGGGAGGCCCGTGTATCCGGAGGGCGTGGAAGGCGAGATAGGCCCAATAGCCGCCGCGGCCGTGCTCTTGGCGGGGCTCAGATGATAGAGAGGGTCGAGGTAAGCGCCATAGTCCACGCCACCGAGGACCCGGAGAAGGTGCTGGAGGCCCTCTCGAAGCTCTTAGGGATAGAGGGAGGAGAGGTGGAGGTGGCCGAGGCCCGCGGCCACCACGGCAACCCCATACTCTATTTGAAAATGGAGCTGAAGGGCAAGGAAGCCCGCCGGGCGGTCGAGCGCCTCTTGAAGCTGATGGACGATTTCGAATACGAGCTCCTCAAGAGGGAGCTCGGGGCTAGGAGCGAGGGGAGCAAGCTGTACCTACGGTTCGACAAGCAGAAGGCCTTCGGCGGCGAGGCGAGGCTGTCCAGCGGCTCCGACGTGGTGAGGATAGTAATAGTTTTCAAGGGTAAGGTAGACGAGCGCAAGCTGGACGAGCTTAGGAGCACCTAAGCCTCAGCGCCTCTCTCAAGGCCTCCCTATCGGCCCTCCGTAGGAGGACCTCCACGTCCCACTTGCTCTTGGGAGCTGTGTGGAGGGAGGCGTGGCCGGCGTAGAGCGAGCCCTTCGCGAGCGCCTCCTTAAGCTCGCTGCAGGAGGCCTCCTCTAGAAAGGCCTTGAACTTCGAGTCGAACTCCACCGCGCCCCTCAGCTCCTCGTCGTCCAGCACCGCGCCGCACACCATGCAACTGCCGTCCGGGGCAACCGAGCGGAAGCCGCACTTGGGGCAGTAGCCCACCGGGCCGGGCTCGCCGCGGAGGCGCCAAGCTTCCTCCCAAGCCGCTTGGAGGGGGCTCGGGTCTGCTCCGAGCCTTTTGGCTTCTCTGTAGAGCCTCTGGGCAAAGGGTATGACCAGCGGGCCTATGTAGCTCATGACGAAGTCCAGTTGCTCTGCGGTCAGCTTGCCTTCCGGTATCATCTCCAGCAGCTTCGCCGCTACTACCGGCATAACCTTCTTTTCGTTCCTCTTTATAGCGTTCACCAGCGTTTCCGGCTTCGGCTTGGTAACTCTATCTCCTATCAAGCTCACGAGCACGTCCCTCAAGAGCTCGACGTACTGGTCCTCGCTGAGGCCCAATACGTCGAGGCCCACCGCCGTCGCGACGTTGGGCGCGTACTGCTCGGCCACTTGGACTGGGTCCCACGTCCTCCTCCTAACTCTCTTGGTCTTTGTCGTGCTCTTCTTAGACTTCTTCTTAGCCACTGATCCCACCTGGCCCCTAAGGCTCTCAGAGAGCTTCAAATGTTGGGGTTACACCTAATTCCCTCGCCGCCGCCGGGGAGAAGGGGCCTACGTGCTCATTCTGGCGTTCTCAGACGTCCATTCTCCTAAATATCTGCGCTTCCTGAGGGCTGACGGCAAATACGACGTCGTCCTCATGGCAGGAGACTTAGTCGAGAAGTCGCGGGTAGAGAACTTGAGGCCCGTGGTGGAGTTCGCCAAGCTCCGCGGGAAGAGGCTGGTGGCCGTGTTCGGCAACGAGGAGTACCGGGAGAGGGAAAAGGAGTTCGTAAACGCTTACCCAGAGATCAAGTGGCTGAGCGACGAGTACGTGGTCCTCGACGGAGAGAGGGGGTGCTTGGCCGTAGTGGGAAGCAGAGGATCTCTGCTCAAGCCCACCTCGTGGCAGAGGTCCAACATACCGAACATAGAGGCCGAGTACGCGAGGAAGCCGGAGGTGATTAGGCAACTCATCAGAGAGGCTAAGAGGGAGTGTCCGACCGTAGTTTACCTGAGCCACTACGCTCCGACGTGGAGAACCCTGACTGGCGAGAGCAGGAAGATCTGGCCCTACTTGGGCGATCCGAGGATGGAGAGGGTGCTGGTGGAAGAGGGCGTGAGGCTCGCGGTGCACGGCCACGCGCACCACGGAAGAGTTGCCTTCGCCCACCTGGGCAAGCTGACCTTCTACAACGTCGCCCTGCCCGCCCGGGGAGGGCCCACGCGGATAAGGCTGGGAGCTCAGAGGAAGCTCATTTAACCTCGCTAGAAAGGCGCTGGGGCCCGCAGTGGGATGGAAGGAGCTCTTGATGCTGGACTATGCATTTCTCTACTCTCTCTCACTTGTAATATGGACGTTCTTGAGGGGAAAGCTGAAAAACGTGAAAGCGTTCGCGCTGGTCTACTCCACGGGGGCCCACTTGGTCTTCCTTGCCTCCCTCTACACGTTTTCCTTGGAGTGGGGGGCGCCGCTCCTCCTCCTCAGCTACTTAGCATCGGCCGTTTTATCATTTAAAAAGCCGGAGCTCTTGGCCGAGCCCTACCTATACCTAGCGTGGAGCACGGCCTTTGCCCTTTCCTACGCCTTGAGGTGGTCGGGTTGAAGGTACTCGTGGTCGGCATAGGCGAGCTGGGAAGGCAGATAGCGATAGACTTGAGCTCCAGAGGACACGACGTCGTGGCCGTTGACGTTGACGAGGAGAAGTGCAAGGCCTTGAGCAGCGAGGCCGACTTGGAGGTGGTCAACAGAGACGCCACCGACCCGAGCTTGTACGAAGAGATAGAGCTGAGCAGCTTCGACGTAGTAATAGCGTCCACAGACAGAGACGAAGTTAATCTCTTCGTAGCCGCGGTTGCAAAGGAGTACGGCGTGAGCAGCATAATAGTTGTAACCAGAACGGCGAAGGCCTCCGAGCTCATCGAGATGCTGGGCTTGGCGGAGGTAACGTTTCCCTCCCCAACGATTTCCGCAAAGCTCGTGGTGAGCTATATCGAAGGCAAGTACGGAGTTCTGCAACTGACTAAAGTCTTGAGCGGCAAATATGGAGTCTACTCTATAGAGGTTGACTCCGGCGACAGGGCAGTGGGCATGAGGATCAAGGAGCTGAGGGAAAACCTCCCCAAGGATGTGATGATACTGGCCGTCTTCAACGGAGAGAGGTTCGTAGAGCCCGACGACGAGCTCGTCATAGAGCCGGGATACGTGATTATACTCCTCGCCCCCATAGGCCGCGAGGAGGAGATCGAGAGCGCGCTGAGGTGAGCACGGTGAGCGTTGTGGCGCTGGTGCTGTATGTAATGCTCATATCAATCCTCTACGGACTGCTGAGGCTGAAGATAATAAAGAGCATGGTTAAGAAGCATATAATGACGCCCACGAGCGCGAAGGAGTTTACCAGACTGCTCGACGCTATATACCTTATACTGCTGATCTTCGGCACGTTCATAGGAATACTGTCGCTACCGGCACTGGCATTCCTGCTGGCCGCCTCGCTGATAATAATACCCTTCATCCTGCACGACTTGCTGAGGTCCATAGTTTACTACTACATGCTGGTTTCGACGAAGATGGTCGAGAACGGCAGGTTTGTTATATTGACGAGGGGCATTAGGGGGTGGATTAAGAGGATCACTCCGTTCTTCATAGAGCTGAGGGGAGAGTACGAAGAAACCATAAGGGTCCCCAACAGCCTCGTCGCTATGGAGCCCGTCAGAATACCCAGCCGCTCCCTGCCGTTCGTCCTCAACGTGAAGTTCTCGCGGATCAGCGACTACGACGAAGTGGAGGGCGCTTTGAAGGACGCAGTCCTCCTCACTAAGAGGCACAGCGTGGTGGAGCCTAAGATAAAGCTGAAGGCAGTAGGCAATGATTGGGTTGAATACGAAATAATGTACGGCCTGGGAACGTACGAAGCGGCCAACGAGATAATGAAGATACTTATAAATAAACTGAAGAGACTGCTGGAGGACAAGGGCATATACGTGGAGATAAGGAGGGAGCACGCGATCATGAGCAGGTGATGAGCGCACGACGGTCTCCTGAGCTGTGATGAATCTTCTCTCACGCGAACCTTTTACCCTCGCGGAGGAACAGCGCCCGATGAGCGCAGTGGAGAAGAGGCTCGGCCCGCTCAAGGCAATCTTCGACGGTCCTAGGGTTATTGTGGTCAACGACTCCGAGGAGCCGGTGTTCGTGGAGAAGCTGGTGCTGGAGTACTACTACACCGTTTACATGCCGGACGGGAGGGCAGTGAGGCGCAGAGGCGAAGAAGTCGTGCTCGAGAAGAAGGAGCTCAAGCCCGGCGAGAGCTTGCGCTTCGACATGGAGGTCGAGGTAGTCGGAGCTAAGGCCTTGATCCTCGAGGGAACGCAACTGAAGAGCTATGAGGTCGTGATTAAGTGATTTTTAACCTCCGGGAGTTGGAGACCACGGCCCCCGAGAGGCCCTACCTAAGAGAACTCCGGCGAGGCCGGTGAACCGGGCGGTGAGCCGGAGGGTCAGGGGTAGGGCACATCTCCCTCAGAACCCTTTCCAAAAGGGGGAGGAGATGGGCTTGTACGAGTTCTTGAGCTGGAAGGACGTTCACGAGGCCAGCTTGGAGCTGGCCGAAGTGCTGAAGGGAAAGGCAGAGGTCGTCGTAGGGGTCCTTAGAGGAGGCTACTTCCCGGCCCACCTGATAGCCGACGCGCTGGGGCTTGAGGTGCTGGTCGTGAGGGTGAGGTCCTACTCCGGCGTGGGGAAGAGGGGAAAGGGCAAGGTAGTCCTTCCCCTAATAGGGGACGTTGAGGGGAAAAGGGTCGTGGCGGTGGACGACGTGTGCGACAGCGGGAGCACGCTGAAGCTCGTCAAGGAGCTCATCTCCCTCTACTCGCCGAAAGAGGTTCTCACCGCCACCTTGTACGTGAAGCCCACTTGCTCCGAGCGCCCGGACGCGTGGGCGAGGGAGACGGACAAGTGGATCGTGTTCCCGTGGGACGCCTTCGAAACGCTTCGGGAGGATCCCAGCGTTAAGGGCGAGCTGGAGAGGGTCTTGGGGCTGAGGCTTGATATTCTGGGGGAGGGCGAGGGTCCCGGAAAGCCCTAGGCACGCCTACGGGCTGGACCCGGTCAGGCTGAGGGCCTCAGCGGCGCTGGCGTACGAGGACTTCCAGAAGAGGTGCACGATCTCAAAGTACTTTCCGGTAGAGGTTTTGCTATACTACTACACCACTACGCAGATCTCCAAGGCTCTTGAGCTGTCCAAGAGGGAGCTGGAGGGAGCGGAAGAGGCCTACTTCGCCGACGTGGAGGTCCCTCCGGAGGCGCTGTGGGTCACCTCGCTGGACGGATGCCCCTTCGGGGCCGTCCCCAGAGAGTGGCTGGCAAAAGCTATGGAGATCCGGCTGGAGAAGCGGCGGAAGAGGTGCAAGGGCCGTGATGTTCAGACCCGAAGAGATAGCTGAAGTTACCGAGATGCTCCACTACCTCAACTTAGACGTGAGGGCGGTTACCCTTTCCCTAGCGGTGCCTAAGGAGGGGTTCGTTGAGAGGGCGGCGGAGCTTGTGGAGGGCAGGGGACGCGAGCTCGTCGAGGCCGTTAAAAGAATAAGCGAAGAGCACGGAATACCTATAGTCACGGCTAGGATAGCATTGACGCCCGTAGGGGAGCTGGGCTCCGACCCAGATTCGTTCTTGCTCTTCGCAAAGGAGGTAGATAAGGCCGCGAAGAGGGCCGGCGTCGACGCGGTGGGCGGCTTCGGCGCCTTCGCGGAGGTGGGAAGCAACGAGGCCGCCAAGGCATTAATTGAGGTCTTGCCAAAGGCATTGAGCGACACGGAGAGGGTGTTCGGGTTCCTCAACGTCGGCGACTCTTGGAGCGGTCTGAACGTGGAAGCGGTCTACGAGGTGAGCGAGTCCTTAATTGAGCTGGCCAAGAGAACCGGGGGAGCGGGCAACGCAAAGTTCTTGGTTTCCGTCAACTTGCCCGGCGACGTCCCGTTCATGCCGGGAGCCCACCACGGGAGGGGGAGGCCGGAGGCTGAGGTGAACGTGGCCATCTCCGGCCCCGGAGTGGTTGAGGCCGTCGTGAGGAGGAGCGGCGCCAAAACCTTCAGAGACCTCCACGAGGCGATCAAAAGGGCCGCGTTCAAGGTGGCGAGGCTCGGGGAGTTCGCCGGGAGGAAGGTGGCGGAGGAGCTCGGGGTGGAGATGGGCTCAGTCGACTTGAGCTTGGCGCCCACCCCGAAGCTGGGCGACAGCGTGGCGAAGGTCGTGGAGGCGATGGGCGTTCCTTCCTTCGGGGCCCCCGGCACGCTTGCAGCGCTGGCCCTGCTGGTTGATGCCTTGAAGAAGGGGGGAGCAATGGCGGTTTCCCGCTTCGGCGGCTTTTCCGGCCTCTTCATCCCGCTGAGCGAGGACGCCGGGATGGTTGAGGCCGCAGAGAGGGGGACTGTGGAGGTGTACAAGCTGGTCTCTTACACGGCCATCTGCTCGGCCGGGCTGGACATGGTCCCCATCCCGCTGGTCTCCCCTGAGACGCTGGCCTCCCTCACCTTGGACCAGCTGGCGGTGGGCTTGGTAAACGACAAGCCCTTAGGAGTCAGGCTTATACCGGTTCCGAACTCCAAGCCCGGCGACGTCATAGACTTGGGGGGTCTCTTGGGCAAGGGAGTGGTCCTCCCGCTCGAGGACCTCTCTCCCAACAACTTCATAAGGATGAAGGGCCACTTCCCACCGACCACCTTAAGGCTCCACAAGGGCTGATGAGGTAGCTCCGGGTACCGAGGGGATGAGGTGAAAGCCCTACGGGGGCCGAGGCCTCGGCACCCGGCTTGTCCTCACCGCTCGGCGCTCAGCTTTCTCCTCATAGGCTGTCTGCACTTCGCCTCATCCTTTTAAACTCCCCTCCGCGCCCTCGGGCGACGAGGGGGAGATGAGGATGAGCAAGCCCTTCTACGTGAGGTTTGAGGTTCCTCCGGAGCTGGCAGAAAAGGCTTACGAGGCGCTGAGGAAGGCGAGGGAGAGCGGCGGGAAGATAAAGAAGGGTACCAACGAGACCACCAAGGCCGTTGACAAGGGCCTCGCGAAGCTCGTGCTGATAGCAGAGGACGTGGACCCGCCAGAGATAGTGGCCCACTTGCCTCTCCTCTGCGAGGAGAAGAAGATACCCTACGTCTACGTCCCCAGCAAGAAGAAGCTAGGCGAGGCTGCGGGCATAGAGGTGCAAGCAGCGGCCGCCGCGATAATTGATCCGGGCGCTGCCAAAGACTTGGTTGAGGAGATAATCAAGGAGGTAGAGCAGATCAAAGCTAAGGCCGGTCTCTAGCCTTGGAGGTACTGGAGGAGTTTTTGTCGATACAGGGCGAGGGCTCGCTGGTCGGCACGCCGGCCTACTTCGTCCGCTTGGCTAGGTGCAACCTCCGGTGCCCTTGGTGCGACACGAAGTACAGCTGGGGGCCCGGTAGGGAGGTCGAGCCCGCCGAGGTGGCCCGGAGGGCGATGTCCTCGGGGGCTCCCCTAGTAGTCATCACCGGAGGAGAGCCTCTTCTGCAACAAGCAGAGGTGGCGGAGCTCGTAAAGGAGCTGAGGAGGGCGGGCTTCAAAGGCACCGTCCAGATAGAGACCAACGGTACGGTCTACCCGAAGGCGCTAGAGGGCGCCGACGTCTGGATGACGGTCAGTCCAAAGGTCACGTGCGACTACTTCAAGAACGACGTGAGGACCGTTAAAGCTATACTGAACTCCTTTAAGGGCGAACTAAAGCTCGTTGCAAGGGCTAGAGACTTGGAGTGCGTCAAAAAGTTCTTGAGGGAGCTGGGGAGCGTTGACAAGCCCGTGATCCTTCAGCCCCTGCACGAGCGCGACTACCGATCCGAGGCAGCGGAGCTCGTACGAGCAGTCCTTTCGGACGAGGAGCTGGCAAAAACGGTCAGAGTGATACCCCAAGTTCACAAGCTGTTGGGCCTTCCCTAGCCCACGCTGAAGAAGCAGCTCTCGCACACCGCGTCGAAGGTGTTGACCGCCGTCACGGTGCCGCCGTGCGTCTCCAGCCACTGCAGAATCTGATCGACGCTGACCAGCTGGCCGGACTCCTTCAGCTGAAGGAGGGGCGTGGGGTTCGGGGAGTAGCTCTGAGCAAACTTGATCTTAAAGCTGAACGAGGCTCCCTCTTGTACAACGTTGTAAGGTATTATGGGACCGACCACCACGCCCACGCCCCCGGCCCTAACGTACTGGAAGACGTTCACGAACTCGACCTTCCAAGAGGTAGCGCCTTGGTTGGTTGCGTTGAGCATGCACTTCCCGACTGCTGTCTTTACGGTCTCGTTGAGCGTTGCCGCATCGCACGCCGCGGTCAGGTTGTAAACCGCCGCCGGCTGACCGTTGATGTAGCATATCGCCGCCAGCTTGGTCAGCGGACTGAAAGCGACGTCCGTCAAGTTGGCCCCGGTTCCCGTTGCGGCCGCTGCCTCCACGGCCCTCACGGCGTCGTCTAAAGTCAAGCTCTTGAAAATGGTGCCTTGATAGCCTTTTATCAAGTACACCGGGCCCAGCCACCATCCCCGGCTACCGCTGGTCTCCTCGACGCAGGCGAAGGGCACCGCATCGTAGCTCCCAGCGCCCGCGCTGTCGCTGCTGGTGCTGTTGTATATCACAATAGTACCCACTGTCCTGACTGGAGGATTAATCAAGAAGGCGTTCTGCTGGGCCTCCTCCCTCACGTTTTGCGCCTGCTGATTAACCGCGTTGAGGTAGAACGACGCGAATAACGCGGCCGCCCCCAAGAAGATTAACAACAGTACCAACACTTCGACGACGTTGATCACTCCCTTTCGCAAGGGTCCGCCCTTGAACCCTTGTGGGTGGTTCGCTATAATTTTGGGTTGCGCGTTTGCGGCCCGAGAGGGGCAGAAATGGTTGACTTGAGCGCCGAGGTCGGCGGACTCAGGCTGAGCAACCCGCTCATGCCGGCCTCCGGAATACTCGGAGGGAAGGCCGAAGCGCTTGAAGCCGTGGCGAGGAAGGCAAAGGTCGGCGCGCTGGTCACGAAGAGCATAACCCCGGAGCCCCGGAAGGGCTACGACCCTCCCATAATTGTTGGGACCTCGTGCGGCTACGTCAACGCTGTGGGGCTCTCCAATCCCGGAGCGGGCGCCCTCGGGGAGCTGGTGGGGGTTGGCAAAAAGTACAACTTGCCAGTCATAGTATCCATCGCAGGTAAGGACGAGAGCGACTTCGCGGAGGTCGCGTGGAGGGCCGTTGACGCCGGCGCCGACGGCCTTGAGCTGAACCTCTCTTGCCCGCACGCCAAGGGCATGGGCCTCGAGCTGGGATCAGACATCAAGATGGTTGAGAGGATAGTTGAGGCGGTCGCGACTACGGTCAGCGTGCCGGTCTTCGCTAAGCTGGGCTTGGTTGACAGGCTGGTTGAGACCTCGGCCGCCGCGCTGGGGGCGGGAGCAAGCGGGCTGGTGTTGATAAATACCGTAAAGGCTATGGTTATAGACGTCGACGCGATGAAGCCCGTGCTCAGCAACAAGGTCGGCGGACTTTCGGGAAGGGCAATACATCCTATAGCAGTGAGGGCGGTCTACGAGGTGTACAGGGAACTCAAGGCGCCAATAATCGGGGTGGGGGGAATATACAGCTGGAGGGACGCGGCGGAGCTCGTGCTGGCCGGAGCGAGGGCGCTCCAGATAGGCAGCGCCGTGGTGGACAGGGGGCTCGAAGTATTCAGGGAGGTGAGCGCAGGGCTGGCGTGGTGGCTACACAAGAATGGCTTCAAGGAGCTTAGGGAAGCGGTCGGGCTGGCGACAGAGTAAAAGGGGGCGGTTCAGCATAGCCTAGGGAGACCCTTGGCCCGCGTGTACTTGCTCATAAAGACCGAATCTGGAATGGAGAACAAGGTCTACGAAGAGTTGAAGAAGCTTGACTATATCAAGGCCGTAGATATAGTAACCGGGCCCTTCGACGTCGTAGCGGTCTTCGAAGCCGACAGTTTGGGCAAGATAGAGGACTACATCTTGAACAAGGTCAGGAAGACTGAGGGGATAAGGGAGACGACCACCCTGATAGCCCTAACCGCCTAGCTTCTGGACTATCGTTTTTTCAAAGCCGCTGGGATCGTAGATCGTCCTCACGGCGTAGACCTCGCCGTTTATTTCCCATATCGTGACCTCCTCGTCCTCGTAGCCTTCGTCGTCCACCAGCCTCGCGTCGCTCGGCAACACGAGCACGTAGCGGTCGTATACTCCGTAAGGCGTCAAGTGCTTTCCGGTCACGCACAGCACCGGGGAGCGCTCCCTCTTCGAAAGCATGAGCGTTTCCATTATTCCGTCGGCCACGCTTTTTCTCTCCAAACAGCTCATTAACCTCTCCCTAATCTTACCTCTGCTGTCCATGTTCTCAATTACGAACACGAAGGGTTCCTCGCCCTCCAAAGGTGGTGACCCTCTGTGGGCTCCTCAGCGGACTGTTAATAGTGTGTTAGCCTCCCCGCTTTACAAGCCGAGGTTTTCCTAAACGGTCCTCGGGACGAAAGGTGATACTCTCGGACAGAGGTATAAAGGCGTATATAGAGAAGGGATGGCTCGTCGTGGATCCCTTGGACGAGGGCCAGATACGCGAAAACGGCGTAGATTTGAGGATCGGAAAGGAATACGCCCGCTTCAAAGAGGTCGACCGGCCGCTCGACGTTACGAACGCAGAGAACGTCGACGACTACTACGAGAGGGGCTCGATGGACGAGGAGGGGATCGTGATAAGGCCCTACGAGCACGTCTTGCTCCACACGCTGGAGTACGTCAAAATGCCCGAGGACTTGGTCGCTCTGGTGAACCTGAAGTCAACGCTGGCGAGGCTCGGCTTGTACATCCCTCCCACAGTGGTTGACGCGGGCTTCGAAGGGCAGATAGTAATAGAGATAATCGGAAGTTCCTTTCCGGTCAGACTGAGGCCCGGAATTCCGTTCATACACTTCGTGCTGGTCCGCCTAGACTCCCCAGTGGAGAAGGGATACTCGAAGAGGGGGCACTACCAAGGCCAGAGGGGCGTGAAGCTGCCGAAGTTGCCTATAAGGCTTTAGGGGCCTTGTACACCTTTTCCCAAGACTTAACCTCATTCATCTCTTTTGAGACAAACTTCGGCGTCGCCTCGCTGTTTCCCTTGCTGTAGTATATCTCAAAGGTCACGTACTCCGCTCCCGTCAGCGCGTACGCCTTAGCGGCCGCCCTTTTGGTGATCGGGTAGGTCAAGGGCCTGTGGGCCCTCTTGGGCCCCTCGAGGCCGTGGACGTGGGCGCAGAGGGTCCTTCCTCCCACAGCGTTCTTCCACAGCTCTATTACTTCATCAACGTTT
Organism: Thermoproteota archaeon; assembly: GCA_013154085.1. Lineage (GTDB taxonomy): Archaea > Thermoproteota > Thermoprotei_A > Sulfolobales > Ignicoccaceae > Ignicoccus. The sequence goes on along the minus strand of JAADDE010000006.1, from coordinate 30,159 downwards.
ACGTCGTCCAGCTTCAGTTTGTGCCTATGCATGAACGAGCTGACGGCGTGCGCGAAGTCCAAGCAGAACTCCGCGTCCGTCTGATCCCTCAGCGCGCCGAAGTAGTCTGGGTGGCCCAAGGTTCCGACGTTCTCCACCGCCGCTCGGACGCCGAGCCTCTTTGCGTACTCGGTAACCTCCTCGACGGACCTCCTCCCGGCCTCCATGACCGCTTCCCGGACGTCGGGTGTCAGCTTCTCCGAAGTAGTGACGTGATAGACTACGTACTCCGCTCCGTACTTCGAAGCAAGGTCTATGGAGCGCTTGACCAGCTCCACCGAAGCCGCCCTTATGCCCTCCCAAGGAGACGCTAGGTCTATGCCCCTCCACGGGGCGTGGAACGACACGCCCAAGCCGATCCTCTTCAGCTCTTCCACAGCCTCGCCCAGCTTGTCCTCTTGGAAGACGAGCGGGTAGTCGAGGCTCAGCTCCACGTAGTCGAAGCCGGAGGCCCTCGCTTCTGCCACAAGCTCCCTCCACCTGTCCAAGTGGCCCTTCCAAGCGGCCCAGCCGTACCTCCTCAACATTACCTCCTGTGCCTCGCTCCTACGGGGTGCGAGGTTGATTATTTTAGTATCCGGCGCGCCGGGATCGGGAAAGACTACCTTAGCCAAGGAGCTGTCGAAGAAGCTCGGTTGCAAACACGTAAGCGTTACGGAGCTCGTTGTTAAAGAGAAGCTTTACTTGGACGTGGAGAAAGACGAGTGCGGCAAGCCGCTGTACGTGGTTGACATGGACCGCTTGCAGGAGAGGCTGGAGGAAGAGGGCGGGTGCCTGGTCGTGGAGGGCGTGGTCGTTGACTTCGTCCCCCCAGAGAAGGTCAAGAAGGTTCTGTACTTGCAGGCGCCGCCGAAGGTCCTAATCGAGAGGATGGAATCAAAGGGATACTGTAAGGAAAAGATATGCTCGAACCTGGAGGCCGAACTTGTGGGGGCGTACTTGCAGATGCTCCGGGGCTACTACGGCGACAAGGTGGTCTGCTTGAGGAGCGACATGGGCGTCGAGGAGCTCTTGGAAAATGCCCTCAGGGCGGTCGGCTGTGAGCGGTTCCCGTGCACTGCTTGGGGGCAGAAGGACTTCGAGGAGTACGCTAGGTACTGTCTATGAGCACCCTCACGGGCCTCCTCTGAGACACTATCGCTTCTCCCACCTCGAGCTCTATGAACTCCTTCCACAGGCCCGGATCCCCAATGTTTTCTGCCATGTACTTAGCGTCGTCTACCTCTCTCAGCATGTGTATAATTTTCGTATAGCTGTTCTTAACAGCGTTCTCGTTGAGCGCCTTCGGGGACTGAGTTATTGCGACTAGGTGCACTCCGTACTTCCTGCCTTCCATAAACACCTTGTCTGCAATTCCGAGCTCGCTGGACTTTGGAATTATGTTGTGAGCCTCTTCTAAGAAGACATATGTCCTTTCCAGCATCCCCCTCCTGGCTTCGGTGAATATGTAGGCGAGCACAGCGTGGGCCACGAACCTCTTTGCATACTCCGTTGTATATGAGCTTAGATCTATCACCAGCCCGTCCTTCACGAGCTGGGGCACGTCCGTAACCGAGTAGCGGCACACCTCTTTGTGCGTCAGCATTTCCAGCTTTCTCAACAGCGAATACTTGCTCTCCCTTATCCATCTGCTCACCTCCTCCAAGCTCTTTAAGTAAAATATCACGTCCCTTATGCCGAAGTCCTTGTTCTTGTTATACAACAGCTGTATTATCTTTAAGAGCAAGTAGTACTGGGCATCGCTCAATTTGAGGGAATTTGAGAAGACGTCGAGCAGCTCCAGCTTTCCTAGGCTCTTCAGCTTGGTTAGGCTTATGCAGTCTATTGTTAAGGCCAGTCCCTTGTACTCCCCGTGCCAGTCGAGGACCACCTTAGCCGTGCCGAGCTCTCTGAAGATCTTCTTGGCCGTAGTGCTCTTCCCGCTGCCCGTGGAGCCTACTATCAGAACGTGCCTCCTCATCTTTCTCTCGTCCAGGCAGAAGGGGGCTCCGGTGAACACTTCCCTGCCCAGACACACCTTGCCGCCGAGCGGCCAAACGCCGAACAGCCTTCCGTCCCCTCTGCTCAAACAGTGGGCTACCTTCAGACCACTAATCATCACCAGCTTCGACCTCACCACGCTGATCAGCTTTGGACTCTTCAAGCAACAAACCTCTACCGCTACTGCCCTCCTCTTGACTCCTATTACGAGCTTGACCTCACAGCCGCTCTTCTGCGACAAGAAGTCCAAGAACGAGATCAGTCCGGTCAGGTCGAGGTCGTCAACCACTTTCGCGCAGACCCTCTTGCAGATCAGCTCGGATCCCGAGCGAGCGGGCGCGCCTTAATAGGGGTCAGACAGCGAAGAGAGGTCCTCACCCCTCGGCTCCGCCGGAAAACTTCATCCCCTCACGTTGTGGAGGGCCATGAAGTCCTTCTCGAAGTCCCCGAGCTCCGGCAACTCAACGCCCGCCTCTTTCAGCTCCTCTGCCGTCACTTCGTCTTTTAGCTCCTTCCCCAGCTTTTCTTTCTTTGCCTTCCACACTTTCGAGTTCAGTTCCATTACTTCCCTGCCCTTCCTCAGAGCCTCCTCGTCGATCCACTCGGCCGGGGGCTCCGGCAAGGCCTGCGCGTGAACGCTCTCCTCCGAGTAGAGCTGCCTCCAGAGGTAGTCGCTTATGGCAGGGGAAATGGGCGCGAGGACCAGCAACAAGTGCTTCAGCACTTGATGGTACGTCCACCACGCCGCCTTGGCCTCTTCCTCGCCAAACCTCGGATCCAGCATCCTGGCCCTCTTCTTGCTCAGCTCTATGTAGTGAGAGGAGAACTTGTCCCAGACGAAGTGGTAGAACTCCTCTGCTACCGTGTGGAAGTCCATCTCCGCGTAGGCCTTCCTAGCCTTACCTAAGAGCTCCGCGAGCTCGGCGAGTATCCACTTGTCCGCGCCGCTGAGCTTCGCGGGCCTCTCCGGGAAGGGGAACGAGGAGACGTACCTAGCTACGTTGAGGAACTTCGTAAGGAACTTCTGGGCTCCCCTTATTTTGCTTTCTATTACTCTGTAGTTCTCCCCGGGCTTCACCTCCAGCGCTATCCAGAAGCGCGTCGCGTCTGCTCCGTATTTGTCGAGTATCTCCTCCGGCATTATAACGTTTCCGTACCTCTTGCTCATCTTCCTTCCCTTTTGATCGAGACCCATCCCGTTGATGAAGACGTAGTCGAACGCCCTCATCTGGGTCAGCTGGTGCACCCTCAGCAGAGTGTAGTAGAGCCACGTCCTTATTATGTCGTATCCTTGAGGCCTCAGCTTTGTTCCCTTCACGAAGGTCCTCTTCCAGAACTCATCGTTCCTCATGTATTTTGTTATGTAGAGCACCGTCACAGACGAGTCCATCCACGTGTCGAACACTCTGGTCTCCCCTTCCCACTCGCTGGCCCCGCACTTGGGGCACTTGTCCACCGGAGGCCTCTCCTTCCACGGCCTGTAGTACCTTCCGGGAGGGGGAACGTACTTGTAGCCGCAGTTCTTGCACGTCCATATGGGTATTTCAGTAGCATAGAACCTCCTCCTCGATATGGGCCAGTCCATTGAGACCGAATCTATCCACTGTATTAGGTTCTTCTTATACCTCTCCGGTTGCCACTTCATCTCGTTCGCATACTTCTTCAATACATCCTTAAACTCCAACTGCTTCAAGTAGTATTCCTTCATTGGGATTATTTCTATGGGCGTCTCGCACCTCTCGTGCACCGGCACCTTGTGTACTATGTCCTCCACTTTAACCAAGTAGCCTTTTTCCTTCAGTATTTCAATTATTTTCTTCTTCGCCTCCTGAACCTTGAGTCCGGCGATGGGGCCGGCGCACTCCCTCATCCTCCCGCTCTCGTCTATGGCCTTAACCGGCTGCAGCCCCAGCTCCCGGAACAGCTGCACGTCCCTCCAGTCGCCGAAGGAACAAACCATCATTGCGCCGGTGCCGAACTTCGGATCGGCCAGCTTGTGGGGTATTATTGGAACCTCGCGCTCGTAGAGCGGAATCACTGCATGCTTCCCGTGGAGGTGCTTGTATCTCTCGTCGTCGGGATGAACTATTACTGCTTGGCACGCGCAGAGGAGCTCCGGCCTGGTTGTGGCTACGACCAGCTCCTCCCCGGTCTCCTTCACCTTGAACTTTATGTAGGCCAGTAAGCCCGGCATTTCTTTGTACTCGACCTCCGCGTCCGCAATGGTTGTCTTGCAACGCGGGCACCAGTTGTTGGGCCTCTCCGCCTCGTACACCAAGCCCTTCTTCCACGCCTCGATGAACGTCGCCTGCGTGAACGCTCTGTACTCCGGCGAGTCCGTCAGGTAGGGGTTGTCTATGTCAGCCGCTATCAGCAACCTCTTCAAAGTAACCTTCATCCTGTCTACCCACTCGTCGAGAACCTTTCTGCACGTCTCGAGGAACCTCTCCCTTCCGACCTTCCACGGACTGAGCTTCAAGTACTTCTCTACATAGAGCTCTATCGGCAAGCCGTTGCGGTCGAAGCCTATTGGGTATAGGACCTCGTAGCCGAGCATCCTCATTGCCCTAGCTATCATGTCGTGCATCGCATAGCTGACGGCCGCGCCTATGTGCCAGAGGGGAGCCGGGTAGGGAGGAGGGGTATCTATTACGAACTTGGGCTTGGGCGACTCCGGGTCGAACCTCCACCAGTCCTCCTTCTCCCACCAAGAGCGCACTTCGTCCTCTATCTTGAAGTCCCACCTCTTCAGCTCAATCTTGGGCCGGAGCTCCACTTCGCTTAACCCGGAGAGAGCGCCCGCCGGGGCGATTAGAACCATTCCCAGCCCTCCGGCCTCACCTCGGTGCCCTTGTACAGCACCGCCGGGCGCCCGCGCTCCACGTAGCCTATTACCTTACCTCCTATCGATTCAGCAAGCTCTTCGGCAACTTCCTTCTTAACCGCAAAGACCGGCAAGTACTCCTCCCCGCCGTACAGCCCGGACTCCCCCAAGGGGCCCGGGGGCGGGTCCGTGAGGACTATCCTGCTTCCGGAGAGAACAGCCATCTTGTACAAGCTGATCGCGAGGCCATCGCTCGAGTCGGTGGAGGCGGAGATGAACTCGCGGAACTCGGCGGCCCTCTCGGCCAGCTCTGTCCTCACCCTCGGCCTCCTGCAGTGCTCGTAGTACTTACCCCTCAAGCATTCCGCCACGCACCCCCAGCACCCCTCCGGCACGACTATCGCGTCGCCGGGCCTTGCGCCCCCCAAGGGCGGGGGAAGGAAGTCGGCTACCCCCATACAAAACGCGTCCACCGCCGCCTCGCCGGCGTTCGTGTCGGCTCCCAAGAACGTCAGCCCGTACTCCTTAGCCGCTTCGGCGACCCCGGCGCTCAGCTCCGCCACCTCCTCAAAGCTTTTCCCATACACTGAGAAGGAGAAGAGCTCCGGGCGAACGAGCTTGGCCACCAGGTCGCTCATGCAGGCTATCAGACCTCTCCAGCCGACGTCCCTCAAGGTCATAAATTCCATCTTTACATATTTTGCTTCAAAACCATCAACGTTGACCACCACGAACTTTCCTAGCACCTCGAACGCGTCGACGTCGTCGCCGGGGGGCATTAATCCCTTCTTCACATCTTTGAAGAGGTTGAGCAACGACGCCTCGACCCTCAAGAAGTCCCCAGCCCGGAGACGGCAAGGGGGCTATGTCGTTGAGGGTCTTGACGTGGGAGTCCGGAACGAGCGTCGAAGAGAAGAGGCTCCACGTGGCGCTGATAGTCCCTTGCGGGGACGACTGCGACGAAGCCCTCAAGAAAGGCTTGGAGCTGTTCAAGCTGATAGAGCCTAGCCCCATAGTGACTTGGAGCGACCACTACAACGCGTTCGTCCTGGCGACGCGGGTTCCGCGCCGCGCCGACGAAGTAAAAGGGTTCTGCGAGAACGTCCTCGGGGCCTACGTTGAGGCGTGCGAGTCCGTTGGTCGCGAGTCTGCTCTTGCTGAGCCTGAGCGCTTTGACGAATAGTGCCACCCCCATGACGCCGGTAAGGATAATGGGTTCCTACGGCTTCTACTTCGACGGCCGCGGAATATTCGAGATATCTTCTGTAAACCTCTATACTAACTTGTTCTCCAAGATTTACGTGAGAACGGACTTGAGGCTCTGTGAAGGCGCTCCGTCGTGCATGCTGTACTATGAGGGAATAATGAACTTCTACCCGGCTATGGGAAGTCTGGAAAAGTTCTTGGACGTGAGGTTTAGAGTGCTCACGACCGTTCCCCCGCGGTACAGAGCTCTGACCAGCATGCTCGGTCCGTTTGCGAACGAACTCTTCGTTATGTGCATAATCAGTCCGAGGCCCGACGTGGCTTCTAAGACCGTGGCTGGCTCCATAGCCCGCTTCCTGTCCTACAACATGAGGACCTTCTACCTCTTCGCCGTAGCGCCGTACAACGTCCAGCTGAGGGTCGGAGATACGGTCACGCTTACATACTTCATCTCGACGTCGCCGGCGGACGTCTCCCTCTACGGGAGGAGGATGATAGCCAACCAGCCTTGTCCTTGGGGAAGCTTATACTACGCCCCCGTTCCCGACGTCTACAACGTTGGAGGCGTGACGAACATAACCATGCAGTGGGGATGGGCCACGCCCAACGCCATCAAGCCCGCCGGGTACTGGGACTACCCGAGGCCGGTCTTCTACGTGTTCTCAGTTAAGGGAGGAGTGGCTTACCCGGTCCAAGGGACCTACAGCCAAGCTAGGGGTCCGTCGGGACTGATAACCGTGCCCCCCTTGACCGTCAACGTCGCAGTAACGGCGTATCCCTCGGCTGTATACAACTTCCGCGTACCCACAAGCTACGTAGGGGCCGTGCTACAGAGCTTCGAGGTCTCATTCGCCCGTAAGTGCCCGGGCGACGTCGATTTGGACGGGAACTACACCATGAAAGACTTCGAGGTCGTGGGGTGCTTGACTGGCCTCATAACGAACCGAACTTACTGCAGGACGGTGGTCAACATGATGCCCCCGCAACTCAAGAATCTCTTCTCCATAACCGGCGACGTAAATCAGGATGGGGTACTGAACGCGAACGACGCGCTCGTGTTGCTCAGCTTCGTAGGTAGGAGGTGCCCGGCGGCCGACTATGTGAGATAAATCATCTCTCCTTGTTGCCTTGGGAGTACCACCACCAGTACCACCAGCGCCATCCAGGGCCCCAAGCCGGAGGCGGCGGGACCTCGTCCTTCGTGGCGAGCTCAGCGGGCGGCTGGGGAGGCTCGCTCCTCTCAAAATAATACCAATACCACCAGCGCCAGCCGTGCTTGCCCTTACCCCACCAACGGGGCACGCGTATCACCGTTAGGCATACCTAACGGAAGTAAATAAATCTTGATGTCTGCCCCCGGAGGGACAGCGTTGTTCGCGGTGATCGGTCACCCGATAGCGCACTCCCTCTCGCCGGTCCTTCACAGAATAGGGTTTGAGATCCTAGGTGTGGAGGCCGAGTACCTCAAGGTTGACGTCCCCCCGGAGAAGCTCGACGACTTCATGCGCGCCGCTCCGCTGATCTTCCGGGGAATAAACGTCACCATACCCCACAAGGTAAGGGCAGCGGAGCTCGTCGACGAGCTGGACCCCGTCGCGCGGAGGGTCGGGGCTGTGAACGTCATCGACTTCAAGGATAAGAGCGTTGGCTACAACACGGACGTGGCTGGAATAAGGGTCAGCGTCGAGGAAGTCGTAGATCCGAAGGGATTAAGGATAGCGATCTTAGGAGCGGGGGGAGCGGCGAGGGCCGCCGTAGTGGCCTTTATGGACGACGCTCACGTTACCATCTTCAACAGAACTCCGGAGAGGGCGAGGGAGCTGGCTAGGCTGTTCGGGGTAGAGGCGAGGTCCTTGAGCGAAGTCGGGGAGATAAGGAAGCATGACGTCGTGATAAATGCTACTCCCGTAGGAATGGACGGTTCATCCTCTCCAGTTCCTCCCGAGGCCCTCACAAAGGGCCAGGTCGTGGTAGACATGATATACCGGCCGCTCTACACGCCCCTCCTCAAGATGGCGAGGGAGAGAGGGGCCGTTGCGGTCAACGGACTCAAGATGCTCGTCGTGCAAGGAGTTGAGAGCGAGAGAATATGGCTCGGTAGGGCTCCGCCGTGGAGGGAGGTGTACAGACGCCTCCTCGAGGAGCTGGCGAAGCGTTCGTTTTAACGACTCCTTCACGACCAGAGCCGGGTGAGCCCGTGAAGAGGCTGAGGCTACGCTTCACTAAAGCCAAGTGGAAGGCAAGGGCCGTTGCGGACCTGCTCGGTGCGGTGGCAGAAACCTTTCCCGACGCCGAGGTGCTGATATTTAGGGCCGGCAAGAACATGCCCATTTTTGACATAAACGTATACGTGGAGAGCGTTGACGAGGACAAAATAAAGGAGCTGGAAAAGAAGATATTCAGCGTGCTGACAGATTATGACGTCAGCCACGTGGTGTTTAAGGGAACGAAAGTATTTGATGTGAGCAAGGAGTCAGAAAGCGAACAAGAAGAATCGTCGTAAGTAAGACTTTAAATATGATCCCGGACAGAATAACTGTACGGGTCTCCGAAGGATGGCATCAGACAGATTGAACTTGAGCGATCTTGAGAAGAAGGCGCTGAAGCTGATAATAGAGGCCGGAGAGAAGGGGTTGCTGCAACAAGACCTCTGGAAGAGGCTGAACATAGACAGCCGCGACGGCTCGCGAATAGCACTGAGGCTCGCCAAGAAGAAGCTGATACACAGAGAGCTGGTCACGGTCAAGGGGCGCAAGACGTATAGGCTCACAGCACTGGTCGACCACATACCCGAAGAAGAGGAGGAGCCCGAGGAGAAGAAGGAAGTGAAGTACGAGAGGAGAGTGCCGAGGGCTATAAAGCTGGACGTGAAGGTCAGAATGGGGCTGGTGGCGAAGATACCTTGCACCGTTTGTCCGCACGCCAGCAAGTGCGGGCCCGGCAACTTCTTCGACCCGGCCACGTGCCCGAAGCTGAACCAGTGGCTCCAGAAGGCGGCTAGAGCACTGGAACGGAAGGGCGCCAAGAGAGCCACTCGCGTACAGAGCTAGGCGCCTCGGGCAAGTCGAAGGTGTGGTAGTGCAGCTTGAAGCCGCACCTCCTACACCTAGGCCCGTCCCAGCCGATGAGGGTACCCATCTCCCTAACCGCGTTGGGCGTCCCGCACTTGGGACACTTAGTGTCCTCCCTCAAGGGCTGGACGTGGTTGTACACGTAGTGGAACTTGTCCTTCAGCCTTGCGTAAACCTTCCACGAGAACGTGTGGATGGGCAAGTCCTCCGGCGCCCCTTCGGGCAAGAGAGAGGGCTCCGGGACGTACACCTCCAAGTGCACCGAGTCGTAGAGTCTCAGTTGCTCCTCCACTGCCGAGCGCTCGCTCCCGTGCAACAGCACCGATGCCCCCTCCGGCAGCTTGAGGGGAGAGTCGTGCCTTACGGCCACGGCGAAGCCGTTAGCCAGCGCCTCCTCCGCGGCCTCGAAGGGCAAGGGACCATCAAAGACCAGCACGCCAGCGCCGTACCTCTTCGCCCTCTTGAAAAGGTCTTCCAACCGTACCGGCCTGCCCTCTCCGAACAAGAAGCCCAGAGGGCTTTCGGGGGGCTCCCATTCTAGGGACACCCACAAGACCACTGCCCCGGGGGCGTAGTGGTAGAGGTACAGCCTCTCTATGTACGTAAGCTGCGCCGCGACTACCTTCAGCTCCACGTGCCCACCATATTAGGATTTCCCTAAAGGGGTCCTAAGGGGTATAGGGATGAAGCAACAGACGGAACCGCAGAGGAAGCTCGTGCTTCCCGGCGACGTCGTGGCGAAGGGGAACTATACCATAAATCCCAAATCTGTGATGTACCTCTACAAAATTGACGACACCATATACGCCGCCGTGGTCGGGCTTGTGGAGATAAACGACAACGTAGTAACTCTGATACCCCTCGAAGGCACATACATACCGAGACCCGGCGACATAGTGATCGGTCTCGTGGAGAACTTCGTGATAACGCACTGGCAAGTGGACATAAACGCCCCTTACATAGGGATACTGCACGTTTCAAACCTGCTGGGGAGGCCCTACAACCCAGCAAAGGACAATCTGAAAGAATACTTGGACATAGGAGACTACATAGTTGCAAGGATAGACTCGTTCGACAGGACCAAGGATCCAATTTTGGACGTTCAAGGAAAGGGCTTAGGGAGGATTACTGAAGGCAAGATAGTGGAAATAAAGCCGTCCCGCGTGCCTAGGGTAATAGGCAAGAAGAAATCGATGCTCAACGTAATAAAAGGCGATACTGGGTGCGACATAGTGGTAGGCGCCAACGGAAGGATATGGATAAAGTGTCCAAATAAGGACTTGGAGGACATAGTAACCTTAGCGATAAAGCTGATTGAAAGAGAAGCATTCACCAGCGGCCTCACTGAGAAGGTCAGAGTTCTTATCGCCACCGAAAAGCACGAGAGGGGATTGATATGAGCGGCAAGGAATCGCCGGTGCCTCTGCTAAAAGACGGGAAGAGGCACGACGGCAGAGGTCCGATGGACTTAAGACCGATAGAGATGAAGATCGGCATCCTCCACAACGCCGACGGTTCGGCTTGGCTGAAGATAGGCAAGACCGAGGTGGTGGCAGCTGTATACGGCCCCAGGGAGCCTCCCATGAAGGGCATGGTCCTTCCGGACAGGGCGGTCATCCGCTGCCGCTACCACATGGCTCCGTTCAGCACGGAGGAAAGGAAGAACCCGGCGCCCTCGCGCAGAGAGATAGAGCTGTCGAAGGTTATCAGGGAAGCTTTGGAGGCAACAATATTGACCCACTTGTTCCCCAGGACGGTGATAGACGTGTTTGTCGAGGTAATACAAGCAGACGGCGGAACGAGGACGGCAGCGATAACCGCAGCTTCCCTAGCGCTCGCGGACGCTGGAATACCTATGAGGGGCCTGGTGGCTGGCGTCGCGGTGGGAAAGGTCCAAGGCAAGCTCGTGCTGGACATAGACGAGCTGGAGGACATGTACGGAGAAGCCGACATGCCCGTCGCCGGCATACCGACGCTCAACAAGATAGTCCTCCTGCAACTGAACGGCGTAATAGAGCCCCACGAATTTCCTCAGGCCTTAAAGATGGCATGGGAAGGAATAAAGAAGATCCACGCCCTCCAGAAGAAGGTCTTGGCAACCAAGTACGGAGGTGAGCAGTAGTGTCCATAACTCCCTTCAACATACCAATAATTCCGAAGCTGAAGAGAGAGACCATACTTTCCCTAGCCAAGAGGGGCACGAGAATAGACAAGAGGAGGCTGGACCAGTACCGACCGATCAAACTCACGCTGGGCGTTGCCGGCAAGGCCCACGGCAGCGCGCTCGCAGAAATAGGGAACACGAAGGTTATGGCCGGAGTCAAGGTTGAGGTCGGAAGGCCATTCAAGGACTTGCCGGAGATGGGGGTTCTAAACGTAAACGTGGAGCTCTTGCCGCTGGCCTCCTCGGAGTTCGAGCCCGGGCCCCCGGACGAGAACGCGATAGAGCTGGCGAGGGTAATAGATAGGGCTCTCAGAGAGCCCGGAGTAGTTGACTTGAGCGACCTCGTCCTAATACCCGGAGAAAAGGTGCTGGTGGTGTGGCTCGACATCTACGTGCTCGATCACGACGGCAACCTGTTCGACGCAGCGATGCTGGCTGCCATGGGAGCCCTGCTCAACACCAAAGTGCCGGGGTACGAGGTGCGGGAGGACGGGAGCGTGGAGGTGACCGGCCCCCCGAGGCCGTTGCCCGTTACTAAGAGGGTGGTGAGCGTGACGATCGGAATACTGGGCAACGTCTTCCTAGTCGACCCGTCGCTCGAGGAGGAGGTGGTCTCGGACGGCAAGCTGGTGTTTGCGTTCGACGAGGGCGGGAAGCTGGTGGGCTTGCAGAAGAGCGGGCCGGCGTGGTTGGACCTAGATAGGGCTGGACCGGCCTTCAACCTAGCCTATTCTAAATATAAAGAACTGCTGGATGTACTTGAAAAATCCATAGCGGAGAATTCTCCCAAATGAATGTTAACAGTGTTTACGAAAGCGTGAGCGGGAAAACCCACACGTCTCCCCCTCCTAAGGGTCGCCTTATTGAAGTGCGTGGACGTCTTAGGAGAGCAAGACGCGCACTTACCGATAGAGCTGTTGATTGAGAGGCTAAACAATGCGTCTATTTCCGAAGAGGCAAAGAAGTATTGTAGAGCGTTGCTGAGGATTCTGAGGAGGTACACATCGGCGATAAGTCCCAAGGATTTGGACTCGATAATAATGCTGTCTTCAATGCTGGACGGACTGTCGATAAAGAACGTCGTGACGGAGATTTTAGCGAGGCCTCCGCTGGTGGTCGAGCCCGGAGAGGAGCCTAACTGATTTTTCGCTCGCGCGCGCCCGGCAACTGGTAGAGAAGCTTGAACATGCTCTCGAACGCGTTGTTAGCAACCCTCAAATCGCCGCTTACCAAGTGGTCCTCGGCGAAGCTCTCCGACTTCGGAGTGGGCAGGAAGCTGAGCTACGCCTTGGTGGAGGGCAGGCTGGGCTTCGCGTTCGTTCCCGACGCGGAGGCCCCAGACTTCGTACCCGAGCCCGGGATGTACGTGAGGAAGCTCTTCCTCCACGCGTGGAAGGGGCCGGTCGAGACCTCCCTGGCGCTGGCCAGTATGAGCGCCTTGACGCAGCTGTGGATAGACTCGGGCGGAGAGGTTGAGATGCCTCCCCCCAAGCTCGCGGAGGCGCTGGGGATAGAAAAGGGGGAGACGGTAATACTGATAGGGCACATGAAGGGAATCATTAAGGATCTGCTGGACGCGGGAGCCTCTGTGAGGCTCTACGAAGACGATCCTCAGCTCCGCTGCGAGGCGAAGGAGATGGGCGTCGAGGCATATCCGGGATCTTACATCTTGCTGGAAGGTGAGGCCGACGTGATAATTGCAACCGGCTCGTCTCTGCTGGACCCGCGCTCAGTCTTCGCATTTGAAAAGATACCGGCGAGGGTGAAGGCCCTAATAGGGCCGACCGCGACCATTCATCCCTATATGGCCAAGCTACTAGGGGCTACGCACGTCGGGGGCACATACGTGCCGCGGGAGGAGCAGGGAAAAGTGCTCTCCTTGCTCAAGGCCGGCTACGGCTATAGGAGGCTCTTGAGAGCCGGGCTCTTGAGGAAGTGGTTCGCAAAAGCTTCTTGATTAAGCGGTATGCCCTAGAGGCCTCGTAGACCGCCGGCCCCCAAGCCTCGTAGGCTAGGTATTCCCTAGCGTGCCTCAGCGGGAGCAATGCTAGGACCTTGGCCGGCCCCTTGAGTGAGAGCTCCACCTCCTCGACCGCCGCCTCGGCCAGCCTGAGCCTTCTCCCCCTTAGATACGCCCTCTCGCCTAAGAACTTCATTTCCGGAATGGCCTCGGCGCTGGCTTGGTAGGCGCTCAGAACTATCACCGCCGCCGAGAGCAAGAGCAAAGCGCTCACCGCCGCCTGAAGGGGATGCGAAGGGACCACCGAAGGCATAACGCCAGGGCCTTCATCAACCCTCTGCGGGGCCACTTGCCACTTCTCAAGAACTCCTCTTGGGCCTCCTTCAGCTCCTCGATTCCGGTGAGCCTCCCGAGCTCCCTGAGCGTGAGCCCCCTCACGCCGTACCGCCTCTCGGCACACCTCCTAAAGGCCAAAGGCCACGACCTCAGCCATCCCACAGCATCTTTTCCATAGAGCAACGCCAGCACGGCGACGGGCAACAACCACCCCACCCTGAGCTGTGGGGCCCGGCCGGCGGCACCCGCGCCTCCGCCTTGGGCTTGGAGCGCCGGCGCCTCCACCCTCTGAGGGGTTTCTCGCCTCTCCTCAAACCCAACACTCATGGGCGGCGAGGGGTCCCAAGGCACCCAGCCCCTAGGGGTCCAGACCTCCACCCACAAGTGCGTAGGGGTGACGAACACCCTAACGTCGCCGTTCAAGTAACTGTTAGCGAAGCCGTAGACGACCCTCGCTCTTATTCCCATGTCGTTCAGCAACACAGCAGCGGCAGACGCAAAGTGGACACACATACCAGTCTTCGAGACGAAGAGGAACCAGTCGACCGGATCCTCCGCGGGGGCGCCGGAGTACTTCAGCGCGTAGCGGTAGTTGGAACGGAGCCACGTGGTCAAGTAGTTTAGGAGGTCCCTCAGTGTAGCATCCTTGAACTTGTCCAGTATCTCCTTGGCCAGCTGCTGTACCCTAGGAGTGGACCACTCCTTGGGCTCGCCTAGGAGCAAGGCGACCCGCACGGACAGCTCTGGGTGGTCCGCATAGGGGAAGGGAGGCGAATACTTTGCCCACACCTTAGTGGTGAATCGGTCGGTAACGAAGGCGTCCCCGCTCAGCGCGGCCCCCTCCACCCTGGGAACCGTTCCGGGAGCGGGCTGGGGCACCGGGAAGGCCGGGTACAGCATTATCGCGTACGGCGTTACGCTGACAACGTACTCTTCCCCGCCCTCAAGCCCCTCGAGCTGCGCATGGCCCTTGAGCCAAGCCCTCCCGGTGTAGACGGTGAAGGACGCCACCCGCAGCCACTGAGGCTCCGGAGGGCTCACCGATGCCAAGACGCTCTTAGGCCCGGTGAAGTCCCAAGAGTAGGGCACCTCCACGCGATCGCCTATGGTCAAGGCTCCGGGATCCAGAGGCGAGACGGCCTCCAGCGATAGGTAGGCTATAACGAAGGCTGCCAGCGCCAGAAGGGCTCTCATGCCGGGGGCTCCACCTCTTCGAGGACCTCTTCGATCACCTTAAGAGCTGTGTCCCGCGTCACGAAGAGCTTCGAGGTCGGAGCCTCGACCACCAATCGGTGAGCCAAGGTGTAGGGAGCCATCTCCTTGACGTCGTCCGGGAGTGCCATTGTTCTGCCGTCCATAGCAGCGCGGGCCTTGGCAGCTCTGGCTAAGTGTATGGCAGCTCTCGTGGTGGCACCGAGGATCACTTGGGGCTTCCGCCGCGTAGCCCTCACCAAGTCCACCACGTACTCCGCGACCGGGCGCGGGAGCTCCACGGACTGGGCCTCCTCTATGGCTGCTACTACGTCTTCCCTCGACGCCACTGCCTCTACCTTCGGTTCCTTGGCCTTCCTAGAGGAGTCCAGCAACACTGCCTCTATCTCTACCTCGCGCGGCGGGAACCTCATGTCAACGCTCGCCGTGAAGCGGTCCCTCGCAGCCTCAGGCAGTTGGTAGGTCCCGACCATCTCTACGGGGTTCATTGTAGCTATCACGAAGAAGGGGCGCGGGAGCTCGAAGGTCTCCCCCTCGATCGTCACTTGACCCTCCTGCATGGCCTCTAGCAGAGCTGACTGGGTCCTCGGCGAGGCCCGGTTTATTTCGTCGACCAGAAGCACGTTCGTGAATATCGGCCCCTTGACGGTTCTGAACTCGCCGCTCTTAGGGTCGAATATCTTCCCACCTATGAGATCTGAAGGCAACAAGTCAGGAGTCATCTGGACCCTCTTGAAGTCCAGACCCAAGCTCTCTGCAAACAGCTTCGCCAAAGTCGTCTTGGCCACGCCGGCCACCCCTTCTAGGAGGGCGTGGCCTCTGGAGAGCAGGGAAGCCGTCAGCACCTCCACGGGCCTCTCTACGCCGGCTAAGTGAGGGGTTATGTTGTCCAGCAACTTCTCGTAGAGCGCTTGAGCTCTCAACTCAGCTTACCGTGTGAGGGCCTGAACGTCCCCCCTATCATTCTGAGGCCTCCGCCTCCGTCAAGGGGGTCGGCGCGCGTCGCTGGGACCGGCGGCGTTTCTTTTAAGCACGCCTCCCTCCTAGAGGCCGCGCCGGCCACAGCGGGGAGAGACGTGTGCTCCGGCTCCGGAGAGGTGCTCACGTGCACCTTCATACTCTTCTACTTAGTGGTCAAAACAACCACGACGACTGTTCACACCTCACAGACGAACGCAACCGCTCTGACCGTCTGCAAGGACACCGTGGCGGTGTACTCCGACGGAATGCCCCTCTACACCCTAATAGGCAAAGGATGCTTAGTCGTGGAGCTCTTGGGAAATGAGTACACGGTGCTCAACGGCACCGTGTTCTTCTGGCAAACGCCGAAGAAAATGTACTCAACAGTTGCGGAGGAGTACGTGGAGGTGCACAGCATAACCTTACCCATGTGGATAGTACCGACCCTTATTCTGATCATCAGAGAGCTCGCCTCTACAAAAGCAGATCTCTGAGGTGTATAAAGGAGGACTTACACACCCTCTCTCCGCAGAACTCCACGCCCTCAAGCTCCAGCAACCTCCTCTTGAACGATTGGCCCAAAGCATAGCCGCCCAATCTGCCGTCGGAGTGGACCACTCGGTGGCAGGGGTACTTCACGAGCTCGTCGTTGGCGGAGAGGAGCCGGGCTACGGAGCGGGGATGCATTCCGAGAACTTCGGCCAGAGACGAATAGCTGGTTACTTTGCCTACTGGTATCAGCAACAGCGCAGTCTTCACCAGCTCCAGCCTCCTCAAGTTTTACCCCTCTGCCCCTCCTGAGGAATTGGGACGGCGCGTGGTAATCTACTGGAGGAGGCCCGTAGACGGAGAGGGGCAAATAGGGGAGAGGTGTCCCCTGCTGGAAAGAGAGCTGTTCAAGGGTCCCTCGGACAGGCCAATGATATTTGTGAGTGCCCAGTTCTGTGCCGTGTGCCCTTACCGAGGAAAGGAGTGCAAGGAGCCCATCTGGTTCCCCAATGTAGAGAGCAGAAAGAAGGATTTGAAGCTTGAGATATACTCGAGGCTGAAGGGTGGGAAGGGGTGATGCTGAGCTACACCGGCAAGGGCTCTGGGGCCGCCAAGCTGGCCGCCGCCGCCTTCGCGGCCCTCAAGGGAGAGGCGGTGCCCGTAGTAGGACCGGAGGCCACGCACCACGTCCTCCCCTTCGTGGGGGGAGGCGGGAAGGCTGTGGTCTTCGGTCTCGGGGACCCTTCGGACACTCTGAGGCTCGCAGAGGCCCTCAAGCTGATGGGGTACGAGCTCCTGCTCGTGCGTCCGGCCGCCAGGCTCCTCGGCGCGCTCTCGAAGCTTGAGGTCTACGAAAGCTTGGAAGTGCCGCCGGACCCCATATCTTCAGCGCTGGAGGCCGGCAAGTTCGCACTGGAGCTGGCGCTTGAGGGCTCAGAGGGACCTAGGGCCGAGCGCTTGCGGGAGGACTTGAGGGACTTGAGGGCCGAGCTTGAGCTCCCCCGCGAGTTCGATGTTATAGTATATACAGAAAGCATGGAGTTGGCGGCCTTAGCCTTGGCCGAAGCGCTCAGGAAGCCGGCCGTTCACGCACAGCATTACTACGGCGGGAGGGCCTTGGTGCTGACCACCACAACAGAGGAAGCTTGGGTCCGGCGCCTCTCCCTCAAAAATAAGCTGGTGAGCGTGCCTTACGACCCGCTGATCGCGCCCCTATCGCTGCTGGCTTCGCTGAAGCTCACGCCTTATACGGAAGCCGGTAGAGGTTGAGGGTCCTCCGGTCCCTCAGCTCCCCTTCCAGCGGGTCCAGCATAACCTTCGGCACCTCTTCTGGCTTGAAGTTCGCAAGAGCCCACATCAGCTTCACTGTCGCAACCTCGGTGAGCATGTCTCCCAGCGGCACGGCCCCGGCGTCGAGCATCTTCCTCCCGGTGGCGTAGACGTTCAAGTTCACCGAACCGTGGACGCACTGCGTGGTTATCCCAACGAAGATCCCGGAGTCGGTGAGCTCCCTGATCGCCGGCACCACCCTCTCTGGCACGTGGCCCATGCCGGTCCCCTCGATTATAACGCCCTTGAAGCCCTTATCCTTCGCCAACAGCAACAGCTCTGGATCCATCCCGGGATAGGCCTTGAGCTGGAGCACCTTCGGCTCGAAGGAGTTCTTGAGTTTGGGCACCTCGTTGCTTCTCTTCCTTAAATATTTACCCACAAGCTTCATGTCGCCCGTCCACGGCCACACGTAGGCCAGCGGCTCCTCGCATATCCCTTGGAAGGCGTCCCTCCGGGTGGAGTGGAACTTCTTCGTCCTCGTGGCTCTATTGACAGCCGCGAAGGTATCGCTCGTCTCCCCGTGCATTACTATGACCGATTCGGCGAAGGGGGCATTGACCGCTGTTATTACTGAAGCCAGCAGGTTGAAGGCCGCATCGCTGGAAGGCCTGTCGGAGCTCCGCTGGGCCCCGGTAAAAGCTACTGGCTTGTTCAGCTCCCTTATGGCGAAGGCTATTGCAGATGCCGTGTACGTCATGGTGTCTGTCCCGTGGGCTACTATGACTCCTTTGACCTCGTCCCTGAGCAGTTCCGCGTGCACGGCCTCGGCTATCTTGCTCCAGTGCTCCGGCATCATGTTCTCTGAGAGGATGTCCAGTATCTGCTCGGCCTCTATGTCAGCGTACTCCAAGAGCTCCGGTATGTCCTCCACCAGCTCCTTTGCGCTCATGGCCGGCTTGACGGCTCCGGTCTCGTAGTCTATCTTAGAAGCTATGGTTCCCCCGGTCCCTATTATCTTAACTAAAGGGTAGTCCGGCCTTCGGGGTAGGGCGCCCCCCTCGGCCCTCACGGACGGCTTTCTCTTAGCCAGTACCTTTATCTCCTTGATTCTCTTGATGTCTATGCCGACGTTGTAACCGTTGTCGAGCTTGACTACCAAATACTCGCCTCCCCTCGGCCTGGGCATCAGTATGCCCTCAACGACGAGCCCGTCGTCTCGGACTACTCTAACCCTGTCGCCCACCTCGGCTCCGACCTCGGCGAGCAGTGCTTGAACAGAGCTCACTTCGAGCCCCTGGAGCTCTCAGCCGGAGGAGTTTATGTTAGGGGAGGTGCCCAGGGGTGCCGGGGCCTCCCACCGACCGCCTCCCGGCGGCCTCGAGGTCCCGGGGGGCATGAACCCCGAGAGGGAGCCAGCTATAAGCGAACGGCGCCCGGTGGGCGGGGGAGGCGCCGTGAAGGCTTCGTCGCTCCACAAGGCTCTGACGGCTTTCGAGATCGGCATACTGGTAGCTGCTTTCCTCGCGACGCTGGCGTGGCTGTACCTAGTGTACAAAATAACCTCGGTCCTCGACGCTATGCAGAACAGCTTGGCGGCTCTGATGGGCGGCATGTGATTAACCCTTTTTGAGGGCCCTCTCCAACGCCCGCCGGGCCCGAGTTGAAGGTAGTGGCGAAGTTCGGCGGGTCGGTGCTGAGGGACGCCGAAGGCTACGCGAGGGCAGCAGAGGTGGTGAAGAGCCTTAGCGAAGACGGCTCGAAGGTCGCTGTAGTGGTCTCAGCCATGAAGGGCGTCACCGACTCGCTGCTCAAGGTGTCTGGGCGGTTGCCGAAGGATTGGAGGAAGTACGTAGAGGCCCTCGAAAGGAGGCACGTAAGGGTCCTGGACGAGCTGGGATCCTCTGCCAAGTGGAGGAAGCGCGTGAGGTCGCTCTTCGAGGAGCTGGCAAGGGTTCTCTGGGCCCTCGAGATACTCAAGGAAAGCACTCCGAGAACAAAAGACTTCGTCCTCTCCTTTGGAGAGAGGCTGTCCTCGACCCTTATGGCCGCCGCGCTGGAGAGGGCCGGAGTGAGGGCTGAGCCCGTTACAGCGGGCGAGGCTGGAATATTCACCGACGAGAACTACAACGAGGCCGTCCCCCTATATGAGGTCATAGAGAAAGAGGTCCCGGAGAGGATCGAGCCGCTACTGGACGACGGCATAGTCCCAGTAGTGACGGGCTTCTTGGGCTCCACTGTGAACGGCTCCATAACGACGCTGGGGCGGGGGGGAAGCGATCTGACGGCCACGATCCTAGGCTCCTCCCTCAGGGCCGACGAGGTTAGGCTGTATACAGACATAGATGGCATAAAGACGGCAAATCCCAAGGAGTTCCCAGATGCAATTACAATTAGGGAGCTCTCCGTGGAGGAGGCAATAGAGCTGGCCCACCTAGGAGCCAAGAGGCTCCACCCGAGGACCTTCGAGCCCGTCATAAGAAGGCACGTCGACGTCAGGGTGCTGAGCCTCTACGACCCGAAGGGCAACAGCACGCTCATCTCCGTAGGCAAAAGAGGGCCTATGCTCAAGGCTGTAACCATGGTGAACGGCCTTTCCATAATAACAGTCAAAGGAGTTGGTATGGTGGGCACGCGCGGCGTGGCCGCCTCGGTCATGGAGGCCGCCTCCAAGGTCGGCGCCAACATCTACGCCATCTCGCAGCCCGTTTCTGAAGTGACTATATCTATTGCCATAAAGTCCGACAAGGCTACCCAAGTTTCGAGCGCAATAAAAAACGCCTTGGCCGGACACGGAATAACCGTGGAGACCAAGGTTAGAAGCGAGGTCACAGCCGTCTCTATAGTCGGTAGAGGGCTTGAAGAGGCCAGCTTCGTGGGCGAAGCCTTGGCGCCGCTGAAGGGCCACCCGGTGCTGATGATCTCCAAGGGTCCGCTCGATCAGAGCTTGACGGTTCTGACTACGTCCCGCGGCTCCCGGGAGCTCGCGGGTCTCTACCACCGGAAGATAATTGAAGGAATGATTGAATATTATGGGGAAACCAAGTAGATGTTGTCTTTGTTCTGCCTTACCCGCACGCTGAGCCTCTTGCCCACCTCAGCGCCCGGCGCGCGGACTAGGGTCATAACCACGTCCCTCCGCGGGAGGGGGACTGCCAGCCACTCCCCGCGAAAGAGCCCGCGTGACACGACCTCCACCTTCACTCGGTCGCCTACCGAATAGACCTCGGGCAGCTTCTTTGCTTTAGCCATACCCCACTCCTCCATACTCCAGCGCAACCTCACGCCCAGCTCCCGCTCTAGCGTGTCCAAGTACCTCCAGAACTCGTCCCAGCTCATCTCCTTCACTCCTTTCAGCTTCCTGCCGTGCTTGTGTCTAACGTACTTTTGAACGGTGAAGGGAGGCCACCTCTTCCCCATTCCGATGTCTTTTGCCCACAGTATTATTTCCTTCACATCTTCTTCATTAATTCCGGGTAAGAGAACGGGCGTTACGTGAACATCAACGCTCGTCTCCTTTACCAGCTTTTCAATTATATTTACCACCGAAGTTACGTCGTACTCCTTCCTGCCGCTCAGTAGCTTAGCTTTTTCTGGGTCCAGAGTTTCCAAGCTCAAGTTTATTCTGTCCAAGCCGGCCTCGGCAAGCCTGAAGGCCAGGTCCTCGCTCAGCCTGAATGCATGAGTCTCCAAGGCAACCGACTTCACCCCCTCAATGCTCTTCATCCTCTTTACGACTTCATCTATCCTCGGGTGCTCCAGCGGATCGCCGACGCCGTCTATGAGCACCTCCACCGGCACTTCCTTAAACCTCACGAAGTCCCTAACCCACTCCTCCAACCAATCGAGGTCCTCCACTACGAAGTCCGCCCAGCGGGCCTTGGAGCACGGGCCGGCGTCAACGCTACAGAAGGCGCAACACATGGAGCACACGCTCGTCGGCCTCACTTGGAGAACGTTGGTCCCGCGGTCTATTATCCCGAAGGCGATGGTGCCCACGAGTGGGAGGGGCTCTCTGACCGCAACGAGGACCCTATCCCTCAGCTTCAAGGCAATTAATTCCGGAAGGGAAGGGAGGGGGGAGTGAAAAGCTGTGAGGGCGACGCTCGCCGTGCTTCTGATAGCTTCCGTCGCGCTGGCCCAGAACCCTATAGCTACTGCCATCAGAAGCGCCACCGTCCAGAGCGTCATGCTCTCAATAGCTCAAGCCTACTGCAAGTCCAAGATAGCGTGGGAGGCCCTCACGTACTCGATAAACAACATAGAGACCTCACTTATAGCAATTAAGCCCCAATTCGACCAGCTGGTCAGCCTGCTCAAGCCCGGCGGGGCCCTCTACGACAGCATGATTCAGTGGAACCAAAAGTACATAGGAAACTACACTACGTTCAAGAACTACGCCGCGAGGATACTCGTAGAAGCCAAGGGGCTGGCCACGAGCTTGAGGGCCGGCGCCTCCGTGCTGGCCGTTCAGTACCCCGGCGCTCCGAGGGTGGACCTCTTGAACAGCTACGCCGGACGGATAGACGACATAGTCACCAAGGCAAGCGTAGAGCTGCAGGGGTACAGGGCCCTCGAGACGATGCAGTACTTAAGCGAGCTGGTGTCCATAACGCACCCCAAGGAGGTGGACGTTTACATAAACTCCTCAGTGAGCGCCGCCAACGTCCTCGCGGTGGTTCGGAGCGGCACGAACATAACGGCGATGATACCCAACCCCGCGGAGACTTGGCTCTCCTTAGCTGCGTGTGCTACCGACTACGCAAACAACACGTTTAGGCTGTGCGTAGCCAAGGGCACGCCTACGAACTACACGTCTCCACAGCTCTTCTATTTGTACTTCAACGATCCCTTCTACACCGCTGTGTACTCACAAGGGCTGGGCTCGCCGTGTCCGGTGAACTACGCCCAGTCCCACGCCTTCATAGTTGCTATCTGGAACGACTACGTCACTACATATAACTTCTACATAACCAACGTGTGGCCGTACGAGAACTTATTGATAAGCACTAAGAACGTGCTGGTGAGCGTGCTAAAGAGCTTAGCCACGGACCTGCTACAGCCCGTCACGGCATCCGTAGGCGTCGCCGGGAAGGCGGAGCTTCCCGGCATGCTCGGCTCTTGTGTGAGGATAGCCGGCGTTCAGACTGCAGACGTCCAAGCGCTTTCCAACTACGACCCCAGAGATCCAAATCAGCTCTACGCTTTCCTTACAAATGCTGCTAATTCGTTCACAAAGGTGTTCGACTCGGTCCTCAGGGCGGTGAACTGCATGAAGTACTACCTACCCGTATACGAGAGGGCTCAGAAGGCCTACCTGAACGCGCTGGCCCAGAAGTTCAGGTCGATAAGCGGCGGCGTCGATATAGAAACTTGGGCTAGGGAGAACGGAATAGCGTGCGCCTACACCCCTCCGGCTACCATAACGCAGACCTTGGGGGTAGTGATAGATACCTACTACGCCCTGCTGGATCCCAACAGTCAGACGAGCTTCTTGAGGACGCTGAACGTAACCCAACCCTTGAACGTGCTCCCACCGGACCAGGTTCCAGTGGGTCCCGTAGGCAGCCCGTGTACTTGACGTTTTTGAATGAATAAAACAAAGCTCTTTAAATCAGAATTTAATGGAAATCAAGTTTTGTTTTTGGCGGCTGTAAATCGATGAAGCTGGAGCGAGATTTCGAGGAAAATGATTGGCCGGGGGTTCCCCGGGATTTATTAATCCCGCTAAGGCCGCGGCCCCGGCGGGCTGTTCTGCGGAGGGGGCCAACCGGGGAAGGGCCGGAGGGCTCGCCCCCCTCCCCCCGCAAAGGGGCCCGAATCGGGCGCAACGCGGGGGCCAGCAACTCCCCGGGGCTCCCCGCGGTCCCGCGGGGGCCAGCGCTCCCGCCATGATCCTCGCCCCGCGGGGCCCGCGGTGGCGGAGCCCCCGCCGAAGGGCGGGGGTGAACCGCCTTAGCCGGGGGAACCAGGTCAGGCCCGGAAGGGAGCAGCCTAACCCCGGCCGCGGCGCGTTCGCGGGAGAGCGGGGTGAGCGGGGGCGCTGGCGCTCCCGCGGGGGCGCCGCGGGGGTCGGTCCCGGGGAGGTCCCGGGCCAAGCCCTCCTAAAGCCTCTCCGATATAGCCTCGAGAGCCCCATCGATGTCGTCGCAGACCAGCGTAGCTCTGGTCGGCTTTCCGCCGCCCTTGCATCCCATCCTCTTGGCAACTTCCCTTACAACGCTCCCTATATCGTAGCCCTTGGGTGCGGCCAGCTCTGCTCGGTTACCCACAACCACGGCCGCTGGGCCGTCCGCGCTGAGCTTTCTGAGTAGCTCTTGAGCCAGCTCTTGATCCTCCAGCTCCAGCCTCAGCACCCTCAGCTTGCCCAGCTCCTTAGCAGAGCCCAACAGCTGTTCGAGGAGAGCCCTCCGGTATAGGGAAAGCATTTCCTTGTACCTTTTAGTTTCATCCAAGACGCCCTCAGCCTTCCTGATGAGCTGATCTGGGGATGTCTTCAGGAGGTCTGACAGTTTGGAGACCAAGTTCTCCAGCTTCCTAGCTTCCTCGGCAACTCTGGTGCCGGCGACGAACTCAACCCTCACGACCCCGTCTTGTATTTTCTTAGTCGAGATTATCTTGAGACCTCCCACCTCGCCGGTGTTGGCTAAGTGAGTTCCGAAGCAGGCCTCCACGTCCCAGCCCTCGATTTCTATAAGCCTTATGTCCTTGCTGGGAGGAACTCCTCCTTGATATATGCTGAACCAGTACCTCGCCTCCGCTTCGTTCCTCGGCAAAGTAAAGGCCCTGACCCTCCTCCTCTCGTCTATTGCCTTGTTGGCCACCCGCTCTATCTCCTCTATCTGCTCCTTGGTCAGCGGCTTGTGGTGGGTGAAGTCAAACCTCGCCTTCTCCGGGGTCTTCTCGGCTCCGGCTTGCCAGACGTGGTCCCCCAAGACCCTTCTCAGAGCCCCCAACAGCAAGTGGGTGCCCGTGTGGTGGCGCATCGTGCGGTACCTCCTCTCCCAGTCTATCTTGCCCACGACGACCCGGCCGCCGTCGTATTCTCTGTCCAGCACGTGGACTATTACGTCGTCGACCTTCTGGACGTCCACTACCTTGAAGCTCTTCTCGCCGCTCTCCAAAATGCCCGTGTCGGCCTTCTGGCCTCCGCCTTCGGGGTAGAAGGCCGTCTTGTCCAAGATTAGGTACTTGCCCCTGCTTCCCAGGACTTCGGCGTCGAACTCCCTCATGTACGGGTCCTCGTGGAACAGCCTGCGCGTAGGGGGGAACTCCCGCGCCCAGCGTATTACCTCCTCCGGCAACTTGCCCTTCTCCTCAGCCTCCTTCACCTTTCTGACCCGCTTCTGATGCCTTGAGGCCACCAAAGCGTAGAAGTTGCTCGGCACTTCCACCCTCACGCCCATCTCTGCCGCGACCTCCGCAACTATGTCGGGCGGGATTCCGTGGCTGTCGTACAGCTCTATGAGGTCCTCCACGCTCAGCTCCTTCTTCTTTTTAATTATCCTCCTAACGAGCGCAACTCCCTTCTTTAGCGTCTCCTCGAACTTCTTCTCTTCATACTCCACCGCGTCAAGCACGTATTCCTTGTTCTTCCAAGCCCTCGGGTGCTCGTCCCTCCAGTACTCCAGCTGGAGCTCCACGAGATCCCTCAGCGCGACGTCGGAGCCTAACTTCTTCAAAGCCCTCAGCGCCCTCCTTATGACCAGCCGCGCCAAGTAGCCCTCCCCGACGTTTGAGGGAACTATGCCGTCCCCAAGCATCCACATTATCGTCCTAGTGTGGTCGAGGACTTGGTACACGAGCGAGACCCTTCCGTGCACCTCGCGGATTTCATCTACTGGCATGCCCAGCTTCTCGGAGGCCCTCTTGTAGACCCTTTCTATGGTCTCCGGCCTCTCGGGATCCATCAAGCCGGCGCTCCTCACCAGCTCGTAGAGGAGCTCGTCCGGCGGCTCCTCCACCCCCAGCCTCTTGTGGAACTCGCGGAGGAGCTCTCCGTAGACCGCGTGGAAGGCCGTGGGCGTCTTCTGGGTGAACCACGCTATCCTCTCTATCCCGTATCCCGTATCCACCACTCTGAGCTTCATGGGAACGTACTCCTTCTTCCCGTTCTCCTTTACCTCGTATTGCATAAATACCAGCGTGGCGAGCTCCATGCCGGCCACGGTCACCTCGAAGGACGGACCGGCGTTGCCCCCTCCTTCCCACCAGCTCTCCTTGAAGTTGATGAGCTCCTCCGGTATGCCCAGCCTCTTGGTAAAGAACTCGAAAGCCAGCTTCACCGTTTCTTCCTTCCAGTAGACCTCCTTGTCCGGATAGTTGAAGGCGTGGTGGCCGCCCATGTGGAACCCGGTCATGTGCCTTCCCAAGGTTAAGCCTACGTTGTCTATGTCCTCGAGCCTAATGCAAGGCTGCACTATCACGAGCGGGTTGGCCGGAGGGGGCACCAGCCCCTTCGTGACGTGGGGCTGGAATACCACTATGCTGGCGATGGTGAGGAATAGGTCGTCCCTCCACCGCGCCACGACCGGCCTCGGCTCCACCGGCACGTGACCGTGCTCTTCGAAGAACTTGATGAATTCCTTCTTGGCCTCCCTGAAGGTGAGCTTAGCCTTCGTAGGCACGTCGAAGAACTCGTACTCTTGACAGGGCGCGTCGCCGCAGACCTCGTGCTCTCCCTTGGTCCAGAAGGGCTGGCCGCATACCCTGCACTTCTTCCTCTTGAAGCCTTCCTCCTCGAAGAACTTGAGGCGGTACTGCTCCTCCAAAGGTCGCGCCCCTTACGCCTAAGAAAAGGGTTTATCACGGCCTACCCGCTTTCGGGAACACCACAACCACTATGGGGCCTTCCCTCTCCACGACCTCTACTTCGTACTCCTCCTCGACCTCGTCCGGTATCTTCAGTATCTTGATGTACTCTCTAACTTCTATCTCCCCTATCTTAATGGTTTCCCTAAGGAGCGCCCTGACCTTCAGCACGCGCTTGTATAAGGTGACGCTCAGCGTGCCCTCGTCAGCTAAGGGCATGTCGATGAGTATCTCGTAGCGGTCGGGAAACTCGAAGAGCGAGTGGAGGGGCTCCGCCTTGCCGTTTGGGGATATCCTCATACTACCACCTCACGCATACATGGTCGGCTGTCCCCTCTCAACAACCATCTCCTTGGCGCGCGCCGCCATTTCTTGTAGCCTTGCCTTTATCTTCTCTGAGTCCTCAATGAGCCTCTTGGTATCTATCTCTACGTTGTAGACCGCCTTGAGGGTTTCCAAGACCTTCGCCGCCGCGCCGGGATCGGGGAACTCCGGGAACGCATCGGCGAGCAGGGTTATGGACGCTATTCCCTTAGTCTTTGTGACCTTTAATATCGTCGCTGTAGGGCCGTAGAGGACGCCGTCCCTTAGGGGCTTGGCCACCTCCTTCAGCTTCTCGAGCTCTGGGACGAGCTCTACGCTGTTCACGATCCAGTAGGCCTCCGGATCTTTCCTTATTCGCTGGACGTTGGCCAAGCCGGTCAGGGAAATTATCCTCTCGACCCCCCTCCTCTCTCCGTAGTCCGTTATTGCCATAGCCACCGGATATATCAAGCTCGGAGGCAGGGGCACTTCCGGGAGCAGAACCAGCCAAGGGTGCTTGTAGTATATCCCTATGGGGTACTGGCTGACGCCCTCCTTCACCGGCGACAGGGGGAGCTCGCTGGGGGCGTCGATGCCGCCTATCATCTTCATCCCGAGCTCCTCGACCATGTACCTAGCCGCTATGACGCCCACTAGGCCCACGTCCACAAAGCCTATTATTAAGTTCGCGCCCGGCTTGGGCCTCTCGGCCTCCCATACGTCCACTGGCACCATCAAGGGCTCACACCTCGGGACGCGTAATCTTCATCATAAAAATCAGGGGGATCGAGGGACCTCATCGGAGGGGCGCGTTACATCTCCTCTACCGTGTAGCTGTAAGCTCCGGGCTTGACCAGCTGTTCGAACTTGTCTGCGGGCACGTAGACCTGCACCCTCCTGTTCTTCGAGTACAGCTTCAGCACGCCCTTCGTCTCCAAGTCCCTCAAAACCCTCTTGGCCAGTCCCACGCTTATCCCCATCTTCTCTGAAAGAGAAGTGGGAGTCACGAACTTCATACCTCTGATTGCCTTCTCTGCTTGCTCGACGACGTTCTCCTCGGCCACTACTCTAGCGGTCACTCCGCGCGTCTCCCTCTTCTCTGCCTTCATCTTTTCCCTTAGCTCCTTCAGCAACTGCCTCATCTGCCTCTTCTCTATGGCGCTGAGGGGCTTGTTCACCCTTCCCATTACGACGCCCCGGGGAGGGACGGGCATTAGGGATAATTTAGGCCTCCCCCTCACGCTTATTAACCGATTTTGAGACCGAGTGGCGGCGGAGAGCCCGCCGTAGCTCAGCGGAAGAGCGCCCGGCTGTAGGGCCCGTTCGGCCCGCCCCCGGACGCCGGGCACGCGAGCCCGGGATGAGGGGGCGTCGGCTCAGACACCGGGTGGTCCGGGGTTCGAATCCCCGCGGCGGGACCACCCCGGTTCGCTACTTAACCCCCCTAACCTACCGAGAGAACGAGGGTCGGAAGTGGAGTTCGAGGTCGTGGAGACGTACGAGCTCTTCGCCGAAAAGCGCTATGTTTTGAAGATTAAGGGAACTAACATAAAGATAAACGTAGCCGCGTCGAGCGCCAAGGAGGCCATGGAGAAGGCTAGGGAGCTATTTCTTTAGGCTCTTGAAGGCAGTGGCGAGGGCGTAGAGGAACGGGAGCACCTCGAGCTTGCCCACTATCATAGCGGAGGCCAGCACGAGCCTCACGTCCGCCGGGGCCACCGACGTGAGTCCGGAGCTCAGCCCGGTGCCAGACATGGCCGACGCGACCTCGAATATTACATCTATGCTCGAAACCTTAACCTTATGCATGCTGAGAAGCTCCGTTATCAGCAGAGCTATCAGAAGAAGGGAGAATATGTACGTCGTTACGACTGTAAGCATCGTTATGATGTCGTCGGAGGAGATCTCCTTGCCCATGACGGTTATAGGGTTGACGAGCCCGCGCGGAGCGCCCATGCCCCTGAGCTCGCGGAGGATCAAGCGTCCAAGGACGTAGGCACGGAACAGCTTTATGCCGCCGCCGGTGGAGAAGGCCGAAGCGCCCACTATCATTGCTATGGTGATCACGTACTTAGCCGATTCGCTGAACGAGCTGACGTCCTCTATTTGGAATCCGGAGGTGGTCACGGCGCTGGCGGAGTGGAAGATCGCGCTCCACAAGTGCCACCAATCGAAGGCCCTCCAGACCAGAAGCAAGAGAACTGCGTAGAAGAATATCGATGCTACCATCATCTTGAGCTCCGGATGCCCCAAAGCTTGGCGCACCTTTCCGTACCTCAAGTTCAAGTAAATTGAGAAGTTCAGGGCTCCCAAGAAGCACGTGAAGATTACAGCGAACTGCTGCCAGAAGTCTAGGTCTGCCGTGCCGCCGGCGGTCGGGGCGAAGCCGCCCGTGGCCAATGCGGCGAAGGTGTATACTATTGCGTCGTAGAGCTTCATACCGGTCAGGTACATATAGGTTATTGGTATGACAGTAAGGACGACGTATATAGTAACGAGATCGATTACGGTTTTGTACATGCTCGGGCGCACCCTCTCGCCCTTGCCCAGGGCGGAGACAATACCGGTGGGCGACATGTGGAACACTATGGCGAGGATGAGCGTTAGGAACAGCGCCCCTACTTCGCCGCCCCACTGACTGGCAGCCCTTATCGCGTTTATGAAGGGAGTTTCGTTGGACGGGTTAAGCACGGTGAAGCCGGTCCCGGTGAATCCGCTGACCATCTCGAAGTACGCGTCGGGGAGAGGCAGGCCCGCGAACAGCGAGAAGGGCACCGCCACCAAGAGCGGCGCTAAGAACCAGAACACGACCAGAGCCTTGATCATTACGGCTGGGGTGGTCTTGCTTATTGCCGGCCTTATTATCCTCACTGCAATGAATATGAATAAGCTCGCCAGCAAAACAGAAACTACCATGTAGAAATCGAAGTAAGGATAGGTGAGGGCCGTAACCACTGAGAGAATCAGCGTCAGCGACGCGACTACCAATGCCAGCAGCAAGCCCCAGAGCACGGACGGGGCCCTAGGCTGACCTTCTGACCTTCTGGATGTATGCGACGGCATTCAGCAGTACCGCCGGCAGGGCCTTTTTGGGGACGTAAAAGTATCTCGGCACCAGGTTCTTAAACAGCGGGTCTCCCTGGAACACTACCTTTACCTCATATATTTCATCCGCGTTTATGCCCTCGAGGAACTTGTCGGGCGAATTTATTAGGTCGAGAGGCTTGAAGTACTTCATGTTGTATTCCTCTTTTGGCGAGGTTCTGTAGAACATAGTGAAGTTCTCGTGAATGTCCTTAGGTCTGAAGGATGTGGAGTATTCCTCCTTCTTCATTACCTCATTCAAATCCTCCAGCAGACACCACCTCGTCTCCCCGAACTCGACGTCAATGAACTGAACTACCCTCGCCTTTGATGTTGGCTTCCTCATCTCCTTAAGCTTGTTCTCCACGGTTGTCGGACTCAAATCGAGCATCATGGCCAGCTCCTCGGCAGTGAATGCTTCTCCCTTCAGCAAGCTCACTATCCTAGCCTC
>JAADDE010000048.1 GCA_013154085.1 Thermoproteota archaeon | reverse complement strand
AACGCACTCAACGACCCCACAATAAGGACAATACTTCAGGACAAGGAACTCTTCGAGTTCCTTTCCGACCCCAAGAACGTGGAGGCAATAATTACGCCCCCCGAGGGCTATCAGTGCCGCAACCCGCACTGTGAGGGCTACGTCAACGCTCCCCAGTACGTTCCAGAAACCATAAGGCTGGACTTGAACTTCTACACCATCCAAGGAGGACAGAAACACGAATTCCAGACTGCAATAAGGTATGAGGCCTACGGGGAGATACAAGGCATACACGGCCTCGTGCCGAAGGTGGTTCATCCGAGCTACGGGCTCACAGACCTCTACGTGGCACTCAACCCGCCGGTAGTGTTCAGCAAAGTTAGCACAATGATATCTTACCACGACATGTTGCTTATGTACTTGAACAAGATCTTCGAGCGCTACACGTTACCAGAGAGGCTGGCTCTGGCGGCGCTCTTCGCAGCCGGATATAACATAAACGTGGTCAAGCAAGTGCCGCAACAGAGCT
The DNA here is from genome assembly GCA_013154085.1 of Thermoproteota archaeon. GTDB lineage: Archaea > Thermoproteota > Thermoprotei_A > Sulfolobales > Ignicoccaceae > Ignicoccus. The sequence goes on along the minus strand of JAADDE010000048.1, from coordinate 30,432 downwards.
TGCCCGGATTCTTGGAGCAGGCGACGATAGAGCTCTACTTGCTCGCGAAGGACTTTGAGAGCCACATCCCTACCACGGGGCTGTATGTACAAGCCAAGATGATTCCGGGAGCCGTCTTCGTATGGATGGGCTCAGTAGTTATGGCAATTGGCGCGTTGCTGGGAGCTGTCGCTTATAAAGTGCCCCGCCTGATATCTTCAAAACCTTAATCCTTTTTTATTGGACGCGGAGTAAGTGATGAAAGTAATACAAGTGCACGCCAAGCGCTTCGAGATGAACAACAAAGAGTACAGAAACGCCCTAGTGGCGTTCGTCGCAGTAGAGCCCGGAGACGAAGGGTCAGTTGAGGAAGCCGCTAAGGATCTAGCAAGGAATGCCGAGCGCTTAGGAACTGAAACTATAATAGTTTACCCATACTCGCGCCTCTCCCCTCACAAGGAGATAGGAAGGCGTGCAAAGGCAATAATCGAGGAGCTGGCCAAGAGGATAGAGGAGCAGGGCAAGAACGTAGTAACGGGTCCCTTCGGCAGAGCGCCCTTTACCTTAGAAGCCGAGGAGCACCCGTTAGCCCACGCCTTTAAGACATATCCGCCGAAGGCCAAAAGATTTAATGTAATCAAGGAGTTCGTTATATCTCCGCTGGGCGAGTTTGGAGAGGGAAGCGACTGTCACGACGGGGAGCTGGCAGAACTCCAAAAAGTAATGAGGGGTGAAAGGGAAGTAGAACACAACGAGCTGGTTCTGAGTCTCTGCAGGAGGTTCGGGGCAGTTCAGAACCCCTCGTCTCCTCCCGGCTACCATTCTCTCATGCCGCTTGCCCACTTCATGTTCCTCGCATTTACGGTGCATGTCAGCTCTATAGCTCAAAGTTTGGACTTGCCCGTGGTCTCCTTGAAGACTCCCGAACTCGTGAACTACGGCTGTGACATCTCATGTACCGATGGCTTTCTTCGTAACGATGAGTTCGTGGAGCACAAAGCCGTAGTTGAAAAATATGGAAACTTCCAAGATCTGCCCTTTGTGTTGTTTGAAGTAGTAAATCTCTTCCGAAACGAAAAAGAGGTTATTCCTTGCTATAGATCAAAGTACTTCACGTTGCCTAGGATAAGGGCTTTCGTAGAGGATCCCTTTGAGGCGTTCAGCGTTGCGTTAATTTTGCACGAAGCAATACACAACGAGGCAGAAAAGCTTGGGCTGAGGTACACCGTCGCATATACTGTAAGCTCCAAGCTCTTTGATGAGGTTAAGGATTTGATACTGAAACTCGTGAGGCGGGACAACCGTTGCGCCTATCTGCGTATTGTAGAGCACAAGGACCTCTTCTTAGACGTGGAGCTCCATTTAACAAACTCAAAAAGGTCTCCCATAGAGCTCGGCTCTTGGAAGCTGAGGAAAACCAAGATCTGGGGCAAGGAAATATACAGCATCTCAGCCGCCATTATGGGATCCTTCGAACGGTTCCTCTACGTCATTTTCGATCGGGCAGTTAGGGATATGGAAGCCGGTAAAAGTCCGGAGCTCCCGGCATGGCTTTCACCGATACAAGTTAGGGTGATACCGCAAGTAAGGGAAAGCTTACCGTATGCGCTGAGCATTGCCGAGGAACTTAAAGCTAGGGGCGTGAGGGTTGACGTGGACGACCGGTCCGTGCCGCTCTCGAAGAAGCTGAGGGATGCCGGTAAGGAATGGATACCCTTCCTCGTGCTTATAGGCAAGCGAGAAGAGCAACTAGGAAGGTTGATCGTCATCCGGAGGAAAACCAACGAAAGGGAGGACTTGAGAATAGAAGACTTAATAGAGCGGATTAGGATCGAGGTGGGCTCCTATCCTCAGCTCCCCCAAACTCTGCCCGTGCTATACTCAAAGAGGCCCACGTTCGCCAGGCCCTATGAAGATCTTGGGCAGTGACTGAAGGGGGTGAGGAAGGTCTTGAGCGCTGAGGGCTTGGTCGTGATAAGGCCCACAATTCGCGCAAAGGCCGGAGAGCTGATTCTCTCCTCCCTAACCATCGCTTTATGCGTAGGTGCCATGGTGCTAGACTGGTACACATGGCTGGCCGGCGCAGTCGCGTTGGGGATGATATCGCTGTTAAGCGCAAGGAAGTGGTTCCCGGCCGTCTTGGTCCCGCTCGCGGTGGCTGGAGCCGGTAAGTATCTGGGACTCGCAACCCTAAGCGTTGCGGCAACCGTTATAGCGATCTTGGAAGTAGTATACCTCATAATCTACGTTCGCTCAATTAAGTACTATTTTAAAGAAGATGGTTTAGTAATAAGCATTGAATTTCCTCTATACAGCAAGACGAGAAGCATCCCCAAGAGCTCTATTGCAGAGGTGGCCGTGGAGAGCTCTGTGGCCGGCAAGATCTTGGGGTACGCGAACGTCATTGTAAAGCTGAGGAGCGGAGAAGAAGTAGTGATAAGCGGGGTGCCCAAGAAGGCCGCCCAAGAGCTCAAAAAGTTGCTCTTCACCTAATGATGAGCTTCCCCCAAGGCGTGCATATCTCGGAAGGTCCCTCCACCACCTCCCCGGCCACCCAAGCCTCTAAGCCGGCTCTGCGGAAGATCTCCACTGCATCCTCGCTTCCCACCGCAATTAAGCCTATGCCCATGTTGAAGGTTTTGTATGCCTCCTCGGGGCCTATCCCGGCCGCCTCGACTATCTCCAAGAATCCTTTGGGTATCTCCCAGCACTCCAGCCTTATCCCGAGGCCCTTGGGCAACCTGGAATGGACCTTGAAGAATGCTCCCCCGGTCACGTGAGCTCCCCACTTAACGAGGCCTTCCTTCATCGCTTCTAGCAACGGGTTGTGATAGTTAGCCACGGGGGCTAGGAGGAAGTCCAGCAACGGCTCTGGGTCAAGCAGTCCGGCGTCGATTAGCTTCCTGATCAGCGTGTACCCGTTGGCGTGGGGACCGGTCGATGATACGGCTATGACCTTGTCCCCCGGCTCTGGGCGGGAGGGCTCGGCCGCCCTTCTGCCCAGCACCGTGCAAGAGATGTCATAGCCCCTGACCACGTCTGGCATTATAGCGGTCTCGCCCCCTGCCATTACAGCTCCGAGCTCTTCGGAGGCCCGGGAGAGGCCCTCCGCGATCTCCTCAGCCAGCCCCGGGTCGCCTCTTTCTGTGGCCAAGTAGTCAACGAATACCTCTGCTTTGAATCCCTCACAAGCTATGTCATTGGCGTTGACCATCAAGCAGTCCCAGCCCGCTACCCAGTTTCGGGAATACTTTCGGAGCAGGAGCGTTTTGGTACCAACACCGTCCACATGAAGCGTCATTTCCCCGCAGGCTCTGAAGGAAGAGGCGTAGCCTCCCACTTGGTTCGCCTTTAACTTTACCTTATCCAAAAACTGCTCTTGCATCTTCCTCTGTCGTGTTAGGTCGACACCGGCTTTAGAATAGGTCCACGGCATCTTGGATACTCCGAGTGGGCAGAGGCGTTTGGCTAAGATAAAGCAGAGAGTGTTCCTCGATAGTATTGGGCGGGGAAGGGTGGTGGCACTCACGCTTACTGTTACGGTGCCCAGCACCATGCCGCGCTATTTGTATGAGAGGCTGGTGGACGGTCTCTATTACTTTACAAAGCTGATGAGAAGAGAATACGGGATAAAGGTATTGCTTAAGGTAAACGAAGTCAGCGAGAGCTTTCCCGTGGCCCAGACGTTCCACAGCTTCCACAACATGGCTCTGGGCAACGACATTCCGGTGCATTTCAAAATAGAATACGAAGAAGAGGAGAGCAGCGACGTGGTGCGGGAGGCCGCGGCACAGCTCTTAGAGCTAATAAATGAACACATGGGAGCCTTCGCGTCGGGGATGAGCAGGGTCGGCGTTGCTGACGCTGCCTAATGATGAGCGAACCCGTGTGCGACCCATATAGCGCACCCCGGAAATTCGCATATCCTGCCGTCAGCACCTATCGGCGGACCGCGGTAGTCGCCCTCGAGGTGGAGCTTTCTCCCTTGAACGGGGTAGAGCGATCCCTCAACCACAACGACCTTGATCTTGCTGAGGGCTTCCGCAGTAAATCCACACTTCTTGCACCTCCTCTTCAGCGTCCTCTTCCCAAGGCTGGTCATGCTTCCTCCGCACCTAGGACAGCGCGGAGCTTCTTTCCTCCAGAACACAATCCTGGCGTTTTTTATCGCTGCTACTTCCTTGATTCCGGGTTTTGATATCACATCTAGGTCTGCCCTTACCTTGTTTCTCCAGCCCGACATCACTTTGAATACCTTTGTTATTCCTGTCTCCTTGAAGAGGACATAATCCCCAAACATAACGTCTTCGCGTCGAAGCTCGTAAGACCCCTCAAAGTGGACCTTGCCGAAATCGTAGGGATAGAGGGAAGTCGTGGGAGACGGATCGTAGGAGTGCTGGTTGGTCCGAAACATGGTTGCCAGCGCTATGGGCTCGCCCCTGAACGCTTTGAGCGCTTCCCACAGCGCCGGCGGATAGCTACCTCTGATACCGAGGAGCACGGGGTCCCAGCCTCTGGGGCACACGACCTCTGGGTCGCTTTCGTGAATTAGCGGGAAGAACAGATCTGAGAGGGCCTCGTAGATCGGGTGGAAGGAGCACCTCCTCGGCTTAGTGAGGTTCTCCGGTACCCTATATGCTATGAGCTCGAAGTTTCTGAGGTCCCTCGCCGAGCCGGCCGCGATCGCTCCTACCAGCGATTCGGGCCTTCCCCACCACAGCCCGTCGAATTCCTTCAGAACGTCCTTTGGATCAATGACCCTTTCAATTGCCCTCTCGTATATTGGAGGGAAGCTCTCCCCCACGGCAAGGGCGCCCTTGCCGGGAACCTTCTCCAGGAAACGCTTCGACTCTGAGAAAAGCTCTTCAGCATCGCCCTCGAAGGTTAAGGCCACTGCCGCGTTGCCTCTGGTCTTCCAAGGCACTGCCGGATTAAGCCTCACTAGGCGTGGGTAGTCGAGCATTCGGAATCCTTGGGATGCGAGGTGGAGGGCTAAGAGGGTTGCCGTGAGGGTCGTACAACCGGCGTGGGGCGTGTCGAAGCTGTCGATTGCGACTATCATTTCTGAAAGTGCTTGCCTTCAACCGTTATTAGGGTTAACGTGGAGCGCACCCCCCTGAGGTTCCTTATCTCGTTCACAACCCTCTGTATCTCAGCTAAGCTCGGGGCCTCGATCTTAGCCACGATGTCAAAGGTGCCGTAGGTTATGTAAGCTTCTCTAACTTCCTTCATTTCCTTCAGCTTTTCGAACACGTCAACCTCACCGCCAATTTCTGTGTTTATGAGCAGTATTGCGAGGGCCACAGCGAGCACCCACGAGTAGCGTCATAAGCGTCTTATTAAGGTTCTCTTCCCGGGAGTCGTGAGAAGGCTCTTCTTGCTTCCCCAAGAGTTCTACATCTGTAAGAATGCTGAGCGCTGTGAGGACGCGCTGGCGACGGTCAGGGACGTGGCGGGCACGGTTACGAAGGTCTGTAAAAAGAGGACCGGTGAATGCTTAGGCCCCTATATGGTGCTGGTCAGCGAGGAGCTAGACCCCAGCACGACAGGCTTCTTGGCCGAACTCTCCGCCGCGCTGGCGGAGGCCGGCGTTCCAGTAATGGTATACTCGAGCGTCGAGAGGGATTATATCTTAATTCCCCTCGAGAGCTTGAAGAAGGCCTTAGGGGCCTTAAAGCATAGAGGCTTCGAGGTATTTTGGGAAGACTTGCCGGGAGATCTCGGGGCTTGAACGTTGGTATCGCCGGAGGAGCTGCTGAGGCTGGCGGAGGAGCTACTTCGTGAAAGGCCTTCGAGGCTTCCGTCCGGCACGTGGCCTGAGGAGCTCAAGCCGGTGATAGAGTGGATTCGCTCCCTAGTCCCCCAGAAGGTAAAGGTGGCGTATCTAGGCCCTCCGGGTAGCTACACACACGAAGCCGCCTCAGTGCTCTTTCCGAAGGAGGAGCTCGTCCCAAAGAAGTCGATACCCGATGTCTTCGAGTCTGTCGAAAAGGGCGAGGCCGACTTCGGCGTCGTGCCGATAGCCAACCGTCTGGAAGGGCCGGTCAACGAAACCATAGATTTGTTGTTGCAGACTCCTCTGAAAGTGTATCATGATATAGAAATTCCGATTAGGATTATGCTGGCATCCGGCACGGTTTCGAGCGTCGACGGGATCAAGAGGATATATGGGCACCCAATGGTATTTAGACAAGCGACGAAGGTTCTGGAAGCGCTGGGAGTTGAAGCAATCCCGACGAGCAGCACGTCGGAAGCCGCGAGGATCGCGTCGGAGGAGCCCGGCGCGGCCGCGCTATGCTCGCCGAAGGCTGTTGAGCTCTACGGCCTCAAAGTGTTGAAGGCAAACGTTGAGGACAGGGCCCACAACGCGACTCGGTTCTTCGTCCTACACAAGCACGACAACCCAAGTGGAGATAGGACGGCTCTGCTGGCCTCCGTGCCCCACAGGCCCGGCGGGCTCTACGAGTTCCTCGCGCCCTTCGCGCAGAGGGGGGCCAACTTGACCATGATATATTCAAGACCGCTTAAAGAGCACCCTTGGAGGTACGTGTTCTACTTGGAGGTCGAAGGGTCGAGAAACGAACTGGGCGAAGTGCTAGATGAGGCTTCCAAGAACGCAACGTTCTTGAAAGTCTTGGGGAGCTATAACAAGCTAGATTTGACAGGGTGATGGCGTTGAAGTACGCTTTAGTAGGCGGTTGGGGATACTTGGGAGTCAACTTAGTTGATCGCCTACCGTCGTGTGTGATTGCGAGGAGGTCCTCAGCCAAGAAGAGGCCGTTCCTCAAGAAGTACTTTGAGAACGCAGAGGTTTACCTACTTAACGAACTCACCGAGGAAGAGCTCAAAGCGGCCCTAAGTAAGTGCGGAGCAGACGTCCTACTTTACTTGGTAGGCAAGCTCAAGGGAAGCAGAGAAGAAATGTATGATGCCCACGTCACCAAAGCACTGACGTCGCTAAAGGTTGCCGAGGAGCTCGGCATGAAGTATATATACACGAGCTCTGTGGCGGCAATGGGCATTGCAGAAAGGTGTGCTGATGAGAATCTTGTGGTTAGGGAGGAAGAAGAACACCTCAAGGGATGCGAGCCTGTGGGACCGTATTCAGAAACCAAAATGATTGGAGAAAAGGAGGTGCTGAAGAGGAATCCCAGCGCCGGCATCATCCGGCCTGCCCTTATCTGGGGAGAGCGGTACTATCACCCGGAGCAGAAGCTGTTCCGCATACTGAAGAGGTACGGCATCCCTTGGCCCAACGCAAGCGTCAGCACGATACCTTGCATAATCAAGGGCATAGAGGAGTCCCTCAAGACTGGCGGTTGGTACTTGACCGTAGACACGGACCTCAGGGGAGTCGGGTTGAGGGCGTTCGATTGGAGGCCGTCTATATCCTTGATCCGGAGAGCTCCAGGAATAATTAAGGTTGCACTCGTGCCCATGAGATACCGTTACGCTTCGAGAAAGCTACGTTGCTAGCTTTTACCGCAACGCGCCCTCCGTTCCTCCGGGGTTATCTAATGAGAAACGTGCTCCTAATAATCATTGCCCAAGTGGTCTTTGCACTAACGTTCAAGGTATCTTGGCTACACGGAGATCAGCCCTTCATATCCTACAAGCCTTGGAGCGATCAAAGGACGACCGTGTGCTCGAACATTACATTAAATGTAGAGATAAAGACGTACCTTAGGGGAATCGGAGAGCGCGTGCTCTTCGCGGGACCCATCAGCGGATGTAAGAACATAACCTTACCGTCCTTGGGTCCTCTCGCACTTCTCGCTGACGGAGTTAAGATGGACGTCACCGTAGGCGGCATAAGGATAACGGAGTTTGAGTACGTAAAAGCCAGTACGGGCGATCTGTGCGTAAACTATAGGCTGTTCACCGAGACTCCTCTGACACCCGGGCAGGGGGTTCTGCTGGCAGTCGAAAACGTCTGTCCGTTCGAGGTAACCCTCAAGGCCGTTATTGATCCATTGGGCATAGAATTCTTCGACGTGGCTTTGGCTCCTCAGAGTAGCTATCTGCTAACATTCAGGGTGCCAAAGATCTTCGATAGGATGCTGAAGGATGTGTACTTCGTCGTCACTGCCAATTCCACAAACAGTATAATATTTTCAATACCTACGTTTAATTACATATTCAACTATATTATGCCATTTGCTAAGGTGATATGGTTCTCCAGCGGAAGCGCCGTAGCCGTGCCCGAAGGGCCGACGAAGGCATGCGTCGTGCTCCCGCAAGCGAGACCTGCGCTTTCCATAGCACCTACTGGAGTCGAATACGAAGTCTACCAAGAGCTGTACGCGGCGCCGCCCAAGCTCGTGGCCAAGATGAGCTTCACTGCCACGAAGCTTTCAGACTTCGAGAGGTGCGTTGAGTTCTATGCCGAGAGGGGCTTTCCTATATTGGGCTACTACGTGGTGATCAAAGTAGGAAACGTCCAGTGGAGGATGGGTTAGCCCTCCATCAGAGTTTCCTCGAGCGACTTCCTCAGAATGCCTCTCTTAACGCCCTCAACCACCTTCTCTGGTAGTACTACCTCCTCCTTGCTCATGCTTACTGGGCCCTTCACTACCATACCCTCTCTGTCCCTGATCTCAACTTCGTGGACCCTCAGTGAGTGTGGAGTCTGGCGCATCTTTTCCACAATGACGAAGCGTTTGAGCTCCCATCCTTTAACTATTTTCTTAAACCTTATTATTCCGTCGGCGACGTGCTCTATCCCGAATCCGAATCCAAAGGAGGTACTGATTGCATACTGGCTAGTGGCAATTATAGTCATGTTCCACTTGTTGAGGACCCTCTTAACGAGGTAGCTGTACTTCCTAGCCATAGCCGGCTTGTCCAGCCAGAATGCGCTCATGGAATCTATTACTACTCTCGCATCGCCGTATCCCAGCTCCTTCTTCGCTTCGATTATTTTACTCAGTAACTCCTCAATAGTCAATTCGATCATGTTCCATCTGTCGCTCTTGTCTTTTAACAGCGCGTCTATTATTATCATCCTTTTATTTTCAATCGCTTTTTCGAACCTCAAGCCAAACTGCTGTGCCTGTGCTATTATACTCTCTCTGCTTTCCTCGGTAGTTACGTATATCACTTTCTGACCGTCCATCACACCCTGCCAAGCGAAGTGTATGCTGAAGATGCTCTTTCCCGTACCGGGCTCGCCCACAACGGCGACCATGAATCCCCGCGGGATTCCTCCGGCCACTAGGTCGTCAAAGCCCTTCACGCCCGTTCTAAGCCTCACTCGCCTCACCGCTCCCTAGTGTTAGCAAGCAAACCTTTTAAATGGAGGACAAAGGGGCTGGTGCTCACGATGCGCTCCGCTAGGGAGTAGTGCAACCCCTTGCAAGAAGGGCTCTGGAGGCTTTCGGGCGCCGCTGGGAACGCTTTAACTCTACCTCTCAAGGGAGCCCGGGGCTTGAAGCCTTGAACATCAACTACGAGGAACTCGGCCTAAAGGTGGGATTGGAGATACACCAGCAGTTGAAGACTGAGCGGAAGCTGTTTTGTCACTGCAGGCCGGAGCTAGTGGAGGAAGAGGAAGAGGCCGACGTCTTTCAGAGGAGGCTCAGGCCGGTTAGGAGTGAGCTGGGAGAGGTTGACATAGCGGCGCTCTTCGAGTGGAAGAAGGGTAGAACATATGTTTACCATGCTCCAAGGAGGTGCACGTGCTTAGTAGAGGCCGACGAGGAGCCTCCCCATGAGGCCGACGAGGACTCAATAATAATCGCGCTCGCCATGGCAAAAGCGTTTGACAGCAAAATAGTTGATGAGATACATGTAATGAGGAAAATGGTGATTGATGGTTCCAATACCTCCGGCTTCCAGAGAACTATGCTAGTATCACTGGGCGGGGAACTGAACTTAGGGGACAAGGTAATAGGCATCGAAACAATATGTGTGGAAGAGGACGCCGCAAGGAAGATCGATGAGAAGGAAAGGCTCACCTTCTACAAACTAGATAGGCTGGGCATTCCATTAATAGAAATAGCCACGTCGCCGGACATACGCTCCCCTCAAGAAGCGAAGAGGGTTGCGTTAAGGATAGGGCAGATGCTGAGGCTCACCGGACGCGTCAGGAGAGGGCTCGGCACCATAAGGCAGGACCTCAATGTATCGATTAAAGGCGGAGCCAAGACGGAAATTAAAGGAGTACAGAAGCTAGATATAATAGACAAAGTAGTGGAATACGAGGTAATGAGGCAACTGAAGCTTCTCGAAATAAAGGAGGAGCTAATTAGAAGAGGACTCAAGGAGGAGGACGTGCTAAAGCAGCCGATAATGGATATAACTTACATTATGAAGGACTCTGAAAGCAAGATTGTAAAGAGGGCCCTCAAGAGGGGAGCCGGCGCGTTTGCCGTGAAGCTCCCTAAGTTCGCCGGAATCTTAGGGACGGAAGTTCAGCCCGGCAGAAGGTTTGGGACGGAGCTGGCCGACTACGCTAGGTTCTGGGCTGGGGTTGGCGGAATTATTCACAGCGACGAACTGCCCAAGTACGGAATTACTGAAGAGGAAGTTGATGAAGTAAAAAGAGCTCTGGGGTGCGGAGAAGAAGACGCGTTCGTCATGGTACTGGCCCTAGGCGACGAGGCCAGGAAAGCCTTGGAGGCCGTTAAGGAGCGCGCGGCGTACGCGCTCAAGGGGGTGCCGGAGGAGACCCGAGCCGCCAACCCGGACGGCACCACACGGTTCTTGAGGCCCAGGCCGGGTTCGGCCCGGATGTACCCGGAGACCGACGTACCGCCCATAGTTATCAGAGAGGACATGCTGAAAAAGGCAGAAAAGCTCAAACCTAAGAATCCCATAGAGTTGATTCAAGAGCTAATGAGCGTGTACAAACTTCCAAAGGACATGGCTGAAAAAATGATATCGAGCGTGAGGTTTGACTTGGCCTACAGACTGGTCAAAAAGTACCACGGAAAGCTGAGCTCCACTATAGTGGTGAGGACTGTGGTCGACACCCTACGAGAGCTCGAAAGGGAGGGCATAGAGGTCGAGAAGATAAGCGACGAGAGGGTGGAAGAGGTGCTCGACAGAGTCGCGGAGGGAAGCATCGCAAAGGAGGCCATACCGGACGTCCTGAGAAAGGTAGCGGAAGGGAAGAGCGTAGGAGAGGCGATTAAGGAGCTTGGATTGGTCGACAAAATAGACGTTGACGCCGTCGTTAGGGATATAATCAAGGAGAATATAGAGGAAATAAAGAGGAGGGGAGCTGAGAGGAGCTTCGGACTCGTTATGGGGAAAGTCATGGCCAAACTGAGGGGGAAGGTTGACGGAAAGGTTGTGGCTGAGGCCGTGAGAAAAGCGCTGAAGGAGCTGGAGGAGGATGCCGGACGCCCTTAGGGTAACAATAGCCGCAATTCTCTTGTTAATAGCAATAGGGATAATAGGGCAAGTTGGCAACTTTCTGTCATTTATATTAAATGCTCCGGAAATTGCCAAGTGGACTAACATACTAATAGTGGCCTTCACAGCGGTAGTGATATCTTGGTGGATATACATGGTAGGTTGAGGGTTGCAGAGGATGAGCGTGAGGTTCGGGGTAGCCCTGCCGCAGGAGCTCGCTGCGAGGCTAGACGAAATTGCCAGAAAGCTGAACATAACCCGCTCAAAGGTAGTAGAGATGGCCGTAGCCACCTTCCTCGACTACCTTTCGGCTATGGAAGATCCTAAAAAGAGCAAGCTGCTAGTTATAGTAACCCCGAGAGACGACGTCGACAAAGTAATAAGGCTGGTAAAGGACAGCATGTTGCAAGGATGTATGGGCTTCGGCAAGAACTTTGCGTTCGTCGTAGTTAAGGTTGAAGGTGATACGAAAAAGATTATGTCTAGGCTCAAAGGAATAAAGGGCTCTTTCCATCCGATAGTACTCCCTTAAAGGGCGGGCCCCGTGCGGACTGGGGATGACAATGACTTGCCCCCCTCGAGCGCCAGCGATGAAGAAATTACCGCGAGAGGACCCTTAGAGGTGATAAACTTGAGGTTGAAAGATCTGCCTGTTGACGACCTAGCGTCCTTTGCCGAGGTCGTTGCCTCCTTGAGTGAGCAGGAGGCAGAGGAGCTGTTGCTGGAAGGTGCGGAGGTGCTGTCGAAAGACGGAAAAGTGGTCAGCTCGCAACCGGATGCCCGTACCGTGTTCCACGGTGACCTGCACGGCGACATAGTCACCTTGTACGACGTCTGGGAGCTCTTGGGGCTCAAAAACGTCCTCAGTAGCTACAAGCTCGTCTTCCTAGGAGATTACGTGGACCGTGGGCCCAAGCAGCTGGAGGCTCTGTTGCTGGTGCTCGTGCTTAAGGCTAAGCGCCCATCGGAAGTGTTCGTGCTCCGGGGAAACCACGAACCGTTCCCGGGCCTGGAACCTTTACCTCACGACTTTCCCCAGCACCTAGCCCAGAGATTTAGAGACTGGAAAAGAGTCTACGGCGCCGCTAAGAAGGTATTTGATGCAATGCCCTTGTCCCTGCTCGTAGAAGGAGCAGTCGTCGCGTATCACGGGGGTCCGGCAACGGTCCTGCTACGCCGTGGGTGCAAGGGGGTTTCATGTATTTATGGCGATCCAGAAAGAGAGGTGGTTGAGGAGATTCTCTGGAACGACCCTGCGAACGTCTGCGGCTGGGACGACGGACCCGAAGAATGCTGGTCCCCGTCGCCGCGCGGCCGAGGCGTCCTCTGGGGCCCTGGGGCCACGAGGTACCTCCTCAATGCTGTCGGCGTGAAGTACATAGTTAGGGCCAACACGCCTGTCGACGGAGTTGCGTTCTACCACGGAGGTAAGGTCGTAAGCGTGTTTACTAGGAAGGGTACGCCGTTCTTTAATAAGAGAGCCGGCGTCTGGGCGCCGGACTTCCTAGACAGCGGCTGGCACGCTATGCCATCCTCTTGGGCGGTCGTGGTCTAGGGCTTGCTCAACGCCATAACTTCAAGCTCTCTGAGGGGCAAGAGCAACATCTTGATTTTGTCTATAATAGCTATCTTAATGTATTTCAATGAGATCATCGGAAATCCCTCGCCCTCTTCCCACTCTACCTCCTCGTCCAGTTGCCAGCAACCCTCTAGAACGGGGGTCCTTGGAACGCTCACGCCCACGGGCACTCCTCGGCGGAACCTGCCTGCCTCGCTGAGCGGCACGCCGGTCCACGCAAGGGGGGAGACGTGCCAACAGCAGTACGAGGGAACTTCCTTGACTATCAAGACGGGGTAGCCTATCTCCTCGCTCATGCGTTTTGCTACCTTTAATGGTTCCGGGAGCACAGCGAAACCGTTTGGGTGCCTTAGGGCGGGCTCGACGAACACTCGTTCGCCCCTCCTCACGATTAATGCTGGATTGTGCTCTAGCTCCATCGCCCTAGCCACACCTTTCATCTTGGAATGCGGTGGGGGTATCCTCAGAACGCCGATCACTCTTCCGGCGAGCAGGTTCGCCTCGGCCCTCGAGGGCTCCACGCCGAAGAGGCTGTACAGAGCCACGGCCCTATGGCTGAAGGGCCCCTTCCAGCTGACGATGGTGCCGAATTCGTCAACCAGCTCTGAGGCATGACAAACTACGGGACCTCTGGACGCCCTCCAGTCGTCTAACCTCTTCAAGAATCGCTTCCCTGAAAAACGGATGCCCTCAAGCTAAAGCTTACTTGACTACTTGGAGTCCCCTCAGCACTATCCAGATTACTAACAGCGTCAGCGTGATTAGAGACGCAGTCAGGCTCGCCCTGCTGGCTCTCAGCGCGGCCCTAGCAAAGTCCTCTACGTCCGCCCTTACCCCTTCCAGCTCCTTCTCTACGGTTACCGTCAAATTGGTTATATCGGTCTTTAGCTCTCTTTTCGCATCATCTATGTGGTTCGTCAACTTTGCTTCCGCATCCTTAATTTCGCCTTTGAGCTCTGTACGCGCTCTGTCAATTTGATCCATTATTTCTCTGCGAGAGCTCTCTATCGCTGCGTAGAGGTCTCTCTTGACCTCTAAAATGAACTGCATCAGCTCCTTCCTGACGTTTTCCGTGGCTTCCCGTACCTCGCGTAGCTCCTCCCTCGAAGGAAACGACTCGTCGGACACATTCACCGCCCAAGGGTAGCCGGGACGGACGTGGAAAAGTGTTTACTTCCTTCTTCCTCCCTTCCTGCCCCTCTTGCCCTTCCTTGGAGGCCTCTTCTTGGGTCTCTTCGCCGGAGGTGCCTTCCTCTCCTCTTCGGGCTTCTTTTTGGGCGGCTTCGCGTACACTCTCTTTATTTCCTCTATTCTCTCCCTTAGCTCCTTCCTGAGCTTGTCGCCTATGTTCCTGCCCGTGAAGTAGTCCGTCCTGGCCGCTATTGCCAGCTTAGCCGCCAACGCTCTGGCTATCTTACCCCTTTGCCACTTCGGCGAGCGGTGGATGTCGGGGTACTGGAAGATTATCCCGTGCTTGGGAGGCTTGCCTTGAGTCCTCAGCGCCCGGAACAGCGCTTTCTCGGCACCGAGCACTTGGATTGTGGAGGCCGGCATTTTTGCCAAGTTCTCTAAGGAGCCCGCGAGAGATATCAGCCTCGCGCCTAAGACCGGGCCCACCAGCGCCGTGATGTTGGGGGCCACTTCCTTCATTATGTAGCTTATATAGTCCACCAAGTCTCTCCTTAAGTTGTACAAGCTCTGGATTATCCGGGCGAGCTTCTGGAGCTGCTCTATATCGGTCTCGGTAAGGTCCGCACCCGTACTCTTCCTGGCCGCTTCGGCAACCTTCTCTGCTAAGCTCTCGCTGAAGCCCAGCTCTACGAGCCTTTCTTTCGAAATGCTGTCCCTTCCCCCCAGCTCAGCCACTATCTTCACGAACATTTCGTGGTCTTTGACGAGCTTGTCCAGTTCTGGGAAGTGGAGCGCGTACCACTCCCTCAGCCTCGCAACCATTAAGTTGATTACTTTATCTATATCGTCTATGCTCCTAACGGCTTGCGCGGCGAGCAGGTCTCTCTTCTGGGCAACGCTCCTCAGCTTCCTCCTGACGACCTCTATGTCAACAGCCCTCAACCATTCATAGAACTCCTCCGTGGTGTCCGTAAATCCGTACTTGACCGCCAGTTCGGGCACCAGCAGCCTCAGCCTTCTGGCTGGAACGTTGGCCGGCTCCACCGCAACCTCAAAGCCCAGCTTCGCGGCTTCTCGGGACTCGGAGTCCGTCTCGAATACCAGAATGCCCTCGAAGTTCTCGTTCTTTAGGTTTTCAAGAAGTCTCCTAGCGGGGACCGCTAAGCCTGCCCTCTTCTCCTCTCCTTCCTTCATTCCTCTGATCCATCCTTCCATAATTAGAGCTTGTTCGGCAGCTTCGTCAACGTCCTTCACGTTCAGCTCGTACCTTTCTACCTCGCCCTCCTCATTAAGGAGGAACGCGCCCAAGGCGTGCTGGACTAAGTACTTCTTCGTCATCCTTTTCAGAGCCCGGGAAGGGTTCATTTCGGGTATTATAAAACGTGTATCTTGGAGGGCATAGTAGGAATGCTTATATATTACTAAAAGGAGTTACTAGGCTGGGAGGCATGGAAATAGTCAAAGTAACGCGTAACTACCAAGTCACCATACCAGCCTCAGTCAGAAAGGCGGCAGGAATAAAAGAAGGAGATAAGGTGAAGGTGGTGTTCGACGAAGAGGAGGGGGTAGTAAAGATTATACCGTTGAAGAAGAAGAGGATTACGGTAAAGTTGGGCAAGCCCTTGAGCCCAGAAGATATAGAAAGTCTCGTGGAGGAAGCCCTCGATGAAGGTTCTCCTTGATACAAACGTCCTCGTCTATGATACCGTGGAGGACTCGCCTTTCCATGAAAAGGCCAAGGAGATAGTGGATACTAACGAACCATATGTCTCCAAGCTGGTAATCCATGAGTTTATATGGGTTATGCTGAAGCTTAACTTGGACCCAAACATCATAGGGGCTAAAGTGAAGGAGTACACTGAGCTCTGCAAACTAGCTGAAGAAAGCGCCAAAGTATACATCAAGGCTCTAAGAGAGCTCAAGGCCAGGAAGCTTAGTACAAAAAGGATCAACGATTTAATAATTTTATTTACAGCAAAGGAGAACGGTTTGGCGCTGGCCACGTTTGACGGGCGCTTGAGCAAGCTTGCAGAGGCGCTGGGCGTGAGCGTCGTCCGATGAGGAGATCCCGCCCCTTTCTGAAAAGTTCATGAAGAGCTATCCCGGGACCGAGGCCTATTACGAGGCCCTCTGAAGCTCTGCGCCGGGTTAGGCGGAGGTGCTGATAGCGTTCTTCGCCGGCATACTGACAGGCTTCGTCGCCGCGCTCTTCGGCGTCGGGGGCGGCGTGCTGGCAATACCAATAATGGTCTTCGTATTAGGCCTGCCTCCCCCAAAGGCCGTCGGGACCAACTCTGTGATAATAGTAATAAGTACACTGACCTCGGCGTTCTTCCATTGGAAGCAGGGAACGTTGAGGAAGGAGGGGTTCTTCTTAGGCCTGGGCGGCCTCTTAGGCTCGCTGTTGGGAAACTGGTTGTTCTTCTACGTCACTGCGCTAGGACTGACGAGGAGGGTGTTGGGTATATCATTCATGATAATAGGGATTATGATGTGGGTAGGCAACTTTAGGTCTAGGCGGGAGATACCGAAGAAGGTAACGCTGTTCTTGCTCGGCGTCGGTATAGGCACCTTTGCAGCGCTGGTGGGCATGAGCGGAGGCGTGTTGCTTAATCCCACGCTAGTGTTGCTTGGGGTTGACGTTAAGGTTGCTATTGGCATGAGCGTTACCGCACTGCCTATAATTACCGTAGCCAGCGCAGTTCCCAAGATTTTGGCCGGCTATGCGGACTTGGGCACGGCAGCCGCGTTCGCCCCGGGAATAGTTCTGGGCACTAAGCTGGGGGCAGCCACGATGAAAGGCATGAGAAGTAACACGCTGAGGAGGCTCTTCGCGCTCTTTATGTTCCTAGTGGGAATCAAGTTTCTAACATAACAGCTCCTCCAAAGAGCGTTCCCGCCACTCCGCCGTTCTCCCAAATAACTTTATCCACTCCGGGGCTCTCACCTCAGCTTCCTCCAAGGCATAATAGTTTATAGTGAAGCTTGCGAGGTACCTCTTTACCTTCAAGTATCCCTTGCGCTCCAAATGCTTGAGCGCGCTGATGACATCAAAGGTTCCGGGGCCGAGCGCCCAAGCAATGTTCTGGAGCTTGACTACAGCATAGAATGGATTTGAGTTGCCTAGGTGGTAGGCAATGCTCCAATCGGCACTTGCCTCAAATACAGCTACCGTGGCCTCCAAGCTCCTCGGCGACGGAGCGCCCAAGAGCCGCGCCAACGCGTCGTACGGGGCTGTCCAGATCAGCTCGTCGAATTCTACGGTCTTCCAGCCCGAGAGGAGTAGCTTGCCCTCCTTCAGCGACTTTATTCCGGCCGGCAAGATGTTGGCGGCTTTCTCTATACTTATATTTGTTACTAAATATTTTCGTTGGAACCGCGTCCACCTCTTGGGCCAAGGATCTTGACACTTGAAACCCTTGCAAGCCTTCGCATGTGAGCCGTCCTTTAGTATTACTTCATCTCCCTTTAGCTCGACGCAAGTGGTGCGTTCAGGGCATCTCTCAACAATGATAGGCATCATTGGCACATTCTTATCCCCAACCCTTATCTTCCTCAAGGGGTATGGATCTGCATGCACAGGGTCTATAACAATGCCGTCAAAACACCTCGCCGCGAGGGTGTTACCCACAATAATCCTCACCTCTGTCCCGACCTCCGCGCGGGAGAGCATGTGGAGTCGAGAGATATTAATGAAGCTCAAGCGCCTTAATATAACGAAGAGGGATAGGGAGCTCGCGCGGGCCTACGGCTATCTGCCCTACATGGTGGCGCGGTATAGGGAGATGCTGGGCGATCCGCTACCCCTGCTCGATGGCTTTGAAAGGACGCCTCCGGATGCCATAAGGTGCAATTTCCTAAGAGTAAACTGCATGAGGCTGAAAAGGCGGCTGGAGACTAGGGGCTTCGTCTTACACCCAGTACTCTGGTGTCCTCACGCTTACGAAGTTCTCCGGAAGCCCTACTCGCTGTCCTCCACGCCAGAGCACCTAGACGGATGGTTCTATATTCAAGATGCCGCCTCTACTCTTCCTCCCTTGGTACTCGATCCGAAGCCGTTTGAAAGAGTTGCGGACTTGGCAGCGGCCCCGGGAGGAAAGTCCACACACTTGGCCCAATTGATGGGGAACTCCGGAGAGCTCTATCTGTTCGAGAGGAGGGCCGATAGAGCCAAGGCCTTAATGAGTAACCTGGAAAGGATGGAAATATTAAATGCCAAACTGGTGCTTGGCGACGCTTACGACGCGCCTAAGCACGGTCCCTTTGACAAGATACTGCTGGACGCGCCGTGCACGGGAGAGGGCGTCATAGCTAGGGATCCCAGCCGCAAGAGGTCAAGGCTCCCGAGAGATCTGGCCCTAATGCACCGTGTCCAAGTAGCCCTCTTGGATAGAGCCATCGAAAGCTTGAAAAAAGGAGGAGAGGTGGTCTACTCTACGTGTTCCATCGCTCCCGAGGAGAACGAGCTGGTAATCGATGCTATACTCAAAAAGAGGAGCGACGTAGAAGTTGTTGATTCCGGGGCTGCCGGCAGCCCCGGCGTAACAAGGTACTTGGGGTGGGAATTTCCATTCGCCGGGAAGTGCAGAAGGCTGTGGCCCCATATCCACCGCTCCGAGGGGTTCTTCGTGTGTAAGCTCAGGAGGGTCTGAGGGTAATGGTGGACCGGCCGGGATTTGAACCCGGGACCTCTCGGGTGCAAGCCGAGCGCTCTTCCAGGCTGAGCTACCGGCCCAGGGCCGGCTCCCCCCACCCGTTAATAAGTTTGGGGAGCAGCGACGTCCGGGAGCCTCCGTGGACGCGCTCTCCGCGCTTTTGCTCGCGTGCGTGCACTTGAACGCCACGGTGACGCAGATCTTGAACGACCCGGCACTACAGAAAGCGCTTGCGTCCTACTTCGACTATTACTCGGCTGCCTTGGATGTTTGCGTCTGGGGGGACGCGGCGCACACGTTGCTCGTGCGCGCTCATCGCATAGATGAGAGCGCCAGAGAGCTGATTCTCAGCGAACCTCCAAGCATTCATAGGATGGTGAGGATGTCTGGCTACGTTAAGGAACTAAACGTGACCGTCGCCCTGCTGGGCCGCGCCGTTGACGGACTCGAGCGCTCGCTTCAGCAATTGGAGGAGCTCCCGGCCTTTGCGTGCAGAGATGGGGCGGAGCACCCTTACCTCTACGTGCTATGCGAGCTTTCTAGGGCGGTAACAGAGCTTAAGCAAAGCGGTAGCTCGGCCGTGGAGGTGCTGAGAGCCGAATTAGGGGTTCTATTACAAGACTTGAGCTATCTGAAAAGCGTATTGGTGGGGTGCAGATTTGTTGCGGGTTAAGGTATCGGAACCCGTGAAGCTCAGCGTGGAGGAGGACGGGGCTTACCTCATCTCGGGGCCGCCCGCCTCGGGCAAGACCTTAGCCCTAAGGTCTCTTTACGCCGTGTTCGGAGCGCTCACCAACTCCCCGCCCCACTACGCATTGGTATCTGTGTTCGTGGAGGAGCTAAAGTCGCGGGCCAAGGAGAAACCGTGTAAGAAGGGCGTGTGCGTGGAGTGCTCCTTCGAGATATCGCTGAACGACGTTAATGATGCGATAAAAGAATCATGGAAGGCACTGCTCAACGCGCTATCCTTGCCTGCCCTGAAGGCATCTGTGAATGGGGAGGACCTAACCCACGACGCCTCCGCCTTGTGTCGGGACTACAAGGTCTACACAGGCCCGCATTCCTTCTTAGAGCTTTCGTGCGACGGCGCTACGATCAAGGGCGGCTGGCACTGGTGCCCCGAGGACGAGATACCCTACCCCTATGACTTCATGGCCTCTGAGGTCTTCGTTGCTAGCGATGGACTGGCCGTCTATCTGCCACCGGGGAGGGGCTATTTGGGTACTAAGGAAGAGTGCGGAGCTCTGCTTGAAACACAGACGTGCAAAGGCTTGAAGGGAAGCGAACTGGAGGTGGAAGAGAAGCTACTAGAATGGGCGCTCAGCGAGGGAGACTACGTCTTCATAGAAGGCATATATCTCGACGAGGAGTACTTGCAAATGTTGAAAGAACTCCTATCGAGGAAGAAGTCGAAGCTGGTAGTGATCGAGAGCCGCGAAGCCCGGGTGGCGGAGACGCTGGATCTGAAGCCCCTCGACTACGCCCGAAGCCTATAATTGTTTTGATGGGCGCCGCTATTCTAGGGCATCAACGAACTATGAGGGCACTCGTCGTCTTGGCGCTTCTTCTTCCATTGGCGAGTTCAACTATCTCTGTGAACGTCAGAGAGGGTCAAGGGGGCGTACTCGTCACAATAGCCGCCGGGGAGCCTCCAATTAAGGTCGCAGTGGATGAAGGCGTACTGATTAAGGCCGTCGATGCCAGACTCGTTGACGGCACGGTGGTAAGCGACAACGTGGTTACCCTCGTAATAAAGAAGCTCCCCGCAAGATTGAGGGTCGAGCACGGACCCTACACGGGCTTGCTCGTAATAAACGGCGTAGGGGACTGCAGATATGCAGAGGCGGCCCTCAGCAGAGATAAGATCAGCGTGCGAGCGTTTACGTGCTCAGAGCCTTTTCCGCTGGTAATAGAGCTCAGAGGGGCGACTCCGGTCCAAGCAACTTTGATCTACGAGTGTGCGCTGTGGAAGAAAAAAGTGTTCGTGGTAAAGGTATGCGAGGAGGAGGCGTGCGCCTTCAAAGCGAAGGTAGGGCCCCTCAGATGCGTGGAGCGCAGAGAGGTAGTAGAAAGGGACCTTCGCTGTGCTGAAACGCAGCAAGAAAAGTGCACCTCCTTTATAGTAACTGAGAGGAGCGTGCTTAGATGCCTCAAATGGGAGGCCGAGGAGGTGTGTCTGTGGAAGGCATGCGCCAAGTGGGGCTACGAGCCCGTGGAGCTTAGGTACTGCGAGAAGGAGGTTCCGACGCTGTTGGAAACGCCCGTAAAGGTTGCTGGAAACTTGGTTGCCGTCAACGTTACAAGGTACGTGTCCTTCACGGTACCCTACGTCGCGGACGAACGCGTCGCTGCAGTATTGTACGTCAGCGGCCACCCACTGCCACTTGTTAACGAAGCTCCCTCGCCCGCCCCCTTCTTGAACGTCGTTCTGCTGGCCCTGCTAGCAGTAGCGGTGTTGGTGGCGGTGATAGCGTGAAGTGGCTGAAAGCGGTTCTCTTGCTCTTAGCAGTACCGATCGCTTCGGCTTGCGTAGACGTTAACGTCTATCCCGCAGGACGCGCCGAGCTCGGCACTCCGCTGAAGGTCTACGTCGTAATCGAGAGTTATTGCGACGTAGAGGCTACGCTTAAGGTAAAGCTGAACAACCTCACGCTGACGTCTGTCTCCGGCTTCGAGAGTGCTGTAGGTGACTTGCTCTTGTGGAAGGGATATCTACGCAACGGCACCGAGGTCGTGCTCTCCTTCACTGCCGTTCCGACGTCCCAAGCTCCCGAGGTCTCATACGAGCTAACTTTCGACGGGATCAGCGTCCGGGGAACAGTCGCGCTGGGCGCTCCCAAGTGCCTCGACGTAAAGGCCGGAATAGGGAGCTTAAGGTATCACTTTATGAACTTCCGCGTGCCTGACGGCTACGTCTTAGGAGTGGCTATTTCCAACACTTGCGCCGACTACCTAAACGTCCCGCTTAGGCTGAGCTTCGTGACCTCAAACCCTTCTTCGGTGGTTTTGAGTTACTGCGAGAGCTGGGTAACAGAAGTTGTAACGGTTCCCACGTGCGCGAAGCTTGAAGGAAAGCCCGTAAAGGAGTGCGCGCTCTGGAACGCGCAAGGTCCGTTCGTTCCGGTATTAGAGACTCTCCGCCCGGGCGACGTGAGGTGCTCGTATTGCGAGTTGGTAGGAACGGAAGGGAACTCGAAAGTCTACAAGTGCTCCGGTTGCGAGAGGTTCGACGAAGTTTACGTTAGAGTAGAGAGAAGGTTGCCCGTGTGTCTGCAATCTGAGTGCAGCTCGTGGACCCAAGTTCCGAGGAAAGTTAGGTACTGCAAAAGGTGGATTTCTGAGGTCTTGGAGGGTGCTCCGTCCGTTTCGACGTTGCGCCTCGCGCCTGGCTCCGTCGTGCTACTGAGGACGTACTACTCGAGACCTCCCGATGTCTTCATGCTAGGCAGCCTCGCAAGCACAGTCAAGATACCAGTAGTTGTGGTTGAGGTTGGAAACGAAAAAATTGCAATTGCCCAAGAAGTAGCTAACATAGGTTTCCACTTGACGCTGATGCTTTACACCATGAGCATTCTTCTGGCAGTATTTGCTATTCTACACCTGGTCACGTGATCTTAATTTGGGTCCCGAACAGCAGAACGCGCGAATGGAAAGAGGTGTGGATGCAGGGGCCTTTGTGAGAACAGTTGCCGCTGCAGTTGACGTGCTCTTGGCTCTCACGGCCCTCAGGCTGGGGAAGAGGGATCCGGCGCTGGCCTGGCTACGTATCTTAGCCCTCGGAGTGGCGCTCCATGGCGCCAGTATGGTTCTAGAAGAGGCGCTTGTGTACGGAAATCTGCTGGGCCTCCTCACTCCCTCGGTAAGGGCTCTGTCCATGCTAGCAATCTTCTACTCACTGTTTGAAGGGACTGGCATAACAAACAGAACAATATTATACTTCATCGTAGGGGCTTCTTTATACTTCGCTGTAACGGTCACATACGCATTGACATTCGAGCCTCCCAGCGACTTCATACACTTCCTAACCTTCGATCTGCCCCACGTGTTGCTGGTTATCATTGCACCTCTGACGGTCTCCGCCGTACTGTCCAAGGTATACTTAGACAGCAAGGATTATTCTGCATTGGTGTTTGCAAGTGGCATGGTGATATACGCGCTCGGCATGACGGCAGCACTGATAGCACTGCACTTCGGCGCCACAATGCTTCAGTCGCTAATTATTAAAAACGTCTTGTGGACATTGGCGTTCATCACAATCCTCTATGCCTTTTTTGGGTGGGCCGGAAGAGGCCGGGTATTTAATATCGCCGCGGGGGCAGTTAGCGGGAAACTGCCTGTGCGAGTGAGGCTCCGCTGCGTAGCTTGTGGAGCTGAATACGACGTCAAGCCGAAGCTCTTCACGTGTCCGCGGTGCGGGCAAGTCCTCGAGG
Organism: Thermoproteota archaeon; assembly: GCA_013154085.1. Taxonomy (GTDB): domain Archaea; phylum Thermoproteota; class Thermoprotei_A; order Sulfolobales; family Ignicoccaceae; genus Ignicoccus. The sequence goes on along the minus strand of JAADDE010000048.1, from coordinate 7,300 downwards.
TCGTGTTCGAACCGGAAGAGCTGCCCCCTTTCTCGGAGTATCGACGGAGAACTCGCATGGAAGGAATCTGGAGATTTAGGGAATTGTTGCCACTTAAAACAGATAAGCCAGTCACCATGGGTGAGGGGAACACCCCACTCATAAGGCTAGAGAAGCTGGAGAAGAGGGTCGGAGTGCGGCGCCTCTATGCAAAGTTCGAGGGAGCAAATCCTACGGGATCCTTCAAGGACAGAGGCATGAGTCTTGCCGTGAGTAAGGCATTGAAGGTCGGGGCAAAGGCAGTGGTCGCCGCGTCAACCGGAAACACGGCAGCCTCGGCCGCCGCATACTCGGCCCGAGCCGGCCTGAAGACGTTCCTAATACTTCCAAAAGGAAAGGTCGCCTTGGGTAAACTGGCTCAAAGCTTACTTCACGGAGCCTCGGTAGTGGAGCTGGAAGACAACTTCGACGCCGCGCTGGAGGCGGTGAGGAGGCTCTCGAAGTACGACGAGTTCTACCCACTCAACTCCTTTAACCCGTGGCGCCTCGAAGGTCAAAAGACCTTGGCGTTTGAAGTATTTGAAGAGATCGGGGTTCCGGATCACGTAATAGTGCCCGTCGGGAACGCCGGCAACATATCGGCCATCTGGAAGGGATTTAAGGAGCTTAAAGACTTCGGCTACTCTTCTAGCTTGCCCCGAATGAGCGGCATTCAAGCGGAGGGGGCGTCGCCCATCGCCTCTGCCTTCAAGGCTGGGATAGATGCACCGCTGTTTACGGACTCCCCGGAAACCGTAGCTACTGCAATAAGGATAGGGAAGCCGGTCAACTGGCTGAAGGCGTGGAAGGCGGTCAGGGAGTCCGGCGGAACGTTCGAAACAGTCTCTGATACAGAAATAATAAAGGCACAGAGAATGCTCGCGCGCGAGGAGGGGGTGGCGGCCGAGCCGGCGGGCGCCGCCAGCCTGGCCGGCTTGATCAAACTGGCCTCTCAAGGCTTCTTCAACGGAGATGAAGAGGTGGTAATCGTCATAACGGGGCACGGCCTCAAAGATCCGGATAGCGTGAGGTTCCATCCAACTACAAGGATAAAGGCGCTCAGCGTTGACGACGCCGTTGAAAAGGTTAAGGTTTCGATATCGGAAGCCGCGGTGGCACTATGAGGGAAAAGTACTTTCTCTTGATGTCCTACGGAACGCTGATTGCCTCCTTCTTCATGCCCGCCCCGGCCTCCACCATTACTTTTATATTTGGCATGATTCTAGTACTCCTAAGCACGTTGACCTACATGGCTCGAGTTCGGGCGGAGCTCCACGCTAGGAGGATGTCCAAGCTGGTTGAGGAGGTGAAGAAGCTTGTTAGTAAACGTCCCGAAGACGCTGGAGAGGTACAAGTTCTTGGAGAAGATAGATCTAATGGTGTTCGGAGAGTTCGAAGGGGCTAGGCAGCTCGAGCTGGTGGCGCTCGCAGAGGTCCTCGATAGGACCGGGGCCAAGGAAGCGCTTACCCCGTGGTGGGGCAAAGGGATTGTCGTTCCGGCTTGGAGATGGAAGGTGAAGGACTGGCGCATGCTGCTTGTGCCCTATGAGATAAGGGGCGACTTCGAATACTTGCTGTGGTTCCAGAGTCCTCACCCAGACGGCGGCGTGCCGGATCTCATGATCTCTAAGCCCCCTTGGAAGCTTGAAGGCGACGTGCTACACTTCTCTGGCGTCCCGGCCTGGAGGTTGCCGAGAAGACCGCTGTCGTGGAGGCCGGAGATAGTAATAGAAGTAAAGAAGAGGGGGCGTCAGTGCAACAAATACGCAGCCGACGTGCGCATAATGGTGAGCGAGGAGGTAGTTGAAGTTGAGGGCTGGGAGACCGTCGAGCCGAGGGAGCTCGGCAGGAGGGTGAGGGAAGTCCTAGAAGAGCGTGGGTACTAAGCCGCCGTCAACTTGCAGGAAGGCGCCCGTTATGTACGATGCCGCCTCAGAGGCTAGGAACACCACAGCCTTCGCCACCTCCTCGGGCCTCCCCAGCCTCTTCAAGGGTATCTTCTCCTCTACCTCCCGAACCACCTCTTCGAACTCCTTGCCCTCCATTTCTGCCCTCTTCCTCAGCACCTCTTCCAGCCTCTCAGTCAAGGTATAGCCCGGAAGCACCGAGTTGAAGGTAATTCCGGTGCCCGCGTACTCCCTCACCAGCGTTTTCAATAAGCCAGCTATGCCCACCCTAACCGCGTTCGAGAGCACCAGCCCTTCTATGGGCATCTTTATGGCAACGCTGGTAATGTAAACCACCCTCCCCCACCCCTTCTCCAACATATATGGTAGCACGAGCTTAGTGGTGTGCACTGCGCTCTCGAGCAGGAGCTTGTAGGCCAGCTCCCAGTCGCTCAAGTCCGTGTCTTTGAACGACTTGCTCGGCGGTCCTCCGGTGTTGAAGACGAACACGTCTAAGCCTCCCATCGCGTTAACGGCCTCCTTCACTAGCCTCTCCCTGTCCTCTGGGGCGGTCAGATCGGCGACGGTGCCGTAGGCCTCGCCGACCCTCCTGAGCTCTTCCAGCGCCCTCTTAACGTTGTCCTCACTGCGCGATGAGATAAATACTGTCGCGCCCTCTTTGAGCATCTCTTTAGCCACCGCGAAGCCTATTCCCTTTGTTGAGGCCGTCACGAGTACCTTCTTTCCCTTCAGTCCCGTGTCCACGAGGCCCGACCCCGGAGCGTCGCGAGGTCGGGTTAATTTCCCGCCCATGACGGGAGGAAGGTGTTCTGGCAAAACTCACTTGTGCTTTGCAACGATGAAGGAGGTGGTGGTCCGGAGTACTCCGGGTATCTTCAGTATTTTCTCCCTCAGTATCTTTGCTATATCGCTATAGCTTTCTCCCTCCATCATAATTACGAAATCATAGTCCCCAGTAACTTCGTATATGTGTTTGACCTCCTCTATATCTTTCAACCTCTTCGGTATCTCAGTCACTGCTTGAGGTTCTACAACCATGAAGACTATCGCTTCAACCATCTCCGGTCCCACGGGAGGCCCCACGCGTGCTTATTTATCCTTAACCAAGGCGCGCGCCGCATAAAACCCAAACACGGCTCCGATTACGTTAGCCATGAGGTCCGACGTGTCGTACGTCCTCCAAGGGATGAAGTACTGGAAGAGCTCGGTCAGCCCTCCTAAGATCGTCGAGAAGGCGAGGCCCTCCCAACCCATAACTGCTGACAAGGCACCTTCTATTGAAAACATTAAGAAGTGTCTTACGGACGCCCCCGGGTCTTGGAAGGGCAGTACGCCGGCACTTCCCTTCTCAGCCGCGACGACCACTCCTACGGGCGCCACGGTCAGTCCATAGGTCAGCACCGATGTGTACAACAGCCACACAACTTTGAGCGCCCGTCTCAAACTCCTCTTGCCCAAGGCGGCCAGTCGTAGCAGTTTAATGTAATGTGCGAGGAATTTGTGCGGCGGCACTGGATTTTCATCTCCTCCTCACTCAAAAACCTCTTAGGCGATTCCTTGTTTAAGGACGTCCTTGTCCGGTGAAGCTTGTTGGGCTTCTCCAGCAAGGCCGCATAGTGCCCGCTACTGGATGAAAGCCGGTCTTCTCGGCGGGAACGAACCGCGTTTAGCGGCCAGGGTGCTCTGGCGATTAGTTACCCTTTTTGAGGGCTCAGTGAGGCATCAGCAATGAAGCGGTTGACGGCCGACCCTCACCTATCTGCGGGCGGGAGAGGTGTGGATAACCGTTGGGGAGGACTGGTGCGGCGGCCGGGATTTGAACCCGGGATCTCCGGCGTGGCAGGCCGGCGTCCTAGTCCAGGCTAGACGACCGCCGCCTTCCGGGTGAGGGGCCCCGGAGCCGGTTTAAGAGTTTTATTTGCTGGGAATTTCGATGCGCCATATACCTTTGTAAGGTGCATAATCTATAACCTTAGTGTATTTATACTTCCCAAACTTCTCTTTAATCTCTTCTTCAGTGCCCACTGCGTAGAGCACTATCATTCTCCTCGCCAACCTCCTAGCCTCATCCAAGAACTTAACCGCAGAATGCGGTAGGTTCATTATAATGACGTCGAAGCTCTTGTCCTTGAAGAACTTGGCGACCTCGCCGGCATCTCCTAGGACCGGTATCACCTCGCCTTTCAGCTTGTTCAGGGTTAAGTTATCTATCATTAGCCTAACGGCATTTGGATTTATGTCTACGGCAACTACTTTTGTTCTCTTCCTACTAGCTATATGTATGGCAAAGAAGCCCACGCCGGCGAACATGTCTAAAACCTCCTCGCCCTCGCGGATCAGAGACGCCACCGAGGAGTGTTCGTTTGCCAGCGAGGGGTTTACGTATACCCTAGCCACGTCTACCTTGAACAGCAGTCCGTGCTCCTTATACAGAGTCTCTGAGCGCCGCTCGCCGCCCAGATGCACCAGCTTGGCAGTCCTATGTGGTCCCTCGGTGCCGAGCTTCCCCCAAACAGACTTGACATTCTTCTGCGATTTCATTATGCATTCTGCTATATGATCTGCATACTTTAACAATATCTCGTCGTTTATTGAAATTATTGCGATGTCTCCTATTATACTGAAGGAGCGGGGCCAGTCGCCCCTGCCGAGTCTCCTCTCCAAACACGTCCTTAGGTCTTCCCTGACCTCTCTGGGGGGGAGCTCTCTCTCCACAACTTTGAGATCGTCTACAACCTCCTTAACCGGTATGTAGACCAGATCGCCTTCTCTTACTACTTTATATCGTGTATCAATCAACTTCTTCTTCTTTAGCATATTTAACATTTCTTGGGCTTTCTCCTTCGGCACAACTGCTGCGAGGGGCACGGGTAGGCCTAGGGGTAAGTGTTTATTCCTATTCATGGGGGTACTGGCCGGGTAACGATCAGTGAGGGTAGCGATCGTAGGGATGGGCTTCGGCGCCCTCAGCGCGGCTCACGCCGCTGAAAGGGAAGGCATCGAGGTGGTGCAAATAGGCCCTCGGCACTTCGAGTATCTGCCCTCGTTAGCGAAGGTCCTAAGCGGGCGAAGGAAGCCCGAGGAGTTGCGCGTAGAGCCCAAACTCAGGTGGGATCACGTGGAGGGGTTGGTGGACAAGGTAGAGGATCAAGGAGATTCGGTAAGGCTACGCTTGTCCACCGGCGAGGTCTTGGACGCGGATTACGCCGTGCTGGCCCCCGGAGCGGAGCCGTGGGTGCCGGTGAGGGGGGTCAATCCGCTGTACAGAGTATCACACGCCGAGGCGGTAAAGCGCGCCCTAGATAAGGCCGGAAGAGACGCGAGGATCGCAATCGTCGGCACGGGCCTCGTCGGATTGGAAGCGGCCGGGGAGCTCGCTTGGACTAGGGAGGCCGGGCTCTCGAGCTACAAAGTGTTCTTGCTAGAGGCCGCGCCGGTGCTTTCTCCTACGCTTCCTTGCGAAAGAGTTAGGGAAGTAATCCCGGAGCGCCTCAGAAGACACGGGATAGCGTACTTCTTAAATTCGTTAGTATCGGAAATAAGGGATAACAAAATAATAACGAAGGACGGGAGGACCTTTGAGGCCGACGTAGTTATATGGGCCGCCGGCGTCCAAGGTCCGAACATAGACATTCCCTGTGCAGAGAAGGGCAAGAGAGGGTTCATTATGGTTGATAGCTACTTGAGGGCAAAGGGCTGCAGAAGAGTTTACGTGGTTGGCGACGCGTCCAGCGACAGCTCCTTGAAGATGGCCGAGGAGGCCTTGAGGCACGGATGGTACGTCATTAAACACTTGCTGGGAAAGAAGCGCGAGCCGTACAAGCCATTCCTTACTAGGGAAAGGCCCTTCTGCTTCATCGCTTTGGGGCCGCGGGACGGAATCTCCATAATGAGGAGGGTAGTAATTACCGGAAGGCTCGCGCCTATGGTAAAGGAACTTCTGGAAAGAATAATGATCAAATGGGCTAGAGACGCAAAGATGAGGCCGCCGGTGCCCATCTAAGCTTTTTAGACATTTCTGCGACGCCGGCGACGCCGGGGTGCCCGAGCGGCCCAAGGGGGTGGCCTGGAGAGCCACTCCCCCTAACGGGGGGCGCGGGTTCGAATCCCGCCCCCGGCGCCACGCTCGAAAATCTAACCGGTCTAACGATCAGAGGACGCGAAATCCTAAACAACCTGAGAAGCGCTGGTTCTTCGGATCACGAACCTCCCTTGAGTCGCACGGACCATATCAGCGAAGTGCAACTAAAGTTCGCTAGCGAACTCGATGCTTGGGCTCGAGTGAGGCTGGTCCGTTCGGTCCTCGAACGCTTTACGGCGGAAGAGCTCTCGAAGGCCCTCGGCAAGAGCAAAAGCACCGTCTACCGCTACGCCAAAGGTGATGTAATCCCCAGCGACGAGGTGGTTGCGAGGATCCTTTCCTTGCTCCCGATCGATGTCGCCTTGGCTTCCGTGGGCAAAGAGATCCTCAAGGCCTACGGCCTGCTCGACCGCGAAGGCAGACCCAAGCTCGCCCCTCTGCTCGCGATTCTGAGCGTTGCCTTGGGAGATCCCCTATTGCGCAAGTTGATCCTCGAGTGGGCTGCAAGGGCCTTGGGCAACGAAATAATCGGGCTCAAGCCCGAGCCAGCTTTGCTCATGAAGTGGGAAGATGAATTCGAAATATACCTCAGGGAGAAGGGAATAAGCGCGAGGTGGGTCAAGTACTACCATTCCCTTTTTGAGAAGTATTTCGAAGGTAAGGCGCTGAGCGAGAAGGTTGTGGAAGAGGCCTCAGGGCTCCCGGAGTGGGCTCGTGTCGTATTTAGACACTATGTTAGGTGGCTTCACCTTGAGAGGAGGCTCGACAGCGACTTCGTCGGTTGGGCCCTGAAGAAGGTGCCGTCGAGGAGGTACAAGGCAAGCCTGAAGGTACACGAAATAAGTCCCGAGGAGATCTCAAGGACCTTGAGCGTTCTCAAGCAAGAGAACGAACGCCTTTACTGGCTCTATCGCCTCCTCCTCGAGAGCGGGCTCAGGCTGGCCCACGCCCTGGAGCTGTTAGCGAGTTGGAATCCCACCGAGAAGGTCTTCGTGGAGCCCTTGGGCAAGGTTGAGGAGAGGTGCAAGTGCTTTGAAACGCACTGCCGCTGCTGGCTGGGGATCAAGAGGGGCAAGAAGTCCGCGCTCTGGGCCTTCATGAGCAAGGAGACCTTCGAGGCGCTGAGTGAGCTGGCACCAGCGCGGATCAACCAGAAGCGCGTTGATAAGGCGAGAGAAAAACTGAGGCTGATCAAACCCTCGAAGCTTCGCAAGTTCTCCGAGCAGTACATGAAAGAAGCCTTCGCGAAGAAGGTTAACGAGCTGGGCGAGCACCCTGAGGTGCTGATGCAGTT
>JAADDE010000030.1 GCA_013154085.1 Thermoproteota archaeon | reverse complement strand
GCAACACGCGCTCCTCTCCCAAGGCATTAAGGGCCTCCCGGTTGGCCCACACCCAAGCGACGACAAAGGCCGCCTCGAACGACCTTCTCACCTCGGCGAACTTGTGCGCCGGTACCAAGCGCGTGGCCATCTCCCAGAGAGCGAAGAACTTGGACGAGTCAAAGCCGAGCTTGGCAAGTGCCGTGAGTAAGGCGAACATAACCCTCCTTCCGAAGAACCTTCGCTTATGGAAATAGTTGATGTACGAGATGTAGTTGTCCGCAGGATGGCGGATTATGTGGTAGGCGTCCCAACCCTCCTCAACAACGGTCTTCAAGTAGAAGTGCAAGGCCACTTCTTTGAATGGTATGCCCCTTATCGCTTCCAAGAACTCCCTCAGGTCGCGCTCGTCGAGGATCCACCAGCTCCGGTAGAAGGAAGCGTACTTATTGAAAGGGTTGTTTAGAATCAATGCTCTTTTCAGCCCGGGCGGCGCCTCCTGCATTGCTACCTGAGGAGAGGTGAGGGGCTCGAATAGCGCTATTCCGTGCCTCCACTTCAAGTAGCGGTAGAGGTAGGTGGTTCCCGAACGGGGAAACCCGTTTATCATCAAGGGCCTCTCCACTGCCCAGCTCCCGGAAAAGGCGTGGGTGAAAGGTCAAAAGAGGGGCTTTACTTCTTCTCCTCTCCCTCTTCCTTCTTGCCGGCCACTACGATGTCGTCGATCCTCAGTATCAGCGTGGCCGCCTCCGTGCCGCTCTTGATCGCGTTGGCCGGGACCGCGACGGCCTCGAAGGCTCCCCTCTCGATCATGTCAACTATCTCGCCGGTGTAGACGTCGACTCCGCAGTGCTTGCATCCCTCCTTGGCGTGCTTGGCCCTAAGTTGCATCAGCATATCGACCGGGTCGAAGCCGGCGTTCTCCACGAGGGCCATCACTATGCCCTCCAGAGCCTTGGCGAAGCCCTCGACGGCGAGCTGCTCCTTGCCTCCGACCTCCCTCGCGTAGTCCCTGAGAGCGAGCGCCAGCTCCACCTCCGGCGCGCCGCCGGCGCCCACAATCTTGCCGGCTCTGACGGCGTCGGCCACCGCGCTGAGGGCGTCCCTCAAGCTCCTCTCCGCCTCATCAACTATCCTCTCAAAGCCGCCGCGGATGAGCACGCTTACCGCCCTCGGATTCTTGGCGCCTTCGATGAACACCATCTTGTCGTCTCCGACCTTCCTCTCCTCCACCAGCTGGGCCTCGCCCAGGTCCTCCGGCGTGATGTCCTCCACGTTGCTGATTATCTTAGCGCCGGTCGCCCTCGCCACCTTCTCCAAGTCGCTCCTCTTCACCCTCCTAACGGCCATTATTCCGGCCTTGGCGAGGTAGTACTGAGCTATCTCGTCGATGCCCTTCTGAGTTATCACCACGTTGGCGCCGACCTCCTTGAGCTTCTCCACCTTCTTCCTCAGTATCTCCTCCTTCTCCTCCAGCAGAGCCTTGAGTTGCTCGGGGCTGGTGATCCTTATCTCGGCGTCCAACTCGGGCTTCTCTAGCTCGAGCGGAGCGTCAAGCACGGCTATCTTGGCGTTCTCGACCCTCTTGGGCATGTTGGGGTGAACGACCTCTTTGTCGAGGATCACGCCCTTGATGAGCTTGGTGTCCTTGAGGCTGCCGCCGTGCTTCTTCACAATCTGCACGTAGTCCAAGTCGACGTACCACTTGTCGCCCCTCCTCTCCTTAATGGTGTTGACGGCCTCCACAGCGATGTCGGCGAAGAGCTCCCTCGCCTCCTGCACGCCCTTGCTGGCCAGGCTGGTGAGGGCTATCTTCTTGAGCTTCTCCCTGTCCTCCGGATCTATGGGCTCAGCTATCTCGTTTATCTTCTCTATGGCCTTCTCGAGAGCCTTCTTGTAGCCCTGTATTATCACAGTCGGGTGCACGTCCTTGCTGAGGAGGTCCTCGGCCTGCTTGATGAGCTCGCCGGCGAAGATCACGGCCCTCTTGGTGCCGTCGCCCACTTCCTCGTCCTGGCCCTTGGCTATCTGCACGAGGAGCTTGGCCGCAGGGTGCTGGAGGTCCATCTTGTCGAGGATGGTAGCTCCGTCGTTGGTTATGGTGACGTCGCCCAAGCTGTCAACCAACATCTTGTCCATTCCCTTAGGACCGAAGGTAGTTCTCAACACCTCGGCGACAGCCCTAGCAGCCATCATGTTGCTCCTCAGAGCTTCCTTGCCGTAGGTCCTGGTAGCGCCTTCCTTGAGAATTACTACGGGAACGCCCATGGATTCGATCGGCCTGACCGCCATCGCGCTCACCCACCGTGGGTTGGGTCGCCACCGCTTCTATATAAGTTTTGCGCCCAGGGCATATATGCCTCGGATTCCGAGGTATCTCGGGACGCTCCGTTGGGGCCCCTTGGTAGATACATAATGCTCATTTTCGCGTCCAGCGTTTTCTTTTTCATGGTTTTGACCGCGTTCCTAACCATAGCCCCTTCGCTGGTAGGGCTCTTGACCGTGGCATACATGTGGACCCCGGCGCTGAGCTCGCTCATTGCGTACGCCTCGTGGAAGAGGCTCAGAGGAGTGCTGGGGAAGCCCTCAGCGTCTACCTTGGTGCTCGCGATTGTGCTACCTTACCTTCACCTATTCTTGCTGTACGTGCTCTTCGGGGACCACTGGACGGACCCCTCCTCGGCTCTGTTGCTCCTGCGCGGGAAGGCTGTACCCCTCCACGAACTCTTGCTGGCCGCCTTGGTTTTCGGGAGTACTGTGAACGCCTTGGCCGCGCTGGGAGAGGAAATAGGGTGGAGGGGCTTGATGTACGCGGAGCTGAGGGGCGGGAGGCTCGAGAAGAGCTTTGCTATAGGGACCGTCTGGGGCCTCTGGCACTGGCCCCTGTTGGCGTTCGGCCACAACTTTCCGGAGTCTAGGCTACTGGGGATGCTCCCCTTCATTGCATTTACGACGTCGCTCACTTACGTAATGCTGATATTGAGGGAAAGGAACGGGGTTTGGTCAACAGCCGTGCTCCACGGCGTCGTCAACGGGCTCGGGGGCGTGGAGCTGTTGGCGTTCGTAACTCTGCCGGACTACTTGAGGCCGCCGGCCGGCCTCCTCGGAGCCTTCGTGTGGGCTCTGATAGGCTTAGCCCTATCGCTCCCTCCACTTCTCGTCAAGGGCCGCCGCGGTTCGTAGGAACTCCTCGCGGGCGTGGGCGGCGTACTCGTTGTTCCTCTGTATTTCATCTATTACACTGCTCAGCTCCTTCAATCTCCTCATCGTCTGCAAGGTGTTCTTGAACGACCTCGTGGCGTACCTCATGTAGTCGACTCCGTACTCCTTCGAGAGCTTCTCCGCCGCTTCGTCCAGGCTGACCAGCGCGAAGTGGTGGAGCACTTGCGTGACCGCCATTGCTCTGTCGTGCTCGTCGGGGGTGGTGGTTATCACGTCAAATCCCATGCTCACCAATATGTTCTCAACGAGCCTCGGCCAGTAGTCGTAGCTCTTGGCCGGAACCACCACCACGGTTTCTCCGAGAGGCTCCACCTCGGGTCCGAAGAGCGGGTGGAGGCTGACGTATTCTATATACTCCGGCAACACCTCGAGAATTTCCTCAACTACGTGCTTCTTTACAGATGATATATCGCTTATCAGGGCCCCGGACCTCATCAGCGGGGCCAGCTCCGAGACGAGATCCTTGAGGGCCTCCGGGGGTACTGCAAGTATCAGCCACTCGACCTCCTTGGCCACCTCCTCCGGCCTCCCCCACTCTACTTTGTACCTCTTAGCCAAGTCCTTGGCCTTCTCCAAGTTTCTCCCAGTTACGACTACTCTGTGACCAGCCCGGGAAAACACCTTGACCAGCTGTTCGGCCATGCCTCCGTAGCCGTAGATGCCCACGTACACCCTCTCGGGGCTGTGGAGTTGCACCTTCTTCGATTCATCGAGTATCATTCTGAATACCTTCTCCGTGAACTCCAGCGGTATTCCCCTCTCCAAGCCCCAAATCCCTCTGGTGGTCAAGACCTCCTCCTCCCGCTCCTTGTCGTAGACCGGCATGCCCAGGCTTCTCTTGGTTTCAGTTATCTCCTTTATTACTTCGAATCTCCTCCTCAGCAAGTCGAGAATCTCTTTGTCGATCTTGTCGAGCTCCCTCCTCTTTATCTTCAGCTTCTCGAGAGGATCTTGCATCACTTCCTCACCCTCCTCTCCAGCCGCCTTACCGCGTTGGCTATCGAGGTAAAGTCGAGGCCGTTAGCAATTATAAGATCCCTCACATCTCTGGCAGACTTACCGAAGGAGCGGGCGCCCAGAAGCTCCATGGGCAGGGGGTTCCTCTGCACCAAGTACTCAGCCACTGCGGCCCCGAGGCCTCCCCTAACGCTGTGCTCCTCGACGGTGACGACCCCCGCGAACTTCTGGGCCACTTTATCCAGCGTCCTCGTGTCTAGAGGCTTTACGGTATGCATATTTATCACTGCAACGCTTATTCCATCTCTCTTCAGCTTCTCAGCTGCCATGAGAGCGTCCCAGAGGAGCGGGCCGTTGCCTATTATGGCGAAGTCGTAGCCGTCCCTCAGCCAGACGGCCTCTCCTATGCGGAACTCGTAGCCTTCATCCTTGTATATTCTGGGCCCGTAGTCTCTGCCAATCCTCATGTAGACCGGAGTGGGGTAGTCTAGGACCGCCGGAAGGGCCTTCCTCACTTCAGTTGCATCCGCCGGCACGACAACGCTCATGCAAGGCAGAGTCCTCATGAGAGCTACGTCCTCCAGTACTTGGTGTGACGAGCCGTCGCCGGCGTCGGCGAAGCCGGCGTGGGTGCCCACGATCTTGACGTTCACGTGCGCCCTGCATACAGTATTCCTAACTTGCTCCCACGCCCTCATGAGGAACATCGCAAACGCCGCCGCCAGCGGCTGGAGGCCCACGGCCGCCAGCCCGGCGCTCATGCCTATCATGTTCTGTTCGGCTATACCGACGTTGATGAATCTTTCTGGAAACTTCTCGGCGAACCACTTGGTCCTAGTGGCGTCCGCGACGTCTGCCGTTAGGACCACCAACTCCCGTCTCCTCGAGCCCTCCTCCACCAGCTGCTCCCCGAAGGCGTTCCTCGGCGGCACGTTCACATTGAGTCCCACGAGCGACCCACCCCCTCCCTTTATATCTCAGCTACAAGGTTAGCGGAGGAGCTTGAGAGTCCACGTGGGCACGTCCGGGTGGTCCTACCGATGGAACAGGGGAGGGTTAAAGGGCTACGTGGAGAGGACGCCCTTCGACACCGTAGAGCTGAATTCAAGTTTCTACAAAATCCCGCCGAAGGAATACGTAATGAAATGGGCTGAAATAGGCAAGTCATTAATATGGAGCGTAAAGGTGTACAGGGGCATAACCCACGTCTCGCGCTTCGGACCTAAGAGCTACGAGCTGTGGGAGCGGTTCCGCTCGGTCATGGAGCCTCTCGACGGGCTGACGGCGTTCTACTTGTTCCAGCTACCCCCTAGCTTCGGCCCGGAGGAGTTTCCGAAGCTGAAGGAGTTCCTCGAAAAAATCTCCTTGGGGCGGCGCGCTGCCGTGGAGTTCCGGAACCCGGCCCTCTTCGAAGAGCGCTGGCTGAAGGAGCTTGAGTCGGTAAAGGCCACGTTCGTCAGCGTCGACGGGAGGTTCCGCTACTACGCCCGCACGGGTCCCTATACGTATCTGAGGCTCCACGGGAGGGGGGAGAAGCCGTACCGGTACTCCTACAGCGACGAGGAGCTCGAAGAAATCGCCCAGAAGCTCGTCGAGCTCGGCGGCGAGGAGGCTTTTGTGTACTTCAACAACGACGACATGTACAGAAACGCCTTAAAATTTGTAGAAATAGTGAAGAGGCTCGGGCTCTACGCCAGCTGAGACAGCAAGAGGTAGTGCATAGACGCCAGCTCGGCGAACAGGAAGGCTTCCTCGCCGGTGCTTGAAGCGGCGGCGTGGTAGTACACGGCCGCGACGTACAGTTGCAGACCCAGAGAGCTGGCCAATCCCGCGTTGTAGTGCAGAGCCCTCATGACTTTTTCTATCATTATGTCCGGTGAGATGTTGTAATTGAGGTGGAGCGTGTAGGCGGTTATCGCAGACAAGTAGAGCCCGGCTGCCATGCGGTATATGAACGGCATGTTGTTTGCCTCCTTATACATGCCCGCGGCCACAGCGAGCTCCGGCGTGGGCAACGAAACGGTTTGGCTGGCGAGGGCTAGGTAGTAGGCCAGGACGCCGCCGGCAGCAGAATAGATCGCCAGAGCGTTGCGCTTAAACCTGTCCGGCGCCACCGCCGGCCCCTTCGGCTCGACCTCTGCTATGTCTAACCACGTTAAGGCTGCACGGGCGTAGTACTTAGCAAACACCAAGTAATTTATAATATCATTAATGCTTGTGCTGTTGAGGGCCTTGTTGTAGTAGTAGTATGACTTCAAGGCTCGGCTGGCAGCCGTTATCAGCGCGTCCAGCTTGTTGACGTCATATGCTATGGAATTCATTATTGTTATGTTTGCGTTCCTGATAGCGTTTTCGGCTTGGTTGCTCAGGTCTATCAGTACTTTAAAGCCCTCAGCCGCGACCCGGTCGTACCAGTAGGCCTCCTCCGCGAGTATTGCCGCCGTGAAGGCGTAGTTCACGCTCTGGTACGGATCCTCGGCGGCCTCGCTCATCCGCGCCAGCTCCGAGGCCCTTGCCAGCAACGCCCTCGCTTGGAAGCTGTACCCGGCTGCTCTGGAGTACTTCTCGTACTCCGATAAGTAGCTCTCCCTCCACTTATACATTATCTGCCTCACCGCCTCCGGGAGCTCTATGTTCTCTAGGGGCTCCACCCTCGGCGGGGAGGGCACCCAAAGGCCGAGGGCGTCATAGACCGTAGGCACCGGCACTACCTTTATGCCGAGCTTCGCGCCCTCCTCAGTGACGTTCACTTGAACCACGCGCACGTCTTGGACGAAGCCGAATGGAGTACTGACGGTCTCTACCACCCTCTTCGTGGTTATTTCCTCTCCCTTTGGGATTACAAATATCTTGTAACCGGCCTTAGCGGCCGCAACCATCTTAGCGTAGATCCCGCCGACCGGGCCAACAACCCCGTCCGGGCCCACTGTGCCGGTGCCCGCCACGTCCGGCTTAGGTTGCTGATTCGTCAGCGCAGCGTAAGCCGCCACGGTCATCGCCACGCCGGCGCTCGGCCCTCCCACTATGGTGCTAGGAGTTATGAACTTGAAGAAGAAGTCGTACTGCGTCCAGTCCTTGTGCGCCAGCACCGACGCCACTATGACGGCTATTCTGGCAACCCCCTGAGTGTCGACTTGCGTCAGAGGCTCGGAGGAGACGTACACGTTGCCCTCGCCCGGATAGGCCACCGTCACTTCGAGCTTGCCGACCACACCTCTCTCCTCGCCGGTGGGGCCTATGCTTACTCCGATCACCGGGACGGTTACCTTCGTTACGTTGGTGTAGCACTGGGCTGCAAGGACCGCTGAAGAAAGTGCTAGGAAGAGTAAGATTCCCCTCAAGGACGCGGTCCCAAAGATCCCCGGGCGGGGCGGGCTAATCAGTGACAAGAGTCAAGACCATCTTCTTCAGCCGGTCGAGCCCTTCGGCCAGCAGGCGGATCATTGCCTCCTTCCCGTAGAACCCCTTGTCGTATATCACGTGGGGCACTCTGCCCAAGTCGTCGTAGGCCTTCTTAACGGCCCACCTCATGCTCTCCCACCCGGGGGGTTCAGTCTCCCTCCGCAACTCGTAGACCTCGTAGCCGGCCCTCCGGAGCCTCTCTACGTTCTCCTCGCTGTACCTTACGTTCATAGCAACCCTCAGCTTAGGATTATACTTCTGAGCTTCCATGAGCAACCTTGCGGTGTGATCTGCCGTCCCCCACCAAGGACAACAGCAGTGCCTAAGCCCCCTCGGAGTTAGGTGCAACCTCCCGGGGAGGCCTATTATGGAGCCCTTGCCCCTAACGAGCTCCTTGGGGACGGAGAAGGCTATGTTTATTCCCACTTCGGGCGCGATCCTCTTTGCTACTTCATAAGGCAGAGAAGTGAGCCACTCGATGAAGTACTTGTACTCCTCGGACATGTAGTGCCTTTCCGCGTTGTACCTAAGCTGAATGAAGGGGTCCGGAACCCTGCCGCCGGCCACTTCGAGCGCGAATGCGTGCACGAGCCTCGTGAAGCCGATGGCTGTGCGCGCCGCTGACTTGGGACTGTAACCTAAGGCTAAGTACGAGGCGAGGGACATAGCCATAAAGCTTCCCGAGCCGTGCACGGGAAGCTTCTTGCTTCCCGTAATTATTTCCACTTCACCTTTGTAATATATAACGTCGGCGAGCTTATCCAAGTGTCCGCCGGTGACGATGACCAGCTCGGGTCCCATCTTGCTTAGGGCCTTCGCCGCCTCCACGGCGTCCTCCAAAGATTTTACCTTAATTCCCGTGAGGGCCTCAGCCTCCGGCACGTTGGGAGTGACGGCGAAGGACTTTGATATCAGCTTCAAGTAGGCATCCAAAGATCCGCTGTAGAGCTCGCCGCCGGCCGAGGCCCTCAAGACGGGATCAACTACAATAACTCCCTCTAAGCGCTTAGCGAGCACGTCTGCGATGCTATCATTACAGAGCATACCTAACTTCCAGAACCTCACACCTTTGAGGGACGAGAGCTGTGATTCGAGAACATCTAAATCCACGCACTTACTGCCGTAGAACTCGGTGGGCGTTTGATAGGTGAGTGCGGTGGCTACGGGATGGACGTAGACCCCGATGGCGCTGCCTACCTTCACGTCCATCTCTATCCCGGCCCCACCGGAGGGATCGAGCCCTCCTACTGCGCCCACTCTCTCCATTATAGCCACGCGAGGAGATGAGAGGTGAAAGAACTGAAAAAGTTCAACGTTAAAGGAGTAAAGGTCGAGTGGGGACCCCATATAGCGGTCCTAAGGGATACCTTCGGAGTGGGGTTGCTGGACCTAAACGGGAAGTACGTAGTCAAGGGCGGGCTGACGAAGTTCTACGACATAGCGTGGAGCAGGAACGAGCTGGGAGCCGTGTCGAAAAGAAAGCTCCTCATCATCGAGGCCGGCGGCGACATAGAGGAGACGCGGGAGAGGGTGGTAAAGGTTGAGGGCGGACGAAGCGTCGTGGGCACTGAAGGGGGCTTCGTCGTCGGCACGGCGGACGGGAGGATCTTATTCATAGAGGGGGACGAAGTTGTCAAAGAAATCAAGGTCGCGGAGGAATTACCGATAGTCAGGCTTGAGAGAACCAAGAGCGGCTCCATATTGGCCGTGGCCGGCAAGTACACTCTAATCATACTGAGCCCCGAGGGAGAGGTGCTGGCGCACCAAGGCTACCACTGGGAGCTGGAAAGGGTCCGCTGGAGCCCGGACTTGAGCTGGATGATACTCTTGGGCGACGACAAAATAGAATTTATGGCATACGACGAGTCTCAGGGCTATGTTAAGGTGCGGGAAGAGAGGGGGCCGGGCTACGACGCCAGGTGGTGCAACGGGGCGCTGTGCTTGGCGACGGCAGAAGGAGTTGCAATATACGAAAAGGACAAGCTACTCTCTCAGCCTAGGACTTTCTACACCCTCCCCGCGAGGGCGTGCGCGTGGGCCCCCAAGTGCCGGGGGCTGGCTCTGTGCGGCGAGATCTTGGCTATACTCATGTAGAGTCGAACTCCACCGCCACGAGTATATCGTTGGGCCCCACGTAGTCGCCCGGCCTGAGGGGCTCAACGTTGTCCAAGCCCACAACCTTTGCCACTACGTATACTTGCTTCTTTCTCTTTCTGCTTATCGCTTCGGACACCTCGTTTGCCGTCATGTACTCCCTCCGGCCCAAGAGGTATATCCTGTGGCCCATTTTTGCAACAGTTATTTTTGCGTACCTGTGGATTATTATCTCTACTAGCTTCGGATGCTCTTCGGACAGCGCCGACAAGAACATGGCAGCTGTCGGGTCTGCCAAGGACTCTTTGAAGAGATGTCCAATGGACCTCATGGAGATTACTACGTCAACGCCGAACTCCTGCGTGGCTATTCTTTCTGCCCTCTTGTTGTAGGCTATGAATATTATTTTTGGTGGGTAGATGCTCTTGCCGGAGAGGGTCCTCAGAACTACGAGGCTCGACAAGCCCTCCTTGTCGTTCCTCCCGCATATGATTACCTCGCGGGCCGTCTCTATGCCCCCTCTGACATAGGTATCGACTTCCGTCAGGGAGCCCCTGACGATCACCACTCCGCTCTCCCTAGCTCTCGCAACGTACTTTTCCGGAGTGTCGTATGAAGTCACCCAGACTATTCTGCCCCTCTTCCCCACGTCGGCTATCAGCTGAACGGCGATCAGCGCGCACGCCGGCGAAGAGCCGACAATCATTATCCGTGTTCCCTTTACCTTCAGCTCCCCTTCCTTTTCCTTTATCGCTTTCTCCATTATGGCGTGTGTAGCCATACTCAAAGCGGCTGTCAGGCCGGCGAAGCCGCTTATAGCCACAGCCATCGCGAGGAGCCTGCCTTGGAAGCTCTGGGGGACCACGTCTCCGTAGCCGACCGTAGTTATTGTGATTATAGCCCAGTATATAGCTGTGAAGAAGTTTGTGTTTTCCAAGTGGTAGAACATAAATGCGCTTGTCATAACTATGAAGAACAGCGTCAGCAGTAGCACGACGGCCGTGCGGCCCAATAGGGTAGAGTACACCCACAGCGCGTGGATGTAGATGCTCTTCAGCGCGGCGTCGAGAGCTCTCCTCAGCCTCCACGTCAGTTCGCTCATACCTTTAATTACCTCGGCCTGGGGAGCGAGGAAATTTAAAAAGTGGAGAAGAAGCCCTCAAGCAAGCGCTTAAGTTCTCCGAAGAGTTCCTCGGCCTTCTTAGGATCGCGGGCCTCCACCATGATTCTCACTACGGGCTCCGTACCGGACGGCCTTACTAGGAACCAGAAGTCCCCGCAGACCACCTTAAGGCCGTCCACGGTTACGAATTCGCAGCTTTCGAATTTGCTTTTTATAATTTCGTATACCTTCTCCATGTCTGCTGTGGGCGGCCTCGGCACCTTACCCTTCACTGAGTAGGCCTTCGGCAGTTCGTCGAACAGCTCAGATGCTTTCTTGCCGTACTTGGCCATCATTTCAACGAACAGAGCGGCCTTCATGGCCCCATCCCTAACGGGGTGGTGTACGGGATGCATGTAGCCGCCGTTTTCCTCGAAGCCGCTTATCCCTCCCTTCTTTATCAGCTCGTGAGCTATGATCACGCTTCCTACCGGCGTCCAAACTACTTCTATTCCCTTCGGCCTCAAGAACCCCTCAACCACTATGTGGGATGAAGAGACGCCGGTGAACGTCCTCTTCGGCAAGTGGGGGTACTTTTCTGAGACGTAGGCGGTTAGGAGGGATCCGGAGCGGTCGCCCCAGTGAACCGTTCCCCTCTCGTCTCCTATTATCGCCCTGTCCGCGTCCGCGTCGTGGGCGACCAGCAGATCGGCCCCCACGGACCTAGCCATCTCTGCAGTCCCCCTCAGCGTCTCCGGCGTCGGCTCCGGCTCGCGGCCGGGGAAGGAGGGGTCCAAGTTGCAGTTCACACACAAGACCTTTACGCCCATCTTCCTTAGGACCTTAGGGGTCGCGAGGGAGCCGACGCTGTTGGCGCCGTCAACGACTACTCTGAACCCATTCTTCTTCACGAGGTCTATCTCTATCTCTGCCAGCACTCCCTCAACGTAGGTGTCCAGCACTCTGGGCTCGGTCTTGTGCTCCGGCACCTCGCTGTAGGGCACTCGCTTGAATCTCTCGCTGAAGAATATTTCTTCAATCACCTTCTCTTCTTCTTTGGGAACCTCAACGCCGTTGGCGCCCACTACCTTAACGCCGTTGTACTGGGGAGGGTTGTGGGAGGCCGTTACCATGATTCCCATGTCGTAGCCCAAGCGAGGCACAGAGTACTGGAGGGCCGGAGTCGGCACCAGGCCGGCGTAGTACGGCTCGCACCCACAAGAGCTGAGGCCCGCCATGACAGCTGCGGCCAGCGCGTCGCCGCCGTACCGGACGTCCCTCCCCACGAGCACCTTGCCTCCGCCCAGCCAAGTGCAGGCCGCTTGAGCTACCCTCATAGCCAGCTCCGGGGTCATCGTCTGGTTTACAATCCCACGGACGCCGTCCGTGCCGAAGAGCTTGCCCAAAGCCCTCGTACCCGTTTCCGCGTATCCAACGGGTTTTTTCCGACCTCGGCTCTGGGGCACAGCTCACCGGTCGCCGGTAATACCAATCCTCATCGGTCCTTGACTATCTCCCTTCCCCACTGCCTTATGTACTCCAAAACGATGAAGTAGCTTTTAGCAGCTATAGGCTTGTCCACGGCGACGCTCTCAACCTCCTTCCCATCAACAGTCTTCGCGACGAGCTTTGCTTTAGTTTTGCAGACGTCAACCAGCTTTACGTCAACTATTTGACCGGTCATGGCCAGTCCTTCAACGTCTAAGAGACGAAGTGCCATCGCCTCTCCGTTAGGAAAGCCTCAGAGGCTCGTTTTATAATCTGTGTACATACACGCATATACACGGCGGCGATGGGGTTTGATAGAACAGAGGCGGTTAGTAAGGCTTGGGCGTTCAACGCTCGTAGTATCGTTGCCCGCAGACTGGGTCAAAAAGAAAGGGCTGAAGGCCGGTGACGTCCTCACCCTCGTAATTGACGAGAACTTCATAAAGATTGTGCCGCACGCGTCCTCCACCTCTTCGACTACCACCGTGGTAATAAAAGTAGTAAAGAGAGCAGAGGGTTTGTACAGAGCGATAATTGCGTCCTACATAGCGGGTGCAGACATGATCAGAGTGGAGTTCGAAGACAGTTCTTTACTTCTGCAAGTAATGAAGCAGATAAAAATGGCCATCAATCACCTCATAGGACTCGAAGTAGTAGAGCAGAAGCCGAACTACATTGTGCTTCAAGCTTTCATAGGCACGGCCGCGCAGGAGCCCGAAGAGCTCATGAAGAGAATCGTGGGCCTCATAGCCCTTATGCTGGACCAGCTCATAAAGGGCGAGGTCGGAGAAGAGTACCTAGACGAGTTGGAAAGCGAAATAGACAAGCTGTACAGACTGGCACTGAGAACCATTAACGCATCCCCGGAGCCGGACGTGCTGATGGTCAACTTGCTAACCTCCCTAGAAACGGCCTCTGATACCTTAATTCCTATGGCTAAGGTAATAAAAGAGAAGAGGAAGGAAGTTCTGGACATATTGAACATAGTCCTCGAAACTATAAACTTCTTGCTGAGCTACGAAAAGGGTAGCAACAAGATAGACGAGATAGACGAGAAGATCTCAGTCCTGGAAATGATGGAAGGGGAGCTGGAAAAGAGAGAAACCGACGAGAAAATCAAGTACCGCATATTGCTCTTCATTCACAACCTGAAGAATGCTCTGCTAATGTTACATAACATGGAAATTGTAGAAACAATAAGAAAATCTCGAGATAAGGTACTTGTCATTTAAAACTCCTCTTCCCATTCCTCCCACTCACGGCTTTCTTCGTATACGCTCTCGGGCGGCGCGTAGGCGGGCACTATTCCCATCTTTTTAATCAAGTTCTCCATGAAGCTTTTCTCCGCGACGCCCAAGAGCGGGGCATAAGGCAAGTACTCCACATAGCGCGATATGAAGGCCCGGGCTCCATCCACGTTGCCCCTCTCAACCATTCCTCTAACAGTACCGATCACCTCTTTCAGAACCTTCGCTATCTCCATCAGCGCCTTCTTACCCTCCTCGGTAGGGACCAAGTATCTTTCGTAGCCGAACAGCTTCCACCTCCTCCTCTCCTCAGCGTACCCCTTTTCCACCAAGTCTTGCACTACGTCGTTGAGCATATCTTCGTCTATATCCAGCACATCGGCTATCTCCTTCAGTGTATATCCCCTGTCGCTCAACAGCAACACGAGCAACTCCATCGGGGTAAGCCTGAACACCAATTCATACCACCACCAGCTCGTGCCTCCTGAAGAAGGATACTATCGACAAGCCGGTTATCAGAGCAGCCGCGAACGCTATGATCGCTCTTGCTTGGGGCGGAGCCGGGTCTGTTATGAAGGGGACCAGCTTGAGCGCCTCCGGCGTCGGCCTCAGGCTTACCCTTATGCCAAGCCTGTCCAGATAGTACTCGTACACGACGACCTTCTCGTACGCGCAGACGATGTAGCGCGTCTCCCCGGCCTCAACGAGGTATTTGTCGCAGGGTATTATGCCGTGCGCGAAGCTCAGAGCCCCGGGACCTATGTAGCGGCCGCCCTCGAAGTTGAGGAACTTCTCCGGAGGGTACAGCATCGCCTGCAACGGCTCCGTACAGAAGTCGCATCCCGGCGGGGGAGGCACTTTCCACACCAGCTCTCCGGGAGGGACGTGGAATATCCCTTGAGCTATGGGCAAGCCGCTGAGGGCGAGCAACAGCACGTCGTAAACCAGCAAGTCTCCTTCCCGGAGTCGTTAAAGCGGCTTTACTTTTGTTGGTATCTCTCTATGGCAGCCTTTATCCTCTTGAAGGCCTCTTCTTTGGGGAGCCACTCTCTGATCTTCACCCACTTGCCGGGCTCCAGCTCCTTGTAGTGCTCGAAGAAGTGCCGAATCTTCTCCTTAATAATTTGTGGTATATCCTCAACATCCTTGTAGTCCTTGAAGCGCGGATCTACCTTCTCTACGGGCACCGCTATTATTTTGCTGTCCGGACCCTCTTCATCCTCCATTACCAAGACGCCTATGGGCTTGGCCTTGAGATAAGTGCCGGGATAGAACGGCTCGAAGCTCAGCACCAGAACGTCCACGGGGTCTCCGTCCTCTTCCAAGGTGCCGGGTATGAAGCCGTAGTTGAAGGGATAGTACATTGCTGTGTACAGCACGCGATCGACCTTTATGAGTCCGCTTTCTTTATCCATTTCGTACTTCACATAGCCTCCCATCGGGATTTCTATTACCACGTTCACCACTTCCGGGGCGTCCTTGCCCGGGCCGAGCTTGTCCAGGCTCAAGGTCCTCCCCCCGTTACTCCTCCAAGGGCCTTTTCAAGGCATTCGCTACGCAGTCCAGCAGCTCTTCCCTTCTGCACTCCCTCTGCTCGCCGGTGACCAAGTTCTTCACAGAGACGAATCCCTTCTCCACCTCCTTCCTCCCCAGCACTACTGCCACCCGAGCGCCGCTCTCCGATGCATAGGAAAACGCCTTCTTAACGCTCTTCTTCTCGGTCAGCAGGAGGGATCTCACGTCTAAGGAGGCCAGCTCCCTTTGTACAGCCAAAGCCTCCTTGCGGGCCTCCGGCGCTATCGGCAAGACTATTACTAGAGGCGACTCCTTGTACGCTCTTCCGCGCTCTTTGAGCGCCAGGGCCGTTCTGTCCAGCCCTATCGCGAAGCCCGTAGCCGGCACGCGCTCCCAGCCGTACACCTCCGTCAGCGTGTCGTACCTCCCTCCGCCGGCTACGGAGACCGGGAACCCGGGAACCTTGACCTCGTATATCAAACCAGTGTAGTAAGCCAGCCCCCTCGCGAACCCGAGCTTCACTTTAAGGACCGCCTTCACGTCCTCCGGGAGGTACGCCAGCACCTCCTCCACGTCTTCAAAGGAGTAGCTGTATCCCATCTCCTTCATCAGCCGCTTGCCGTCTTCTATCACCTCTTCGCCCCCTTCCCACTGGGCAAGCTTCGCTATCACCTCGCCCGCCCTTTCCGGGTTCCTAGCCTTCGAGGCCACGACCTCCAGCGCTTTGTCTACGAGCCCCTTGTCTACGTAGTGCAGTACTAGATCTTGTTCCTTTCCGACCACTCCTTCTTCCTCGAGCACGCTTCTGAGCGCCCTAACGCTCCCGATCACGATTACGTGAGGCAGGTCGAGCTCTTCGTAGTATTCGTGGAGCATCGTAACCAGCTCCGCGTCCTCGAAGGGGTCCGAGGCCCCGAAGACCTCGAAGTCCGCTTGGTAGAACTCGCGATACCTAGCGTACTGGGGCTCGTCGTAGCGGAACACGTTGACTATGGTGAAGATTTTCAGAGGCTTTGGCCTTCCTCTCAAGAGTCTTAGGTACGCCCTAACTGCCGAGGCCGTAGCCTCCGGCCTCAGCGACACCTTCCTTCCGGCCTTGTCTAAGAATACGTACATGGTTCTCTCTATCTCAACCCCGCTCTTCATTGCGAACAGCTCGAAGCGCTCCACGGTAGGCAAGAAGCTCCTCTCGAAGGACCACCTCTCAGCCAACTTCTCTGCTTTTTTCATTACCAGCGAAAGGAGTTCTGCGTCTTCTCCGAAAAGGTCTCTGAATCCCCTCACGGGCTCGGGCTCAAGCTTCACTCAGCCCACCAAGAGCCGCCACGCGACGAACGCTAAGAGCGCAACCATGAGTACCATAAGGACTAGAGTTAGCTGCTGATAGAAGACGAGGGTGGTCATCATAGCGTTCATGCTTTTCATCGTCCCGGCTAGCTCTTTTGTAGTTATATTCATGAGAGTCTGCATGTTCTTCAGCATTATTTCGTTCGTTTTTACCATTTCTTGCGTGAGGTTGTAAGTTTCCTTTACAAGCTCGTTTGTCTCCTTCAAGAGGTATGCCATCTTTTCGAGAACCTGCGCCATAGTCTTTATGACCCCAGTAACCAAGTTCGCTTCCGCGTCGCCCAGGGGAGGCTCGGGAGGGCTGGGCATCGGAGCTAAGGGCAACCTACCACCGTGGGGGTGGCGCTTCTCCTCTTAATCTAAGCTTCCATCCCTAACGGCGGAGGGAAGTCCGTGGAAGAGCGTAGAAAGGAATTGGCGGAAAAGCTGGTTAGAGAGGGCTACATCAGGAGGCCGGAGGTCGCCCGGGCAATGCTGAAGGTGCCCAGAGAGCTGTTCGTTCCGGAAGGCCTGAGGGAGTACGCCTACGAGGACAGGCCTCTGCCGATAGGCATGGGGCAGACGATCAGCGCCCCACACATGGTAGCCTACATGGTAGAGGCCGCTGAGATAGGCAGAGGAGACAGAGTTCTGGAGGTCGGCACGGGCTCCGGCTACCACGCCGCCATTATGGCAGAGCTTGTGGGTCCGGAAGGCCACGTCTACACAATAGAGCGGATCCCGGAGCTGGCCGAGCAAGCTAGGGAAAGGCTACGCGCTTTAGGCTACGACAACGTGACTGTGATAGTGAGCGACGGCAGTAAGGGCTACCCACCAGCAGCGCCTTACGACAAGATAATAGTCACGGCCGCTGCCCGCAGAATACCTCCCAAGCTGCTGGAGCAACTCAAGGTCGGAGGCGTAATGGTCATACCAGTGGAGGAGGAGCCGGGCTATCAAGTGCTCTACAAGATAGTTAAGAAGCCCGAGGGGCTGGAAGTGCGGAGGCTACTACCAGTAGCATTCGTACCTTTAATTGAAGAAGAGTGAGGCGGGCGGGAGGCCCTTGTACCGGAGCGAGAAGGAAAAGGTGGAAAGAGCCCTCGCTTACTTAGCAGCCAAGAACCCCGGCTTAGGGGCGCACGTGTCTAAGTACGCAATAAAGAAGGGGCTCCGGCGGGGGGGATACGCGTATTTCGACTACAGAGACGGCTCTATAGTCATTTCTGAGGAGTGGCTGAGGAAGGTAGACCACAAGGGCTTAGCCGCTCTCCTAGCTCACGAGGCGCTTCACGGGGCCCTCGGTCACTGGGTCTACCTCAAAGAAGGTAAGGTCTCGCACCCCCTGCTGTGGAACTTGGCCAGCGACGTTGAGGCGAACAGCGTGATTGAGGAGCTCGGCCTCTGGGATGAGCTGCACAGCGCCACGTGGAAGATAGCCTATTCCGAGCCGGTGAGCTGGAGGAAGCTCAGCTATCTCGGCATAGGTCCCTCCGACCCTGCAGAGCTCGTTTACCAGAAGCTGTTGGATAAGATAAAGAATAATGAAATTATGATAACGATAGAGGACCAGAGGGGCAAGAGGGAAGTTCACGGCGGACAAGGCTGGGATACCGTGGTAGTGATAAGCGATGTGGTCGAGTCCGTCGAAAGCGAGGAGAGCCGGATAAAACCGAAGAGCGAGCTGTGGGGCGGCGACCCGGAGTTCAGAAGGCAAGTACAAGAGGGCTATGAAAGGTTCAAAGAAGGCAAGAGGGACGCCCTCAAAGACGTCGCCAGTACCGCCCTGGCGGAGCTCATCGGCAACTTAAAGGTTGCGGGCAACGTGCCCGCGGCTCTGGAGAGGTTCGTAAAGCCCGCAAAGCCGCAGCTGCCGTGGAACTTAATATTAAGGCAGAGCTTGAAAGACGGCAGCTCCTTCAGCGAGAGAACCTGGACCGTCCCGAACCGGAGGGGGCTGGAATACGTGCCGGGCTACCGAGGGAGGGCTAGCAGCGTGTGGCTCTTGGTGGACACCTCCGGCTCCATTTCAGACGACGAGCTGTCTACCTTCGTTGCTGAAGTAGTGGCGGCATCGAGGTTCGGCAAAGTAAACCTAGTGGTATGGGACGCGCAACCGTACATCATAACCCTAACGGCCAGCAAGAGCCGTTTGCTGGCGAGGCTTAAGGGACTGAAGGGCGGCGGGGGAACTTTGGCGCGGCCGGTGCTGGAGCTGGTTCTCAAGAGGTCGAGGCCCGGAGAGCCCGTAGTAGTGCTGACAGACGGCTACTGGTTCGACGAGGATGAGGTAGAAGAAATAATGAAAAAGATAAAGAGAAAAAGCGGTGCGGCGTTGCTCGTGACCACAGAGTACGTGCCCGAGCCGGCCAGAAGGGCCGGCTGGAGGGTGCTCAAGGTCGGACGACGCGGAACGACGGCACCGTAGGCAGCGCGCCCGCCCGGTAGGCCCTTCTGTAGAGCTCTCTGAGGGCCTCCTCTCCTTCTTCGCCCATGTCCAGCGTATATTCATTAACGTACATCCTAACGAACCTCTCGGTAAGCTCCTCGTCTAAGCCCCTTGCGAAGTTCAAGGCGTGGGATAAGGCTTCCTTCGGGTGTTCCAAGGAGTACTTAACGGCCTCGTGCCATATCCGTGCCCAGTCCTCGGATATTTCCCTCTTGGCCACATCAAGGCCCAAGGGCAACGGTAAGCTCGTCTCCTCGTACCACAGCTCACCGAAGTCCATCAGCTTTACTAGTCCCATGTCTTTGTACGTTATCTGGCCTTCGTGTATCAGCACGCCGGCGTCGACCTCTCCTCTCTTAACAGCATCGGGTATCTCGTCGAATTTCATAATCACGTAGTCTACATTCTTGGGCAAGTAGATTTTTGACAGCAGTGCGGCCGTCGTCAGCTTACCCGGAATGGCCACCTTCTTGCCGGACAGCTCACCCGGCTCCCGGGCCACTACTATAGGCCCGTACCCCTTGCCCATGCTCGCGCCGGAGGAGAGTACGTCGTAGGAGTCGCTCAAGAACGCGTATGCGTGTGCGGAAACTGCACTGACGTCTACCCTGCCTTCGAGGGCCAACTTGTTGAGCGTTTCGATGTCCTCCACGACCTCTTCTACTTCGTAACCCCTAAGGTCGATCTTTCCGTACTTTATTGGATAGAACATGAAGGCGTCGTCCGGATCCGGGCTGTGGCCCACTCTAACCTTCAAGCCTGCTCCCGCTCCCTACGGACGGAGTTGAGCTTCTCAAGCTTCTCCCGGGGGGTCTCGAAGGACAGCGGCTCCTCTTGGACGTAGCTCTTGCCGAGCTTTGCGGCCAGGTGCGCCTTATGGAGCTCCCAGCCCAAGTAGAGGGCGTGCGACGGTTCCTTGACGAACCCCTCGCCTATCAGCGTTTTCCCTATCAAGTAGGGGTCGCCCTCG
The DNA here is from genome assembly GCA_013154085.1 of Thermoproteota archaeon. Lineage (GTDB taxonomy): Archaea > Thermoproteota > Thermoprotei_A > Sulfolobales > Ignicoccaceae > Ignicoccus. Next base: position 58,353 of record JAADDE010000030.1, on the reverse strand, counting down.
ATCAACGCTCCGTGAGGCCTTACGTATGCCTTAACTGCCTTGCCGTCGACCCATATCCTCACTATCGTTTTTTCTAAGGGAAAGTTGTAGTCCTTTGCTTCTAATTTATACCCGTCAACTTCTGGCCTCTCCCTTCTTATCTTCTTCTCTTTTAATATGAGCAAATCAAGCCCTAAGTCCTTAGGATGCGTTCTCCTCTTCTTCGCTACAGACGCCATCAGTAAGGACACCTTGGCCTCGGCCCACGCTCCCCTGCACTTGTCGCTGTGCTCCGTAACCATCACTAGAGAGGCTCCGGCCTCCACGGCCAGGGACGCCAAGGCGCCCACTTGGCCCGGACTGTCGAAATCCGCCAGCTCGACGAAGTTGCTTAACCCGAACATCAGCGGTTTCTTTATCTTTTTCGAAGTTTCTCTCAGGGCAACGATGCTCTCCAGCGCGTACGGGAAGGGCGAGAGCACGGGATCTGCGATCAGTTTCTCTATGCCCCTCTTCTCGGCCTCATTTATGTTCGTGAGTAAGGAGCTTACCTTCTCTTCTGCTGAAGTGGGCCAATGTCCTCTCCCCAAGTCTCCCGGTGTAACTACGAACGCCTTCTCCTTCTCGTTCTTGAAGTGGTCTATCTTACTCCTCTCGAGAGACATATAAAGGTCTGCGTCGGCCGCCTTTAGTTCCGACACGAACATGCTGTCGATCCCCACGGTGTCGAAGTAGCGGTAAGCCAGCTTGACCAGCCTAGCTATCTTCGAGGGATCTGCCGTTGTGGAGGTGGAGCCTATTATTACCATGTCGGCCACTTCGGAGGCCCTGTGCAACTGCTCCTCCAAGCTCTCGTTGTCCAGAACCTCCGCCGCTAAGAACGACGGAGGGGCCCGCAGGGGTAGCTTGAGCGACCCTACTGATAGGACCTCTTCGTACTCGAAGTCGAGCTCCTTGGCGATCTCGATCAGCCGAAGCTCTTCCAGCGCTTCCTCGAGCGGTTCGACGGGGCTGAGCGCGCTCTCCAGTTCGCTAATGTTGGATATCATCGTCTTTAGGTCAGCTAAGGTCTTGGTCCCTTTGTAGACTGGCACCCCTAGGGCCTCGCCCAGCTCTCTCATATCACCCGGCACCATTCCAGAAACAATTATGTAGTCGAAGGACTTGACGTCCGTCCCGCGCCTAGCCGCTTCCGATTTGATCAGCTCCAACAAGCTCTTAGGGCGCAACAGCGCCACCACGTCAACGGGCAGGCCCCATACCTCCACTTGGTAGCCCTCTGGCGGCTCCAGAGCCTCCTTGACCGCCTCCTCCAGCTTCCTGCTGGTCACGAGAAGGATTTTCCTCAACCTAACACCTCATCTTCGCTCCGTCCGGAACGTCGCTCTTGACCACGCAACCGGGGTAAACCCACGCCCCAGCGCCTATCCTCACGCCGGGCATCATGCTGACGTTTATTCCTATCCGGGCATGGCCTCCTATTATGGCGCCCAGCTTCCTCCTTCCGGTGCCCACTCTCTTACCCTTCAGAACTACTGTAACCTCCTTTTCGTCGAACCTCAAGTTCGCAGTGACGCTGCCGGCCCCCAAGTTGACGTCTTCCGCAATCACGCTGTCGCCCACGTAGTTCAGGTGGGGGGCTCTGCTGTGCTCCATTATAACAGATCCCTTTACTTGCGTAAAGGCTCCCACCTTAACTCCCTCAAGCAAAACGGCGTTTTCCCTGATGTGGGAAAATGGACCCAAAGCAACCCCCTTCCCGAAGTACACGGGGCCCTCAACGTACACGCTTCCCTTGACCTCGGGCAGATTGCCGTACAGCTTCCCGGGCCCCCAAGGGTTTGGGAAGCCCTCTCTAACCTCGAACTCCATCTTTACAACGTCGAATACGTCCCACGGTCTGCCCACATCCTTCCATCCTCCCACCGCCCTTACCGTCCTAAGACCCTCGAGGACGTCGGTCAGTTCGTATTCTCCCCTCTTGGAGGGCTTGAGGGACTTCAGCCTTTCGAAGATTTCCCTTTCGAAGACGTACACGCCGCCGTTTATCAAGCCGGGACCCGAGAGCTCCTTCTCCGCCACCCTCGCCACTACGCCTCCCTCAACGACGAGTGCCCCGTACTGGGAGACGTCGTCTATTTCAACCGCCAGCAGGGCCGGCGCGTTTTCCAGCAACCTCCTCAAGTTCTCCTCCGGCCTCTGGAGGTAGACGTCTGCATATGCCACCACTATCAAGTCAGCCTCCAATGGACCGGCCGACGCCAGAGCCGCTCCCGTGCCCGGCGTCTCGGGCTGGAAGGCGGCCCTGGCGCCGTACTTATTTAAGAGCTCACGGAAGTGCTCCCTCTGTTCTTCCTTAATTACAACGATTATTTCGTCGCTGAGGGGCTTCAGTGTTCTGAGCCACCTTTCGAGGAGGCTCTCGCCCAATACCACCGGCAAGAGGGGCTTCGGCCTGGTGCTGGTCAAGGGCCACATCCGCTCCCCCTTGCCTGCGGCCAAGATTACGGAGGCTATCTTCAAGGCCTTCGCTCCCGGAGGGGTTCCGGAAGGGGATATGAAGCGCCTTCGGCCAACTCGGCTCCGCTCACCGCTCGCGCACTGGCGGTCTCCTCATCTGCGCCTCCTCTTCTTCTCGACCTCTCTGGCCCAGACCTCCACTCCCAATAGCTTCTTCATAACGCTACTCAAGAACCTTGCGTAGACGCCGCGCTGGCCCACGAAGGCTCCGAACTCCTCTTCGTTGACTTTGACCAGCAGGGAGGGCCCGGCAAAGTCCACGTCCACTATGTGCTTGTGCATCCAAGGCACGGGGTGGACCGCGCTTATCAAGTCCTTTAGGTTCAGCGTCAGCTCGACGGTCCTCAGCTTCAGCCCGCTGTCCTCCTCTATCTTGGCTATCCTCTCGCCGCCTCTGCCTATGAAGCGGGGGGCGTGGCCCTCCTTCAAGACCACCAGAGCGTCGGGCAAGTGCTGGTTGTCCTCCAAGCCGAACTTCCTCTTCTCCTCAGTGAACTCCACTACCGTAATTACGTCCGCGTCGGGTGCATATATCTTACCGGCCTCGACGACTTTCTTCTCGAGGTCGTTGAGCTTCCGCTTCCTCATGCGGAGCTCCATCATAAACTTTATTCCCCTCTTGGCTCCGGGCCTTACTATGTCCTTTATACCTAAGTCTATCACCCTTGCACTGTCTTCGTTTAGGAGGATCTCGCGCAGCATGCTGGCGCCGTCCCTTCCGATCTCCGTGTGCGTCTGGAACACTGGATCTCCGACTACTATGAATTTGCTGTTCTTCCCTATCCTCATCAAGGCCTCTACAGCCGCTTCGGGCTCGGTGTTCTGCGCGTCGTCTAGGAGTATCACGGAGTCGTCAAATGTTCTGCCACGGAGGTAGTGAGTGTCAACCAGCATGAGCTTGCCCTCCTCGTGGAGCTTCCTTATTTCTTGAGGGCTGGTGTAGTTGCCCAGTATGTCCACCAAGTAGGCGGAGGCTATTTTGTAATAGTCTTCCACTCCTATGTCAGCAGCCGTAATTTCTTTGCCCGTGACAACGTCGATCACTGGCCTAGCTATTATGAACTTCTGATACTTCCCCTTCTTTAAGGAATCGAGCGCATAGGCAATAGTTATCAGACTCTTGCCGGTTCCCGAAGGGCCGAACGCCCCTACCACGTCAACCTCGTCGTCCAGCAGAGCCTTCACCAAGGCCTCCTGGCCTTTGCTCTTCGGCTCTATGTCGCCCAACAGCTTCACGTCGCTTCCCCAAGGGGCTTTCGGGGGGAAGATTTAGGTTGAGCCCACAAGGTTATTTGCAACTTCGATGGCACCACTGTCGGAAGGGATGGAATTATGGTTAGAATAGCGATCTTCGGTGCCGGACTGGTGACCGCCCACTACGTTGCCGGCCTGCAGAGGCTGAAGAGGAAGGAGATGGAACCCTACGGCGTCCCCCTTGCGAAGTATGACGTAGTGATAAGCTACGAGGAGGAGGAGGTGGTAGCAGTCTACGACGTGGACGCGAGGAAGATCGGCAAGCCGCTGTCGGAGGTCGTTGAGGAGCAGCTTGCGAACGTAATACCGGTCCCAAAGGATTTGCCGGAGCTCCCAGTGAGAGAAGGTCTGCTCATGGGATCGGCGCGAGGATTGGACAAACTGATCCCCATCCGGGGGAGGGATCAGAGGCTGGAACCCGTGGAGGCCGTGGAGGAGGTAGCCCAAGAGCTCAAAAGGGACGGCGTTGACGTCGTCTTCAACTTGATCTCTACGGAGCCCGCAGAGACGTACAAGAGTGAGGGAGAGCTGATAGAGGCTCTGAAGGGCGGCAGAGCCAGCGCCGCCCAAGCTTACGCGTACGCTACATACTTGGCCAGCAAAGATTCCGGAAAAGCCATAGGCTTCGTAAACATGATTCCGACCCCTCTGGCAAACGACCCGATCTTCGTGAACTTGTTCTCCGAGACGAACTCGCTGTTGCTCGGCGACGACGGGGCCACGGGGGCAACCCCGCTGACCGCTGACATACTAGAACATTTGGCCGAAAGAAACAGGAGGGTTAAGTTCATCGTACAGTTCAACATAGGAGGCAACATGGACTTCTTGGCACTTACGGTGCCGGAGAGGAACCTAATGAAGGAGAAAACCAAGTCTAGTATAGTGGAGGACATATTAGGTTACGACGCTCCTCACTACATCAAGCCGACGGGTTACGTAGAGCCTTTGGGGGACAGGAAGTTCGTAGCCATGGACATCGAGTGGATAACCTTTAACGGGCTGGTGGATGAATTAATCATAAATATGAGGATCAACGATTCGCCAGCCTTGGCGGGCTTGGCCGTCGACTTGGGCCGGCTGGCGAAGGCATTGGTTGATAGAGGCATCAAAGGTACGTTCTACGAGGTCAATGCATTCTACATGAAGAACCCGGGTCCCAAAGAAGCAAAGAACAAGGCACGAATTAAGGCATACTATGACATGCTCCAGAGGCTAGAGGAACTAGGGATACTGCGTCGCTGAAAAATAAACTACTCCAGCCCTAACCCCTTTCGGCACTCCCCCTTGAAGAGCCTGTGGGAGGAGCTGGCGGAGAGGGCCATAGAGGCGAAGAAGCGCCTTTCTGGATTGAGGATGGGAAAGAGGATCAACGGGATCTTTGAGAGGCTTGGGTACCTAACGGCAGACAACTTCGTAGTGCTGAACTACCCACGGAGACCTTTGGCGGCTTTCAATCCATCCGTTGTATTGGACGGGGACGACGTGTACCTCTTCCCGCGCTTCATTTTTGATTACTACGACTACGTCTCGTCGATAGGTCTAACAAAGCTCAGCAAAGAAAGGCTGGACAAGCCTTGTTGCTCAAAGCTTCCCAGCAAGATAATAATCTACCCGACCACCGTACACGAAATAAAGAGGGGAGCCGAAGATCCGCGGGCCCACGAGTTCCGCGGCGACTTCCTAGTGTTTTACACGGCAGTGGGCGTTAGGGACGACGGACTGTGGCCCAAGCAAGGAGTGGCCATCGTAAGCAAGGACGGGGGCCTCGTGCACAAGGGGGTCTTGAGGCTGGGCGGTGCCTTCCCCGCGTCGTGGAAGAACACAACCATGATAAAGGATAAAGGCTCAACGCTCAGCATACTCACCAGACCCCTGATAGAGGGCCACGAGGTGGTCTGGAGAGGAGAGCTGAGCGTCGAGGAATGGGACGTGGACCCTGCTTCAATGGAGGTAGTGTTGGTTCCCGAAAAGTTCGAAATTAAGGTCGGCGTCTCCACCACTCCCGTGCGCATAGGGAGCAACGAGTACTTGATCGGGTGGCACGCTATATCAAAGGAGGATCTGTCTTACAGGAACGGCCTGGCAGTGGTGAACGGCGAGGGCGAACTGCTCGGGATAACGGAGTACTTGCTCTACCCTCAAACCGTTGAAGAGATGTACGGCGATCGGCCCATGGTGATATACGGCTGCGGGCTGTTGAGGGTGGGGGAGTTCGTTTATTGGATAGGCGGAGTGGCCGATTACGGCATCGGCATATACAAGGCCAGCCTTGACGACATAATGGAGCACGTCAAGTGGCTGAGAGGATGATATTCTCAGACGCCGTTTACGGGCTGATAGAGATCCCAGACGTGCTCGTAAAGTGCGTGATCGATACGCCGACGTTTCAGAGGCTACGTAGGATAAAGCAGATAGGCTTGGGCCAGCTCGTCTATCCTTCGCATGACGGAACACGCTTCCAGCACAGCCTAGGAGCCTCGCACTTGGCTGTCAAGGCGCTCGAGAGCCTCAAGAGGGCCACGGAGAGGTACGTCATACCGGAACTCAGCGGCGAGGAGAAGAAAGATGTAGAGGAAGTGCTGAAGCTGGCCTACGACCTCAAGGAGTGGTTCAGGTACTTCATGCTTCTTCACGACGTCGGCCACGGTCCGCTGTCGCACAACTATGAGGACGCAGTGTACGAAGCCAGTGCCTTATGGGGGCTCGACGCGCCGAAGGCCTCTTGGAGGAAGCTCCACGAAGCGGTCTCGAAAAAGGTGGCGCTGGCTTACCTCCACAAAGACTGTGGCGGCAAGAGCTTGGCGGAGCTCCTCTGCGAGAGGGCCGGCGAAGGAGCTCGCAAGGCGTGCTCCGAAGACCCCGTGGCGGCCGTGGCGTCGTTGCTAGAGCCGAGGCCCGGGGTGTGGGACGAGGAGGTCTTCCAAGGCGTGAGGAGCTTGTTCTCCTTTTTGAGCAATGGTGAGATAGACGTGGACCGCGGGGACTATCTCATGAGAGACGCCACCATGGCGGGCACTAGGGTAGGACTCTTCGACTACGAGCGGCTCTATTCGGTGCTGGTCTTGGTGCCGTCGGACAAGGCGACGCCAGTAGAGGTCGCGGTTCTCGACAAGGGCGTGGCGACCGTTGAAAGCATGCTACTGTCGAGATTTTACATGTATGAGAACGTCTACCTTCACAAGACAGTATTGCTGTACAGCGCAATAGCTTCCCGCTTAATGGCTTGGTGGCTGAAGGAGGGGAAGATGCCCAAGGCATGGGAACTGGAGAGCTTAGACGGCTTCGACGACTGCTTGTTCTACTCTCTCCTCCACAAGGAGGAGGAGTTGCTCGACTTGGTCCGCGCGGTCAAGTTTAGGGATCACAGCCACTTGGTCCGCGAGGAGATAATCAATGCCACGACGGAAGGTGAGCTCCACAGCTATCTGTTTCCCATCTACAGAATTGCTGTTGGAAGCAAAACCTTGGCCGAGTTAATGAGAGACTTGCCGCAGCTACTGGCATACGGCGCCTCTGTCCGCCCCTTCGGGGGCGGTAGCATCAATACATTCATCAGGAGGAGCGGTGAGGTTGTGCCGCTGACCAGCGTCTCTTCCATAGTTTCCAGCCTGGCCCGGGTGACTCACGTAAAGCTGTACTTGGCTGGGCCCAGGGGGCTGGCGCCTCTTATTAAAGAGGTGGCTGAGGAGCTGAGAGATATCATAAGGAGCTCCGGGCATAAGGAACGTCGGGTAAAGGCTTAGTGAGGGCTTGGGAGAGGAGCGACGTAGCCCCGATAATAGAGAAGGCGTTCGTTGACGAGCTGAGCTTGCACGAAATAGAACAGTTGTTGAAGAGCGACGAGCTCTGGGCGCTCGGAAGCGCCGCTCTGGAGCTGAAACAGAAAATGTACGGAAAGGTGTGTACGTACATTAAGAACATGATACTCAACTATACCAATGAGTGCGTGGTTGAGTGCGAGTTCTGCGCGTTCTACCGGAAGCCCGGCCTCGGCTACCTCTACTCGCCCCAACGTGCCGCGAAGATCGTCGAAGAGATTTACAAGAGATACGGAATAAGGCAAGTATTAATACAAGGCGGAGTCAACCCGAAGGTGGACATAGAGTACTTCGAAACGCTTTTCAAAGAAATCAAGAAGAGGGCTCCCAAGGTGTCGCTCCACGCTTTAAGCCCCGTCGAGATAGACTTTCTGAGCCTGAAGCACAAAATGAGTGTCAAGGAGGTTCTCTCAAGACTCAAGGAAGCCGGTATGGAAAGTATGCCGGGAGGAGGGGCAGAGCTACTGGTGGAGAGAGTTAGAAAAATCTTGAGTCCGAAGAAGATATCAGTGAAAAGGTGGATAGAGATAGTCGAAACTGCGCACAAGCTGGAAATACCGACTTCCGTGACTATGATGTTTGGGCACATTGAGAATGTAGAAGAAAGGGCCAAGCACCTCTACGAGTTGCGCGAGCTACAGAAGCGGGCTCCGGGGAGCCTGGCCTTCATTGCTTGGAACTTTGAACCCGGCAACACCAGACTCGCGAGGAAGTTCAAGATAAAGTACCCCTACGGAGGGTACGAGCTCCTCCGAATAATTTCGGTGGCCCGTCTGACATTCAAAGATCTCATTCCCCACGTTCAAGCCGGATGGCTGACCGTGGGGAAGGACGTGGCCCAGCTGGCACTGAACTTCGGCGCCGACGACTGGGGAGGCACGCTCTACAACGAAAAGGTGATCCCGGCGACGGGGCTGAGCGTCTCGTTTCCTAAGGCAGAGGACGTGGAGAGGTGGATACGCGGCGCCGGTTGTATACCCAAGGAAAGGGACAACTTCTACAGGGTGGTAGGATGATCTTGGTCGGGCTCGTGTCGGGCGGCATGGACTCCGCCACAGCCTTTGCAGATGCCGTAGAGAGGTTCAAACCGGAAGTAAAGGTTGCGCTCACCGTGATATACGGACAAAGACACGCCCGGGAGCTCGAGTCGGCCAAGGCCATTGCAGAGCGCTACGGGGCGGAGCACGTAGTAGTTGACCTAAGCGATCTGTTCTCAAAGGTGAGCAAGGCTTCGGCGCTCCTCGGAGGCTCGCTGCCGAGGGCGGAAGAGGTGGTCCCGGGGAGGGTGCCGAGGACTTACGTGCCCCAAAGGAACGCGGTTCTGCTCTCTTCTGCCGGCGCGCTCTTAGAGAAGCTCATGCTCGAGAGGGGAGATACCAAGGGAGTGATATCGGTGGGGTTCCACTCAACAGACTACGCGCCCGGCGAGCCGGTTTACCCAGACACGCGCCCGGAGTTCGTAGAAGCCATGGAAAAGGCCCTAAACGAGGGCTCGGCGGTTGTTTACAACGCAAAGCTGGAGGGGCGGGAGGCAGAGATAATCATCTATGCTCCATTCATAAGGTTGAAGAAGAAGGACGTAGTTAGGAGGGCAATCGAGCTGGGGGTCCCCCTAGAGCTTACGTGGACCTGCTATAGGGGCGGCGACAGGCCCTGCGGGCGGTGTCCGGCCTGCGTGACCAGGCTGAGGGCATTTATGGAGGCCGGGGTGCCGGATCCCTTGACCGACAGTTACGAAGAGCTCCCCGAGTGGTATCTCCGCTGGTTGCGGAAGAGGGGGCGATGACGAGGAACCCGAGTGATGAGGCGGTGATTGATCCTAGTCCAAGAGGAGCCCTCTGCCTCGTCGTGGAGCTGGTACTGGCCTTGTCTTCGCTCATGTGGCTTCCCTCGGCCGTCGCCTACTCTCTGCTCGGACATCCGGCCTTCGGGATAGCTGTAGCTATCTATTTGAGTCTCAAGAACCCTCTGTTTCTGTTATTAACTCTGGTCGGGATAGCTAGGGCGAGGAAGGGGCGCTGCTGGCCGCTCTGGAGGGGGACTTACTGCTGTAGCCCGGGTGGTTTACCGTGGTTCGTGTTAGTAAAAGAGCGCTGATCTCGCTCTCGAGCGCCGTCTACGCCCAGCCCTTTGAGGGGCTCAATCCGAGCCAGATCTCCGGCCTCATACTGCAAATGAGGGACAGCCTCATTGCGTGGATACGGCAACACGACCTCCACTTGTTCATGCTCGTCTTGGCAGTACCTCTAGCGCTCCTAATGTATTACGACGCCAAGCTCGTCTTCAGAGAGCTCAGAGACGTCACGGCCTACGTGGTCCGCAGAAAAGAGCTCCTTCCGAGCGAGAAGAGCTGGTACCGCTGGAGGATAGGCTTTCGGGCGCTGGGCATAGTGGTTTTGAGCTTCTCAATAACGCTCCTCGCCGGAGCGCTGGCTTGGATGGGCCAGTTCAAGCACTTGGACGAGATGTTCAGCGCACTGGAGAAGATGAGAAGGGAAGAGAGCATACTAACTATAATAACGAGGATGCTGGAGTCGCTGAGAGGGCGCTAAACAGATTGAGGGAGTTTTTCGGTCCTCTGGAAGAGTTTGTCGACGAGTTCGTTGCGCTGTACGTGTACCGAAAGTACCGGGACCCCTTCGCGGTAACTGTAGCAACTATCCTATCTCAAAACACAACTGAGAAGAATGCCTTCCGCGCTTGGAGGGCGCTTGAGAGGTACGGCGTAACGCCAGAGTCCGTCCTAGCTCTGGGGGAAAAGCTGAAGGAGATCATAAGGCCCGCCGGCCTCCAAGAGCAGAAGGCCCGCGCGATCGCTGAGGTCGCGAGGAGCTGGGAGAGGCTCGAGAGGGCCGTTCGCGCAGGGGATAGGGAAGAGCTACTGAAGGTAAAGGGCGTGGGGAAGAAGACCGCCGACGTAGTGCTCATGCTCTTCGGCCACAAGGCGTTCCCCGTAGACACTCACGTGTTCAGAGTCGCGAGGAGGCTCGGCTGGGCTTCCGGAAACTACGACGCCGTCTCGGCGAAGCTTTCGGAGCTCTTCGAGGGCCGCGAGGCGGAGGGGCACATGTATCTGATCTTGCTGGGGAGGAGGATCTGTAAAGCCAAAAAGCCGGAATGCGGCAAGTGCCCTTTGGCTGACACGTGCCCTAAGCGGGTGCCTTAGGCACTATCACTGCCTTAACGGGCCCTTCGGGGCCGGGGATGTAGAGCACCTTCGACTTGTAGATCTCGGTCCTCCTTATGGGATATATCTTCCTAGCCCTGGTCGAGATCTCTTCGGCTATGTCGCCGAACAGCATGGCGTTTATCACCTCGTCGAGGGTCATCTGGGGGACTAACTCTTCTATGGTCTCCTTCTGTATCTTCCTTATGGCTCTCTTCTGGCTGGTTTTACAGCGGTAGGCAGTAAAGGTGTCAACCGTTATTCGGAGCCCGTAGCCGTCCTTGGTCCACACGTCGAAGATCCCCTCTACCTTCGAGCTCTTCCTTCGGGTCAAGCTACGTATGTAATCCCTCGCCAGCTCGTGGCCTTTGAAAACTGTGAACGCCTTGAGGGCGTTCTCGTCAACTCTGTTTATTTGGAGGTATACGTGTATGTGGACGTAGGTGAAGTCACCAGTTATGTCATAGAGCGTCGTGTCTACAGTCCTTCCGATGAGCTTCCAGGGCTCGTCCGAGGGTGTATAGCCCACGCTCACGTTGTTGAACACGTCCGGCGTTATTATTTCATACCACTGCTTGATCTTCCACTTGTCCTTAATCCCCGCCCTTCTCCTCGCGGACACTATCCGGTACCCCGCCGGGGTGCTCCGAGAGCCCTTTAATTGCTTCGACGAGGGAGGAATGCTCTAATACTTCGTCGACCGCCACCCTGATCTTGAGCACTTCATTGCTCTCGAATAGGTACCTCAGCTCGTTGCCTAGCACCTCAGAGCGGTAGCTCAAGTTCTTTACCGGAACGTCGTCCGGCCTCAGCGCGGAGGCCAGCCTCTCGGCCTCTTCGGGGCTCTCTGTCTCGATCTCCAAGATCACCCTAAGATAGCAACAGCTTTCTGATCCTCTCTCCCTTTTCATCTTCCACCACCAGCGAGCCTCCTTCTACCTTCCAGCCCTCCTCAAGCGCCCTCTTTACGGTTCTCTCCATATCGGCTCCGCTCCTCCTTAAGGCATCGAAGGGCAAGTAGTTAATCTTGCCTACCTTAAAGACTACCAGATGGCCGGGCTCCCGCGCCATGCCGAAGTCCCTCACCATCCTGTACAAGAGGGTGGGGGCCGGCGGCCGCTCGTCCAAGCTGAGCACGCTCACCTTCCTTCCGCCGTGACTCATCACCTTTGGAGCCAAGAGGGCATTGGGCAACTCTCTGGACGCGTAGCGAACGTTCTTGAGGTAGAGCTCTTCTGCTCGGTAGAAGTAGTAGGAGAGGGCCGGAAGCGCCGCCACGTGGTACAAGCTTAAGTCGGATACGGACAAGAACACGAAGCTCGCTTGCTTAAAGCCGTGAACCAGTATCTTCGGGAGCCTTCTTTCCTTCAGTACGTCTTCGTTGAGCTCCACGCCGCGATCGAGTATTTCTGACGGGTCTCTGTCCGCTCTCCTCGTTACCTCGGTCAAGTAGGTAATGAGGGATTTAATCATTTCAACCAAAGTGTCGCTGTCACTTCTCTGCATCAAATCTTTAATTGTTGTAGATTCATCAATTTCAAGCTTGTTCTCTTTGAAAAAGTTGCAGACCTTCTCCGGAAAGGCTGTTAAGCCCACGAAGTAGGGAACTGCAGTATAAGCCACCGAGTAGCACACGGGCAGGCTTTTCCACTTATACAACGAAAACGTAATGTCTTCCTTCACGATATTACTTAGTTTGAGGGACTCCACCACCAGCGAGGTTAAGCCTTCCAGGGGGTTCTCTTCTGCCACGTAGGACGCTATTATGGTAAACACTTTGTATTCGTCCCTTACTACGAACCTCTCCTCAAGGAGCTTTATTATTATCGAGCTTGAGTTAGCTCCTCTAATCCAAAAGCTGACCTTGTTCTCGGTCGCCAGCGCCGGGCCGGGGACTATCTCCAGCGTAGGACCCTTGCGGCGCCCGGTCTTCAAGCCTATCGAAACCAGGGGCGAGTCGTCGTCCGGCTCTTTCAGCGGGAATATGTCCATTATTGCCTTGATATCGTTGTTCTCTAAAGTTTGCTGTAGCTGAGACGCGGCCACTAGGTCCTCAAATGCGGGCGAGGAAGCTATTCGGACATAACCATAATCCTTGAAGGAATCAATTAAGGATAGGGCTGCGTTCAGGGCCTCGCGTGTCTTCTCGTCCTCGCTGGAGCGCAAAAAGTTCTCCAGGCTAAGCGCCGGACTCGAAGAGCGCTGAGTACTGTTGGACAAGCAACCTCGCCCTCTCCGGATCGTACTTCCAGTCGGGCGGTAGCTTGCCGACCCTCTTGTAGTACTTCACCAACCTCCTGATCTTCGACTCTATCTCCATTAGTCCGCGGGCTGAGTGCTTATCCTTGGGGTGCTCCGCCAAGTGTGCCCTAACTCGCACGGCGCGCTTCATGAGGTGGAACAAGTCCTCGGGAATGGGAGGCGCTACTCCCTCTTCCTCCATTATCTTTACTAGCTTCTTTCCAACTATGGGCTTTACGAGGGGAACGCCGAACTGATCCCTTAATATTATGCCTATCATAGAGGGACCGTAGCCCTTCTTGCTGAGCTCCACCACCAGCGCCCTTATTTCATCCGCCCTGAACGGTACCCACCTCGGCGGGGTGTTCCTAACCGGTCTCTTGGAGTGCGACTTGCCCTTCTCCTTCCTCTTGTTCACGCTGGCTCCCCTCCGGCCCCCTCGACGGGGCTTTAAACGCTACTCGTCGCGTACCTCTTAACTACCTCCGCCAAGCGCTCGATGCCCATTCTTATCATTTCTTCGCTGGGGTAGCTGAAGTTCAGCCTCATAGTGTTTCGCCCGCTGCCGTCTACGTAGAAGGCGCTTCCGGGTACGTACGCGACTCCGGCGGACAGCGCCTCCGGCAACATCTCTTTGGTGTCTATGTTTTCATCCAGATAGGCGAAGATGAACATCCCCCCAACTGGTCTGGTCCACCGCGCCAAACCGTCCATGTGCTCGCTCAGAGCCTCGAGCATTACGTCCCTCTTCCTCTTGTAGGCTTCCTTGACACGGGGTATGTGCTTGTCCACCACCCCCCTCCTCAAGGCCTCAGCCGCCAGCAACTGATTGAAGGTCGGCGTGTGAAGGTCGGCGTTTTGCTTGGCTATTTCTAAGGCGTCTATGACGTCCGGGTGGGCCGCGACCCAGCCCAGCCTCAAGCCGGGCGACAAGATCTTGCTGAACGTACTTGTGTATATCACTCTGTACTTATCCATGCTACGGAGCCTCTTAAAGTTCACCTCTTCAAACATGAAGTGGCTGTAGGGGTCGTCCTCTATTATAAGGAAGTCGTACTCCTCGGCGAGTTCTAGCAAGTGGCTCCTTCTGTCGTTGCTCATGCTGACCCCGGAGGGGTTCTGCGCGGTCGGCACGGTGTAGACAAACTTTATCCTTTTGCCCTCTGCCTTGAGAATCTTCAACCTTTCCTCTAAGAGGTCCACCCTCATCCCTTCGTCGTCAACCGGTATGCCCTCGAAGGAAGCACCAACTGCCTTGAACTCATTTATTGCGGCCAAGTAGGTCGGCTTCTCGACGGCCACGATGTCGCCGGGGTTCACCAGCACTTGCGCCAGCAGGTTTAGGGCTTGCTGACTGCCGGATGTGACAATGATGTTGTAGGGCATCTCGCCCGGCGTGCCGGTCCTCTCCATGAAGCGCGCTATCTCCTCTCTGAACTCGCGGAGGCCGCGCGTTACGCTGTACTGAAGTGCCCTCCAACCGTACTCCTTGAGTACGTAGGAGGAGATCTCTGCCAGCTCCTCTGTAGGGAAGTATTTGGGGTCTGGGAGACCTCCGGCAAGGCTTATCACATTTTTGCCTTCGGTTAGCTCAAGGATTTCCCTGATCTCCGAGGATTCCATGAGGGACACTCTACCGGCTATAAAGGACTTTATGTCGAGCAATAGCTCCCACCCACGCCCCGCCGGCTCAGCGGAAGCTCTAAATAAATCATTCTTCTATCCTCTCCTTGCGCTTTTTTACTTCCTCTAATATCTTCAGAATTAAATTCACGTTATCCATTAATTCGTTTATTATATCTTCATTCCTCTTAAATATCTTCAGCACCTCATAGCCCGTATCGGTCAGCCTGTACACTCCGTGCTCGTCGACCGTGAGTAAGCCTTCCTCTACCATCTTCTTGAGCAACGGATAAATTGTGCTCTTAGGCGGCGACCACTTGTTGTTAGTGAGGGATCTGAGCTCCTTAAGAAGATCATAACCATTCTTCGGTCCTTGCGCAAGGGAGTGAAGAACATATATTCCTAAAACGTTGAGTTTGAATGTTTTATGACCTACCTCTAGCTTTACTTCAGTAAGCTTCCTCACGGCGGTTCTTCCCTGTACCTACCATTGTCTGTAGAGCTTTTTATATGACACGTTTAAATGAATAGATAGTTGTCAATTTCTCTAATGGAAACACGTTTTCTCTCCTGCAAAAAAAAAAAACGACTGTGTCATGTGAAGATTAATCTTCTTCTAGGCAGTAAGTGGTAGAGGGAGGAGGGCGTGAGGGTTGCGCTCGCGCAACTCTCAGTGGCCGACGGGCGTCTCAACGACAACTTGACCAAGGCCGCACGGCTACTCGAGTGGGCTATAAAAAGCGGTGCTGAGGCCGTGTTCTTCCCGGAGCTGGCCGCAACGGGATTCAATGGGGCTGTCGAGCTCGAGGAGTTGCTGGCTTTGAGCAACGAAGCAGTAATCGGAATTGGGGCTGCACTTAAAATTGATGGAAAGAAGTACAACGCGTATATTTTAATGAAAAACGGAGAGGTGCTGTATATTAGGAAGAAGTACGTGCTTTTCAGGCCCATGAAGGAACACGAGGTCTTCGAAGCTGGAGAGATGCCGGAACCCGTTGAACTGGGCGGCTTGAAGTTCGCATTTCCTATATGTTACGAGCTCCGCTTTCCAGAGCTCTTTGGTAGACTCTTGGGCGAGGTGGACGTTTTCGTGGTGCCGGCCGCGTGGCCCGCTTCGAGGAAGGATCACTGGGCCACGCTACTGCAAGCCAGATCGATAGAGACATTCTCGTATGTGCTGGGCGTCAACCGCTGGGGGCCCGGGACCTATGGGCCCTTCGCCGGCCACAGCGCCGTCGCAATGCCCTCGGGAGAGCCCCTCGTCTTAGGGGAGGGCGAGGGACTGCTGATCTTCGACCTTGAAAAGGAGCTTATAGAAGAATGGAGGAAGTTCCCTGCAATGGAAGACAGGATTAGGCTGATAGGTACTCTGCGAGCTGGCGGGCGTCGCTACGGTACAAGCTGAGCAACGCCTTAGTGCCTATGAGCTCTAGGCGCGCCTCCTCGTCTTCCTCTGCCAGAGGCTCCAGCAACTTTGCTTTCCTTTCGAGCGCCTCTATCTCTGCCTCGAGCTTCTCCAGCTCCAGCTCAATTATTTTCTTCGCGTCCACGCGAGTTCCCCGCTAGCTACTTAGAGCTACTGCGGGCGTTTCTGGGCGCGCGGGAAGTAATATTCCTCCGGCGGAGCACCTCGGCGACCGCCCTCCAGACGTTGGTACCGCTCTTAACCAGCCGCTCAAGCTCTTCCCACTCGTCCGGAGACACTTGCTCGAACACCATCTCCACCTCGCCTCTGGGGAGAAACTTCCCGGAGACGCGCACGTACTTCTTTCCGCTCCTTTCGGCGAAGGCTCCGCAATAGGTTATCATACAAAGGGCAGGGCGCCGCCTGCCGAGCGCGCAAGACCTCCGTGCCCTATTGAAGAAGACGCACTGACCGTTCTTCCGCGTATCCAGTCTGTACACCTTTTCGGTGGTACCGTCGATTAGGCTGATAGTGAAGCCCGGCTTGTTCTTTATTTCAATTCCTAGATCCTCTGCTTCGCTCTCCATAATTACGGCGCCGGAGTCTCTTTCGCAACACTGCCCACAGCCCTTGATGCATATCATCTTGTAGCCCTTCCTAAGCTCGGAGGGGCTCACCTCAACGAAGGCTCCGGGGTCTGCCTTCCCCAGCGCCTTGAAAACGGGGGCGTAGAGCCTCTTGGACGGTATGTAGTACGTACCAACGTAGAACTTGCGGGCCAGATGGGCTTGCTTCAGCAGCCAGTAATCGTACGCCTTGGTGCCGTCGGGATGCTTCAGAGCGTAGTACACTTTTCTGCTACCTAGTGCCGGTCGAAGCGGAGTATTTCAACCAACCCCTTGCTCGCCAGAAAAGCCCCCTGAGCGCCGGACAGCTCCGCCTTCTCTCCCTTCCTCAACGACACTTTCTTGCCCAAGACGTCCATATCAAAGCTGTATAGCGATTTTACGAAGGTGATGTAGTCCTTAAAGGGACTCAGACCCTCATCCCACTTGAACTCACTAACCTTCTTCACCAGCAGTGCTGACTTGCGGTGCACGCTGCCGGGGACCCTCAAGAGGCGGCTGGTGTCCACGGTTACTTGCTTGTCCACCTCAACTCTGGCCGCCGCTATGGCGGCTTCCAGAACTCTCTCCGGGTCGTCCACCTCACCCCACTTCCTAACGCCGTTTCCCAGCATCCTCCAAAGGACCTCCCCCACCCGGCCAATCCAGCCCGGGGTTGGAGTGCCGTCGTCCAGCCGCGGACGCGGGACGAGGCAGTCCGGCTCTAGGCAGAAGATTTCCCTCTTCAGCAAGTCGCCCACAACGAAATCTGCTATCTCCCTCCGCAAGGTCTGGTCCGCCTCATCAAAGGGCGTTCCCCGGAGCACCACGTGGAAGCCTCTGTTGCCCGAGAAGTGTAGCTCAGCACTATCCTTGCTTATTCCAAAATACCTCTTGATTATATCAATTAACTTCTTCGCCTGCTCGAAGCCCGCTCTGAGGCACGGGAGGGGCACGACGTTTACCGGCCGTCCCGCACAGTCCTCTGAAGAGGGCACCACGCTCTCGCCGCAGACCTTGTAGGCCGGTCCGCATCCCGGTAAGTGGTCGACGTCTATGTCGAACTGTATGTCCGCTCTGAGCCACCCCTTGGAATCCATGCTTGGGGCCGACGGGTCTTGATAGCTGGACGTCGAGACGTACAAATCTATACCCTTCTTCTTAATTACGAGCTCCTTAAGCTCCTCCTCGTCGGCAACGCTCATGTGCCTTATCATCTTTCCGTCGTACGTCTGCAACGCGACTTCCCTTTGAGGTAGGTCTTCGGGCACGTCCAGCACTGCATGTGAGTAATAATCCCAAATCATTAAGAAGAGCTTATTCGAGACGCGGCGCGACGAGGTAGACAAGGCTACCACCTTCAGCTATGTCGAAGGACGCCCTCAGCGGCATATCGTTGCCGAGCTCGAGGCTCACCTTGTCGGCCACTTGAGATACGGAGCTTACGTACGACAAGTATTCCAAGCCGTAAGATGAGCGCGCCGGCTCGTCGATCTCGTAATTGAGCAATACGCCGGAGTCCTCGGTTATTATTACTTCTGCGTAGCCCAAGTCGCTCGTAGCCTCCACCCTAAATCTTCCGGGCTCCGCGTAGAAGGTTACTGTATCCGCCACCGGCTCCAAGTCCTTCACTAGCTCTCGGTAGGAGTCTGAAGTTATTTCAACCTTCGCCGGGAGGTCCAGCTCCACTTCCGGTATCTCTTCTTCATAGATCTCCAGCTGAGGCAGTGTGAACTTCCTTCTGCCATGACCTTCAAAAATTATGGAGTAGCTGCTCTCCCCCACCTCTATGTTCAGCTTGTCATCCTTGGTGGCCCTTCTCATTATTTTCGCAAGGTCCTCCATATTCACTCCAAATTTTCTTTCCTCCTCAACCTCGAACTCCTCAAAGCTCGACGCCGGCAGGAAGAAGTCTATTAGAACTACCTTGGATTCGTCCATAGTTTTAATCCGGAAGCCCTCTTCGTTGACCGTCGCAACAGTCTCCTTAACCACCTTCGAAATGCCCGCTATGACGTACTTCCACACCCGGGCGTCGAAGAACGTGAGCTTCACTAGGTGCTCCCGACCTTTCTCCCGAGGGGGCGTTAAGAAGCACTTACGTCATGTAAGACGGGTCGGCCGGTAACCTCACCGGAGCTCCGACCAGCGCCTTGACCCCTTCCTCCATCTCCGATACCACTTCCATAATTTCATTAATGGATACAGTCCTCTGGAGCCGTCTCCGCTCGGCGTGCGAATAGGGCCTAACAGTCACGAGGCCTTTCTCGGCCTCCCTCTGCCCCACGTATATCATCAGCGGCGGCTTGACTGTGCTCTCCACCTTCCTTACGTCTTTCGAGAGGTGCGTCTTTGTGGTGTAGAGGGAGCTCGCTCTTATTTCTTCACGCAATAGCTTGTCTTTCGCTTCTTCTACCAGCTTCTTTATTTTGGAATCAACATCTTCCTTGCCTGTGAGTATGCCCACCACCAATGCTTGAAGGGGGGCCAAGACGAAGGGCAGTCTTCCTTTATACATTTCCAGGTAAATTCCGATAAATCTTTCTAGGGAGCCGAGCAAGGCTCTGTGGATCATGTAGATGTTTCCTTCCAGACCGTGGGTTTCCCTAAGCAACTCGTTGAGCTTGAAGCGCATAGGCAGGTTGAAGTCGAACTGCGCAGTACCGATCTGCCATTCCTTGCCGTCTTCTTCGAATACTACCACGTCCAGCTTCGGACCGTAGAAGGCTGCCTCGCCCTCCTCAGCAAAGAACTCTATTCCGTACCTCCTCTTTATCTCTTCGGCGACTTTAAACAGCTTCTCTTCGGAGAACCTCCACATCTCCGGCTCGCCCATAAACTCGCTCCCTATCTTGTCCTTGGCTGAGAGGCTGAGCCTCAGCCTAACCGTTTCGGAGGTCACCGGTATGTGGAACAGTTTTTCATATACATCCTTCATCATGTCGAATACTTCTATCAAACTCTGCTCGACGTCCTCCTCTCGAGCGAATATGTGGGCATCGTCTTGCGTGAATGCTCTAACCCTCAGCAACCCCCTCAGCGCGCCGGCTATCTCGTAGCGGTGAACGGTCCCTGTCTCAAAGATCTTAAAAGGCAAAGCTACCTTCGCTTGGTACTTCTGAAGCAAGTTCATGAATATTAAGACATGAAAAGGGCAGTTCATCGGCTTTATGGCATACTCGTCGCCCTCTATGTTTACTAGAAACATGTTCTCCTTGTAGAACTGAAGGTGGCCGGTGACCTCGTAAAGCGTGGTGCGTGCCAAGAGGGGGGTCTCCACGACGTAGTAGCCCCTCTTCGCGTGGTACTTGTGAAGTATATGCTTCAAGACGGTCCTAAGCACGCCCCCTCCTACGCTGAAGAGGGGGTTTCCCGCGCCCACGTAGTAGCCGTACTCCTTGCCCAATCCGGGCACCGGAGTCGTCGGCTTTACTGCAATATCCAACTCAACGGCGTAGTCCATGTGATCCTTTTCCACAGCCGCTTCCCCCACGACACGGGCCAAAGCGGTTTTCAATAGTCCTTCGAAGCAATAAACCTCCCTTCCCACCGCGCCGTCGGTGACGGTGCAGTGAAGTTCTGCCCGAAGTGCGGCTCGCTCATGGTTGCGAGGAGGGTGGGCGGCAGGACGGTGCTGAAGTGCATGCGATGCGGCTACGAGATAGAGGGCGGAGGGTCCGTTAGGACCACAAAGAAGATAAAGCACAGCGTGAAGGAGAAAACTGTAGTAATTGATGAATCAGTAAAAGTAGAGACATTGCCGAAGACGCGCGACGTCATATGTCCTAAGTGCGGGCACGACGAGGCGTACTACTGGTTCGTTCAGACCCGTGCGGGGGACGAGCCCCCTACTAGGTTCTACCGGTGTACCAAATGCGGTCACGTATGGAGAGAATACGAATGATCTTGAAAAAGGCCCTCAGAGAGGTTGAAAGCGCATACTTACGCGCGCCGCCGCACTGGAGCGGCAGGGCCGAGCTGTATCGCGCACTACAGCTCTTACGGGCTGCTTTAGACGAGGTGGAGGGAGAGGATGGAGCGGATAAGGGCCTTTATAGCAGTGGACATCGAGGGGGAGATCAGCGAGAGGTTGGCGAGACTGACCGAGTCTCTAAGGGCCACGGGAGCGGACGTCAAAGTCGTTGAGAAGGAAAACTTCCACATAACAATAAGATTCTTAGGAAATATCTCTGTAGAGGCGATCGATATAATTGAAGAGATAATCAGAAAATCTGTAGTTGATGTAAAACCGCACAAAATAAAGCTGAAAGGTGTGGGGACCTTCGGAGGTTCTAGGCCGAGGGTTGTGTGGGTGGGCGTCGAAGGAGATGAAGAGTTGAGAAAGATATTTGAGAGGATAGAGAGGGAGCTGAGGAAGGCCGGGTTCAAGCCCGAGACCAAGGGTTTTACGGCGCACGTAACGCTCGCGCGCGTCAGAAGCGGCAGAGGAGTCGAGGCGCTCAAGAAATGGGTCGAGGAGATGTCAGACGTCGAGCTAGGAGAGCTAGAGGTCAAGTCGATAAGGCTGAAGAAAAGCATCTTGACCCCCCGCGGTCCTATATACGAGACCTTGAGGGAAGTCAAGCTTTGACGCTGTTGCACGAAGAGTTGGAGGAGGAAGTGCTGAGCAGAATAAGACCGACGGAAGATGAGATACGCAAGAGAGACGAAATATTCGAGAAGGTGAGGGAAGCAGTATCATCAAGTTTGAGCAGAAGAGGTCTCGAGGGCGAGGTTACGCTACAAGGCAGCGCGAGAAAGGGCACGTGGTTGAGAGGACAGCTGGAGCTCGACGTATTTGTACTCTTCAAGCCCTCAAAGAAGGAGTGGCTTGAGAGGGTCGCGTTCCCGGCGCTGTTCGAGGCCGCGAATCTGCTGGGCAAGGCCTCCGTGAGGTATGCGGAGCACCCGTACGTTAGGGTCGAGGTAGAGGGAGTCCCAGTAGAGCTCGTACCGGCGTTTAAGGTCGAGAGCGCGAGCGAGGCCATAACTGCGGTCGACCGAACGCCGTTCCACACGGAGTGGTTCCTCAGTAAGGTGAACGAACTGGGCGGCTGGGTAGTGGACGAGGTTAGGTTGCTCAAAGCCTTCTTCAAGGGAATCGGCGCCTACGGGGCCGAAATCAAGGTTATGGGATTTTCGGGGTATATGACGGAAGTGTTGATAGTGTATCACAAGGGCTTTGCTGAGACGATGAGGGCGATGGCGCGCTGGAAGCCACCAGTGGTGCTCGAGACTTCTTTGGACAAGCGGGCGGCCTTGAAGAAGTTCAGAGGCCCGCTCATAGCTCCGGACCCCACAGATCCGAACAGAAACGCAGCCGCTGCCGTATCCGAGAACACCTTGGCGTTGAGTGTATTAGCGGCGAGGAGGTACTTAGATCGTCCGTCACTGCGCTTCTACTTCAAGCCCCCGCCTCCAAGGGTCGCGCCTAGGTTGCCCACCTTCGTCGTGGAGATCCCGCTCAGAGGCGGGAGCCCTCCCGAGACCGTGTGGGGAGAGCTAAGGAGGGTCTCCAAGTCCGCTAGGAAGGAGCTGGAAAGGCTCGGCTTCCAAGTTACTAGGGTCGGCTTGTGGAGCGACGAGGTCGAGCGGGCGGCAATTGCAATCGAGTTCTTGGAGGATGTTCTGCCGGAGTTCGAAGTTAGGAAGGGGCCCCCAGTATGGCTCGAGAGGCATGCAGAGAGCTTCTTGGAAAAGCACGGAAGCTCGACAATATGGGTAGAGGGGGGCAGGGTGTTTGCGCTGGAGAGGAGGAAGGTAAGGACGGCCAGCGACGCGCTCGGCGAGGTGTTCTCAAAGTTTAAGACGGAGAGCCTGGATCTAGATTCTCTTACTATAAGAAGAGTTGAGGGAGCTCCGGAGGAGGGGTGGCTGGCTTGGTTCGTGTGGGGGAAGCCGAGCTGGTGGGGGTGAGGAGAGCGCCGATCTGCTATCCCGGACAATGCGACTTCCACGGCGAGCTTGAGAGGGCCGGAGTGGAGGGTGTCTACAACTTCGGTCGCAGAGAGATAGGCAAGTTCCGTCTTCTTGGTGCCGGCTTCCGCGGTCTCGTCTTCCTTGCGAGGTGGAGGGGGAAGGTCGTAGCGTTAAAGGTCCGGCGGACCGACTGTCCTTGCGACATGAGGAAGGAGGCGAGGATACAGAAGCTCGCTTGGCCCGTAGCCCCTAAAGTATACTATTCCCACCAAGACTTCATAGTAATGGAATTTATTCCCTATCCCGGTGTGGAGAGCGTCTTAGAAATGGAGGCAAAGGAGCTGAGAGAGACGATCAAGGCCGTGCTGGTGGCCGGACGCGCGCTTGACAAAAAGGGCATAGACCACGGAGAGCTTGTAAGGCCTTGGAAGCACGTACGGATCGGCGACAGAGTCGTCTTCTTGGACTTCGGGAGTGCCTCCACTATGAGGAAGCCGTCTAACGTTACGTCCCTGCTGTCCGGCCTACTTCTAAAGCCCTCGCCGCCGGCGTACTGGATAGCAGAGAAGCTGAAAGTGAACAAGGCGGAGCTTTTGGAGGCCGCTAGGCGTTATAAAAGATCTCCTTCAGAAGAGGCCTTTGAACACATCCTCAAGGTCTTAGGTTGAGAAGTAGCGCGCCAGTATCATCCCCAAGGTTACTAGGCCCAGTATCAAGCTGACAGACGCCAGCACCACGGCAACCGCGTAGGCCGGTGAGGTGCCGGTCACTCCAGAGTTGAGCACCCCCAGAGCCAGTATCATTCCGGTAGCGAGGCTGAGCATTCCGGGCAGCTCTCCCACGGGGTTCCACTTGCCCACGGTCCTTATTGCAGTTACTATGTTGGTTGTAGCCTTTGGCGCCTCCTGTGGACGTTGCTCGGGGCGCTTTTGCTCGGCCGGCTTCTTCAAGTACAGCGTGCCGCCGGCCACGGCCGTGTAGCTCTTGTTGTTGAATATCACCTCTGCCGTCGGTTTGTCGTATATGACGATCAAGCTACCCCTGACCGTAAGTTCATGGCCATCGAAGTATACCTTCACAGTAGCTGGGGATTTGAATAGTCCTCCTCCCACGGCCACGATCTTGTAAGCGTAGCACGTACCCCTCTTGCTAAGCAGTGCCACTATTGGGCTAACTACCCTCGACACTCCTATGCGCGTCTCCAATGAGGGCAGAGTTAGCGTACATGCAACGTCTCCGACGCTGAACGTCGCCCTAGCGGTGACGTTTGCGGCGAAGGAGGGTAGCAGTACTGTAGCGTTGCCGTTTATTGTATAGGCTATTGTGTAGTTGGGGAACACAAACTTCACTGTGGCCTTAGCCGGCTTCCCCTCGAAGTACACTGATACTTCCACGGGGAGGGTCAGCGGCACGGGCCTCACTGCCGGTAGCGTTATGTTAAACGACTGACCGTTGGCATATACTAGGTACTCCCGTCCGGCGACGCTTATCTTGACTACGTCATCGGGGACGACCAATATTACACTGCCGTTAACCAAGACCTTCTCTCCGTTGATTTGTACCGGCGCTTGAGCCAAAGCGTCGCCCCGGAATACCAACAATTTGAGGCTCTTGTAGTTGACCACCATCGAGTTGTTGGCCATTATGTAGATGGGCGCTACTGAACCCTCTCCGGCCGGGGGAGGCACGGTAGTGTTGATCAGCACGCCTCCGGGGGCCTTTACCTGCATCCTCAGCTTTTGGGATAGCCATTCTTGAGGCAGCGCTACGTAGGCCGACCTCCTAACCACATACTCCAGATAGTGCGTGCCGTTGCTTATGATTACCTGAGCCTCGGGAAGGCCTTTGATTACTATCTTTTCTACTGCGTTGAGGCTGACTTGTGGAACGGCGATCCTCTTGATCTGTGGTGTTTTGGTGGGTCTCAATCTAATTACCTTAACTCCCTCGGGCAGTATCACGTCTACCGTAGCTCCGTCGGCAGAAACTATCTTCAGCTCGACGTAGGCGAACCTCGGCTTAACCATAGTAAACGTGCTGTTTCCTACAACCGCCCAGCTCATGCCGCCGTCACAGCTTATGCTCAGCGGAGGCTTCATCGTGGTGTTTATCTTTACGCTCTCGCCCCCGACCGCGTACTGGCTAGGGCAAAGGTAGATCCACTCTCCGGACGTCACGTTTATCTTAGCTTCGTAGCCGCCGACCTTCACGTAGACCTCCTTCCCGCAGGGCAGTATTACGGGGCTTGGAGACCTGCCAACCTTTATCGTGAACACAGAGGTTCCGGTGGCAACAGTGACGTCTATCGGTTTGGGAGACACGAACTTGACCATGCAGCCCGTAGTGGGCGGAGGTGGGGGGAACTTTACGCTCAGCTCCCTAGCGGCGGACGGAATGGTGACCGACGTGCTGGTCTTGCTGATCAAGCCGACGAGCTTCACTTCCGTTTGCCCGCTGGGCACCAACAAGTAGCACGCGTCGCTGCTACAAGGCACTTCAACGCCTCCGACGACCACAGCGGCCGGTTCGCCGGTCTTTACGACAACCAGCCTCAGCACTGGCGACTTTGGTATTGCCACAATCTTCTTCCCCACGACCTTTGTTAAGTTTAGGAGTGCGTAGGACGAGTCCACCTTTAACAAGGCAGTCCCGTTGCAGACCGAAGGTAGCGTAACGTACTCGAAGCCCTTAGCCTTTACGGTTATTTTATAAATATCACTGATCAAGGTGATGTTGTGGTATCCCCTAGAGGCGACGGCCAGAGAGAGGTTGCAGTTGGCCGCAACCGGGCGAGGCCTCGGCGGGGCAACCTCGACCGTGACTCCTTCGAAAGGTATGACTACACTCCTAACGGGTTGCTGAAAGTACAGCAGAACGGTCCTCGGGAGCGGTGCCGGGCTCACAGCTACGAAGTATTTGACGATGTCGCGAGCGAAGGTAACAGTGAGCGGGTTAGTTCCTTGAAGGTTCGGCGGAGCCAGCGGCGGGGCTGTTAGAGCTATCACGCCCCTTCCCTCGGGCCACCTCACGAGCACGTAGAACGCCTTCTGCGGCGTCACAAAGCTCTCCCCGGTCACGCGCAACTTAATGTTTCCGGAAGATAGCACCAGCTCCAAGCTTTCCTCTATGCCTTCCAAATACGCCTTAGCAACGTAATTTTCTATACCGTTCAATGATTTGCCTGCTACGGCAGCTACGACATCGCCGCTCATCTGGACGAAGGCAACCCCGGCCAAGTCCAGACCGTTGCTGACCTTCAGAGTGCCAGCTTCGAGATTCGTCAAAGCAATTACATCTTTTATAGAGCTCAGCACGCAGGAGGCGAGCTCTGCCAGCGGGGCTCTGTTCGTCAGTTCACAGATGCCGAGGTAGCTCTCTACCTTTGACTTTACCATCTGAGCTACCGTATTCGCTGTCGTTTCCACTTTGACATCCACGTTGTTTAGTGTCATTGCGGTCGGGTCGTAAGTTCCAGTTACAGAAACCTTGAGCCTTGGCAACTGCAAGTTCTGTACTGCTTCGGGGTTGTCATACTCTATTACCAAGCTCAGTTTCCATGCATTTACTGCAATCAATAAGAGCAATAACATTGGAGCGGTTCTCCGCAATCTCGTTGACCCCACACTCTGGCGTGCCCTAAGTTAGTAAACGTTGGATCGGTTCGGAGTAGCGGTAGAGGAACTTGAGTGAGGTGGGCGGCTTCGTAAGGACTAGAGAGGACGGTACGATAGAGATAGACTTGAGCCACGTCCCTCTCAGGCCGACCAGTAAAAAGGAAATAATGGAGCTGGAGACGGCACTCATAATAGGAACAATATACAGACCCGAGGTCATCCAGCTAATCCTCGACCCCCATGAAAGGGCTACGTGGGTCGACAGCCTCGCCGTGGCAGCGGCTGCGCTGGCGAGGTACAAGGCCGGCTACACGATACCCCAAATAGCTGAGGAGCTGGGGAGGAGCGAGAGCACCATAAGAAACCACCTTAAAGGAAAGACCAAGGCTGGAAAGCTAGTGCTGGAGACGTATGAGCTCCTCGCGAGGGGAGAGCTGAAGCTGGTGATACCGATCAAGGGCATAATCATCCCCGAGGAGAAAATTAAGGAGCTGGAGGCCAGAATTAAGGAGCTTGAAAGGGAGAACGAGGAGTTGCGCGAGAAGCTCTCCCAGGCCGCCAACAAGGAAGAGGTCGAGAAGCTGAAGAAGAGATTGGAAGAACTGCAGAAGGAGCTGGAAGAGAAGGAGAAGGTGCTTGCAAAAATCAAAGAGCTCGTATGCCCTACCAGCCAGACTTGAGAGCTTTTCTTAGGCTCGTCCAGACCTTGCTTCCTCCCGGCCCCCTCCCGGGAGGGGCCAGAACGTCTTCGGCCGCTCTCTCGGGATGGGGCATCAAGCCTACGACGTTCCTTCTCCCAGCCGCGTGCACTCCAGCGACGTCCCACAGACTTCCGTTGGGATTTTCGATGTACTTAAAAACGACGCTGTCCGGCTCCCTTTCGGAAAAGAACCGTCCCTCGGCGTGGGCCACCGGCATGTCCACCACTTCTCCTTGCTCGTAGTCCAGCGTCCACGGCGTCCTCGTATTAACGACTTTCACCTTTATCCACTTGCATACAAAACGGTTGTTGGCATTATGCAAGAGTGCAACGTCGCCCATAAGCCCCCTCTCCACAAGCATCTGAAAGCCGTTGCATATCCCTAAGACCGGTTTGCCCTCCTCAGCGGCCTCCACGACTTCATCCATTGCCTTTGTAACCGAAGCGATGACCCCAGCCCTGAGTCTGTCGGCGTAGCTGAAGCCGCCGGCCAAGACCACGGCATCCCAATCCGTCTGGCGGAATTCCTTGTACCACACGACCTCTCCTTGCATGCCGTACAAGTTCACGACATGCTTCACGTCCTCATCGCCGTTAGTGCCCGGGAACTTCAGGACGGCTACCTTGATGCGTCCTCACCTCCATTTCGTGGACCACGGGGTTGTAAATCCTCATTTCCCTGCATATCTTTTCTACAGTCTTTACCGCCTCCTCTGGAGACTGGGCCTCTACCTCGAAGAGGAGCCACTTGCCGGAGCGCACGTCCTTCACTTTGTTAGCGAGGCTACTGCGCGCCACCAGCTCCTTTTTTATGGTTTCCCCTTCCGGGTCTCTGGCAACCTTCTTGTTTCTAATTATAACCTCAACCTTGTAGTTCATCTTGTATCACCCTTTCTAGCTCCCCCAGCAGTTCGAGGTACCTCTTGAGGGTCTCTCCGCCGGACGCGCCCTTCCTAAATAGGTCTTTGTCGTACGATTCTCCGCCCTTGTGGGCTCTGAAGGCGTCGGGACTTAGCTCATCTATCAAGATTATTTGGCCATCCCCCGTTATACCATATTCTACCTTAAAGTCTATGAGGTCAAAGCCGGCCTTCTTAAACAGCTCTTTCAGCGCTTCATTTATCTTCAATGTAGTGTCCCTAATCTCTTCCGCTTGCTCAGGGTTCAGCAACCCAGCCGCGACGGGATCGTCGTTCGCCAGCAAGGGATCGTGCAACTCGTCGCTCTTGTAGTGCACCTCGAATACGGGCGTTGCCAGCTTCTGCCCCTTCTGCAGGATGGGGAGCCTCTTAAGCAAGCTGCCGTAGGCGTAGTTTCTAACTATGAATTCCAGAGGCAAGGGTTCGGCCTTCCTTGCCCTTACCTTGTTTCCTTCCCTCGCAATGAAATGGGTCCTTATGCCCTTGCTTTCTAGGTACTTCATCAGCAGTTCGGTGAACTTAGCGTTAACTTCTCCCTTGCCCGGCACCTCTTCTACTTTCTTTCCGTCGAATGCCGTAAAGGTGTCCTTAAACTCCAGCACTACCTCGTCTCCGTAATCGTAGACCTTTTTTGTCTTCCCTTCATAGAGCAGTCTCAAGGCCTCTCCCAAGGCTTTAGAGAGAGGCTAATTAAGGAGCATTCGCCACAACAGCGCGATAACATTGAGCGCCCGCTGTAGGGACTTCAGTGCCTACTTGTTCAAAGAAAACGGCAAGATATACTTAATCATAGCGTGTCGGAGCAGACGCGGTCTGCGGGTGCGGAAGTGCTTCAGTCTGTGCGTAAACAGCAATATCCTCTCCGTGGATTCTTCCGCGTCCCTCGAATTCGTTGAGGATATCGACGTAGATGCGCTGATGAGAGGCCTCCAGAGCTTCGGGTCATGGCTCAGCAGAAGGTACGAGGACGGCAAAGCGAAAGTGGGTTATGTAGGTGAGATGTTGGTCAAGCACGCGGCATACATACTGTGTAAAGAGAGGGGAGAGGTGATCCGGTGCCTCAAGGGTTGCAAGATAACCACCCGGAAGGGAGAGATTGGGTGGAAGGCCGTGTACCAGATGTTCGTCAACTCGCGGGACTTACCGAGAAAGGGGGAAGAAGTAAAGCTGTGGGGGCGGCCGCTGCCGGCTATGTGTAATCGCCCAAGCGCCTCTGCCGGAGCGTCCTGAAGCGGGCCCACGCGGCGTCCGGCATGTCCTCTAGTGCCTCTTTCAAGCTGTACTTAGGCCCTCTCAGAGCGCTGAGCGCGGCCTTATACGCGCCTTCCCTAACTTGCCACACGCCCAGAGGCATGTAGTAGCCCGGCTTGATCCTCCTTATAACGAGGGCCGTAGCGCTCACGTTGGCCTCACTGAGAGCCTTAAGCACCCCTACCTTCAGCGCGTGAAAGCCGCCGTCCTCGTAGTCCTCTGCCTTGGAGCGCGCCGTGGGGCCTTCTCTATTGTATATGACTACCTCCTTGGGTGTCCACAAGCTGCCGGGCTCCCAGATTTCCACCATTTCCACTGAAGGCGGTCCAGGCAACAGTAGCACCTTGTAACTGTTAGAGAAGTGTTCATAGGAGCCCGCCCTTATGGAGTGCGTCCACTTAGCGCGAAGCAGGTCCGCTTTGAGCGCCTTTGCTACTATTGTATCGACCGCTGTGATGGCCCAGCGCGTCGGAACGAGCCTCTTGCTCTTTCCAAACATTCCCAAGCTGAAGGCTCTCTGAAGGAGGTATACGTCGCGCCCGGCGGAGAACAGCTCCTTCACCGCCTCCTCGGCCTTAACGCGCTCCTCAGACCTCCTCTCCAGCAACGGATCCACCTTGGGATTTTCCACAACCTTAATTTCCTCGGCCTTAGCAGAGGGACCTATGGGAGCCAGCAAGCCGTCCAGCTCCGGCGGGCGCGGCCTTCCCGAGACCTTCGCTTCTGCTGAGACGGGCCTTTCCGACACGGCGCCCCAGAGCAAGTCGCCCTTAAGGAGCTCCGAGGGCCTCCTCACGTCGACCCTCTTGAAGGGGTTGAAAACCTCCATCCTAAGCCTCGCAACCTCTTCCAGCGTGAGTCCTCTCTCGACCCACTCTTTGGGAGAGTCGTGGAGCTTGGGGTCGCTATCTGGAGCTATGCCTAAGGACACGGGAACCTTTGGGTATCCCCTTTCCCCCACAAGGGCAGTTGGGGGCGAAGGTCCGGCCGGCTCTCTGGCCTCCCACGAGTAGAATATGCGGATCCTTTCCAGTATTGGACACTTTCTAGCTCCACAGAGGAGCTTGTAGCCTTTACAACGCGCGCACAGCTCTGGGGGTACCTTCCTCACGGTCGAGGTTGAGGGGTGGGATGGTCAAAAAAGGGTTATTGTTCGGGGAGCTCCACTTCCTCGCGGGTGTAGCCCATCTCCTCGAGCTTCCTGGCGGCGACGGCCAGCTCGTGCAACAGCTCTGCCGGGCTCTGGAAGGTCTCCTTCTCTATGTGGTCCAGCAGGACCTCTATCGGTATGCCCCTCCAAGTGAGGCCCTTGAGCCTCTCCTTCAGCTGCTCCTTGGTTACCGGGAAGTCAACGCCCTTGAGCCTCTTCAGCACCAGAGCGGCCCAGCTGATGCCACGGTGGGTGGTGAGTCCCTTCTCCTCCTCCACCTTCCTAGCGGCAAGCGCCAAGTAGTGCAAGACCTCGGCGGGGCTCTCGAAGGTGTCCTTCTCTATCTTGTCGAGCAACTCCTCTATCGGTATGCCCCTCCAGTACATTCCCTTGAGCCTCTCCTTCAGCTGCTCCTTGGTTACCGGGAAGTCCAAACCCTTCAATCTCCTAAGGACTTCCGCCGCCCAGCTGATTCCTCTTGCCGGCACAGCCCATCTCCCGTGCTACATGTAGAACAGAGCAGTTATTAGTTAGGGAGAAAGTGTACTACTACTATCGAACGACTCCAGGCTTGAGATTCCTTAAACTGTAAAGTTTTCTGTAAGCCTCTGGTTTAAACGTTTCGATAACTCTCTTCGCCACGTTCTCTACAATATCCTTCCGGGTTCCGTGGAGCACGAAGTACACCGGATAGGGCCACTCGGGTCCCACGTGGCGTGCGACCACGTGCGAGGCTTCTGGAACCTCGCGGGCCACGCGTTCGCACGTCGCTAAGTCGTCGTCCGTCCTCATGACAACCATGACGTTGTATTTGAATCCTATCTTTTCCCCGTCAACGCTTGCCCCAGGGTTGCGCAATATCCCCTCCTTCAGCATTAGCTTAACCTTCTCAACTACTTCTTCTTCACTCATACCGTACTTTTCCGCTACAGAGCGGTAGGGCCTCCTCACCGGCCGAAGCCTCGCGACGTCCTTCGGTAAGTCCTTCGGCAAGCCCAGCTCCTCCGGCCTCGGTACGTCGTCCTTTTGGGGGACGAAGGGGCTCCAGGCTATACCTCTAATGGGGTCGTACTTCACGCTCACCTTACAAACCCTCTTGCTGGGGAGAATGACATAGCGCCGAAAGCCTAGAGGATGAAGTATATTCTTCACCTCTTTTTTGAGCTCGTCGAGATTCCTAGCCTTTATCGTAAACCACACTTGGTAATCTGGGTCGTCGCGTAGGTAGTTGTGGGTGACTTCGGGATTGTCTTTCAACGCTTCCTCTAACTTCTTTACGTCTTCTTCGCCGCCCACCTTAACGCCTACTAGGGCCGCCACCTTACCCATGGATTTATAGTTCACGGTATATCCTATCCTCTTTATAATTTTAGAGTCCATCAGTTCTTTTGTCTTTTTCAATACAGTATCCACGTCGACCCCCAGCCTTTGGGCGACCTCGTCAAAGGGCGTTGGGGTTATAGGAAAGTTGTACTGCAACTCGTAGAGCAAGGACTTCTCAAAGTCTCCGAGCACCCCGGAAACCCGAGCCCAGATCCTTGGCGCACCTTAATGACGAGGGTGGTTTGATTGCTTGATATTCCTTATAACTTTCCGCGGGTGACAGGGGGCGGGCGACGAGAATGCCGGTCACCGATCCCGAGCTAATTGCCATCGTCCAGAGGAGGGTGCTGAAAAAGTACGTCTGCAGAAAGTGCGGAGCGCTCAACCCTTGGGGCGCCAAGAAGTGCAGGAGGTGTAAGAGCACTAATTTGAGGCCGAAACACTATGAGCTCGGCAGCAAGAGGTAATGAGCATTGACATACAAGATAGACGACTTGGTTTATATAATGAAAAAGTTGCAAGAAAACGATATAGATTCGGTGATTATAGGCGGCACCGCAATCGAGCTAGAGCTTCGGAAAAAGACCTTCAGCGGAGACCTCGACTTGTTCCCGACGAACCACTTCGCCTTGATAGAGGAGGACCTCTTCCGATCTGTTGCCGACAAGGAGGGATGGGAATACGGCCACACGGGGCTCGGCACGCCTAAGGTCGTCGCCAAAGGTCCGAAATCCGAAGTGGAGGTCGAATTTTATGACAACATAATGGACTTTTATGTACCGGACGAAATACTCAACGAGGCGAAGAGCATAGAAATTGGAGGGGTGAAGATAAAGAAGATCTCGCCGGAAGACTACGTAGTCCTCAAGTCGAGGAGCGAAGACCCCATAGCAATAAACATAATAAGCGGGATCAAGGAACTAGCAGACCAAGGCAAAATTACGCTCAACGTAAGGAAGATTAGGGAAAGGCTGGAATTGTTCCCAGAGACCGACGTTCCCCTCATGAGGAAGAGGCTGAAAGAGGCTGGAATAGAGGTGTGAACTATGGTGGAACCGCTAACGCAAGAGTACGCGGAGAGACTGGCTAAGATGCTCGACGAGTACGACGAGCTCAAAGATCGTGTTCACGACCTATCGCGCCAAATCATAAAAGATAGCAAGCTCTGCATCTACGCAGTGAGAAGGGGAGAGTTCGAAAAGGCGGAGAGGTTGATAGACGAAATGAACGGCCTCAGGAAGCAACTAAAAGAGATAATATCAAAGAACTTGCGATTGGCGTCCCTTAACATAAGCTTTACCGCCGAACAAGAGTTCGTGGAGGCGTACAGCATCTACAAGTTCGCCAAGGAGCGCAGGTTTCCGACACTGGAGGAGGTCGACACCACCGTGCAAGAGTACGTGGCCGGCCTAATGGACGCCGCCGGGGAGCTGCTGAGGATTGCAGTTGACAAGATGCTGGCCGGAGACGTGAACTATGCTAAAGAAGTGAGAAACGCCATAGAAGAAATCTACCTCTTCATGCTCCACGTGAACCCGCGCGACTACGAGCTTCGGAGGAAGATAGACTACGTGACGAACATATTGAACAAGCTCCAAGAGTTTATATTTTACAAAGAAGTAATGAGACCCGTGAGGAACGAAACCGGTGCTGACAAGTGATGAACCGTGTGAGGGCCGAGGTCCCGGGGTTTTGGGAGCTCGCCCAGTGCCTCTCCTCCGAACCCAGGGCGAAGCTCTTCCGCAGGGGCAAGGCCCTCTGCGCAGGGTACCGTCATTGCTCGTTCTATGTTGAGAGAAGGGGTAGGGTCACCCCGGGCGGGGTAAAGTTGCTGGCCCGCACCGCGAAGAGGGGGATAGTCTCCGTGGACCACAAGAGGGCCATGCTGTTCCTATACGGCAGAGACTTGTTCGAGTTCGAGGTCCTCGCCGAACCTTGCGAGCGGGGCTATGTGCTGGTCTACTGGGACGACGTGCTCTTGGGTTTGGGGGTTCTCAAGAAGAACGTCGTAGCAAACGTGCTGGACTTCGGGGAGTTCTTGCGCAGAGGGTACTAGCTCCAGCACCACACCAAGGCCTTCCCGTGCCTCACCTCATCTGGGTCCGGCGACTTTTCCGCCTCTACGACCTCACCGCCGAAGCGCTCTTTCATTTTCATAACAACCTCGTCCTCTTCGTCAAAGTATGCCAAGACGAAGCAGCCCCAACCTATGGAGG
This sequence comes from Thermoproteota archaeon, assembly GCA_013154085.1. Lineage (GTDB taxonomy): Archaea > Thermoproteota > Thermoprotei_A > Sulfolobales > Ignicoccaceae > Ignicoccus. The sequence goes on along the minus strand of JAADDE010000030.1, from coordinate 24,649 downwards.
GGCCGAGGGGGCCCTTGTTCCAGCACCGCTGGACCAATCACTTCACCACGAAGTATACCACTATGTCCCCGGGCTTCAAGTTTACGTTAGGTGGGATCCAGCGCCCCCTGCTGTAGACCGCTATCGGTATTCCCTTCTCGCCGGCTAAGCTGTAAGCGTCGCATCCCTTGCTGGACAAGCACTCCTTAGAAGCCACTTCCAGCTCTCCCCTCATGGCCTTCAGCAACAGGAGGCCGGCGTAGGGGTAGGTGGCTATGGAGGCCGCGACGCGGGCTACCGCGTTAATGGGGAGCACTACGTCCGTGCCCAGCCTTTCCAGCATTACCCTGACGCTGGGGTCGTTTGCCAGCGCCACGACTCTGGGGGCTTGGCAGTCGTTCTCCAGCGCCAAGCTGTAGGTATCCAAGACCGACTGTATTACGTCCTCGTCTTCGCCGCAGCACACGACCGCGTGGTAGAAGCAGATGTCCTCCACTTCCTCCAAACTCTTCACGCGCTTTACCTCATATCCTCCCTGCTCCAGCACCTCCGCGATTACCGGGCACTGGTCCCCCTCACCCACTATGAGGACCCGCAAGCATGTCCACCAACTTCGCTACGGCATCGGATAAGCGCCTTAGAATCTGCTCCCCTTCTTCCTTCCTCGCCTCCGAGACGGATTCCGGGGAACAGCCGTACTCGCCGCTGTGCCACGGTATCAAGGCTCCCTCTAGCTGAGGGGGGCTCTTGTACCGCTTGGCCTTCCTCACGACGACGCTATACCCAAGCGCCAAGGCCAGCGAGGCCTCTGCCCTGCACAGGTCTTGAAAGTCCCTATAACCCATGCTCTCTATGACAGCCCACAGATCCATAGCAGCTACCTTAATGCCGTATTTGTGAGACTCCATGACGACAGAGTTTATCACTGGGACTGCCCCCTTGTGGGCCACCACGTAGATCACCGGCACTCGGAACAGCTTATAGAGCTGACCCGTTAAGTCGAGCAAGTACTCTGTCAAGACTGACAGGCTTATGGTGACCGAGAACGGGTGCTCCGGGCTGAACGAGTAGTTTATTGATGGCGAGACCACCACGTTCCTTACGCTACACGCCACCCTCTCCGCTATCATCGTGTCCAGCCCTAGGGGCAACGGGCCGTGGTCCTCCAGGCTACCCACGGGCACCAGAAGAGCTCTGGCCCTCTTGCGGACCTCTGACGCTGGCAGGTCTGCTAGCTTCATGCACAATGCGGTCACCCTAGCAGGGGCAGGAGGGCTGCTGTTGCCCTGACCACGCCGACGTACTTCTTGTCTTTCACCACTGGCAGCACCTCCGTTTTGTTGTCTATCATTGAAGGCACCACGTCGGCCAGCTTGGCGTCGGGAGTGGGGTACCCGGGCAGGCTCTCTGCCAAGTCGCCCACCGCTCTCTCCAGCGGTCCGTTCTCTCCTATCTCAATTTGCGAAATTACGCTCTCCAAGGTAAAATACTTCAGAAATTTTAAGGGGGTCACCGTTCCGAAGGGTCTCTTCTGGCCCACTATCACGTGACCGGAGAGGGGGTACACTAGGGAATGTCTGAGCGCCTTCAGCACGTCGGCCAGCGGGTCTATTAGGGGCGGCCGCTGGTCGAGGACTTCGGAGAGCTTAACGTTCTCCAGCTTTTCTTTGTTCTCAGCGAGGAGGAGTATCGGGTCCACCAGCGAGCCGCCTTTCATCATCACCGCGCTGACGTCCTTTGCCGCTATCACCTTCAACGCTTCGTACTCGTCATCCACAACCGGCACGTCGTACGCGAAGGTATCGGCGTCGCTCCTCAAGACTTCAATTACGTCGAGCGCGCTCTCGGAGAGAGCTAGGGCTCTCAGAATCTGCTCGGCGTCGAGGAGCTTGAGGGGCGCGCCTTCTAAGAGGGCCCTAGTCCCGCCGCTGAGGACCATGTTTTTCATCGCGTCTAGGACGCTGGTGCCCCGCGCTAGGGGACCTATTGTCGTATGAGCCATCAAGGAATCTCCCGTGGGACCACGAGGGCAAGACAGAATAAAATATCAAGATGGGTGCTCCTTCCTCAGCGCCTCCAATAAGAGGGAGGCGAAGGTGCTGACCGCCGCCCTCGCCCTACTCTCCTTGTTCCCTATCTCTGCGAACGAGGCATAGACGTCCTCGGCACTGCCGCCGAACATGTCCGCAATCATTGCTATGACATCTATTATATCAACGCTCAGTAGGTCGGCCAGCTTCTCCTTTAGATACCCGTCGGGTAGCTTGAGGACCTCTAACAGCACCTCTGCCCTCTCCGCGGTCTCCGTTAGGACCGCTTCCCCGACCTTTGCTATCAGTTCGCTGAAGCTGGGGCTGACGCCCACGTCCAAGGGCTTGGTTCCGGCGCGGGCCACGAAGCGTAGCAACTCGGCCTCAGCTTCGCGGAGGGCGTGCTCTTCCGAGAAGCCCAAATCGAAGAGCAGGGAGGAGGCGGAGGCTCTGACTATAGCGTCTACGACGCTCACGTCATATCCCGATATAGCGTTAGTTTCACGCGGTCTCCTATTAAGGGGGTGGGCCGGTGTTACGGGTCGGCAGTACTCCCGTCGGTCATCGATCCCTTCGATAATCCCTCTTCATCCCCAGATCGCGTAGTACAGCGCGCTCGCCGAGGCCAGCGCTAGGGCGGTATAAACTAGGCCGTACTTCACGAATCTCCGGAAGCTGACCTTGTATCCCTCTTCGGCGAGCAGATGCACCGCTGCTATGTTAGTAGACGTCCCGAAGTACGTTATATTACCGCCCAGCGTTGCCCCTATTAGCAAGGCCAGTAATAGCTTAAAGTAATATATGTTGCAGTTCTTTGATACTACCTCTATCACCGGAAACATAGCCATCAGATACGGAACGTTGTCGACCACTGCGGAGACGGCTACGGAGAGCAGTATCAGCGTTGAGCTGAGCCTGCAGAAGTCGCACGAGACCGTACTGAGAAACCACGACGCTATGGCGTCCATAACTCCGCTATCCTGGAGGGCTCCCACGAGCACGAACATGCCAGCGAGGAAGAGGAGCAGGTTCCACTCGATGGACCTCACCGCGAACTTCCAGTCGCGAGTGTAGGCCAACAGCAAGCCGGCTCCGACGAATGCGGGAGCGCTCAGCCCTAACCCTAGTTCCTTTCTGAAGGACAGCAGCGCTATCTTGATGGCTAGGGCAGTTAGGCTCACCTTCGCGAGCTTGGGGTTCCTCAGGCCGCCGACTCTCTTTCCCATCTCGATATCAAATCTGCCTTTTATGAACATAAAGGTAAACACCGTCGTTGAAACCATTAGTGCCGTCAGTACCATCCAAAATATTGAAGGCTTCCCGTTATGAAATATGAAGTCTAAGAAGTCCAAGTCAAAGTAGCCCGCGGCCAAGGCGCTCTGGGGATCGCCGACGAGGAGGGCTGCTCCACCCAAGTTGGAGGCGAAGGCCACGGCAAGCAACATCGGCACGGCGTCCAAACTCAGAGCCCTCGCTATGGCAAATACTATCGGCGCCAACATTATAAGGGTAGTAACATTTTCTATAAAAAGAGAAACTATGCCGGATATCATAGCGAGGGCCCACGTCAGCTTCCTCAAGTCACCGCCGCTCCAGAACAGCGCCCTCCGTGCCACCTCGTTCGTCAAACCAGACTCGCTCAAGTACGCAGAAATGACGCTCGCTCCAGCTATTAGCCCCAGCACGTCTAGGTTCAAGTACTCCACTACGTTTTCCGGCTTGACCAAACCCAGAATTATCGCAAGGACTGCTGAGGCTATGGCTACGTAGGCCCTCTTCTTTTCGTCAGTAAATATAAGGATTGAGATGGTTAGGATGAACAGCAGTGAGGCCTCCAACGCCCTCGTCATTTTCGTTCACCTAATTATGAAGCGTGGGGGTTCTATCCACTGACTCTTGCAACGCGGGCACTTGGACGGCCTCTTTATCTGAGCATCCTTGAATACGTAGCCGCACTTTCTGCAGTAGGCCGGCTGTATGTAAAGCCTCTTGCCGCTTCTCCTAATACTCTTCGCTACGTGCTTCAGCTCCTCGTAGACCGCCCTTTCGCTGTCCAGGCCCAGTTCGAGCGCGATGTCTCTGGCGCTCAAGGGGGTAGAAGCTTCCGACAGCAACTTCATCATTCTTTCGCGCGTCGTCTCCCACTCCATTCCGGGTGCTCCCGCCGCGATACTCGGGTCGTCATTTTCGTCCTTCTGTCATACACTCTTAGCCCCTACCCGCAGAGTAGGGGCGCAATGCAGTACGTCGAAGTGGACCAGCGACGACTGAAGGAGCTCCTCGAGAACTACCTCAAAGAAGTGTACGAATACAACGAGAAGCTACCCAAAGGCATCAGGCTGAAAGTAATACACTACGTAAAAAGTAGAGGGAAAACATACCTATACATAGGCAAATACTTCTACAAGTATGAGAGTGACGGCAGGAAGGTGAGGTGGAAGTACCTAGGCAGAGAGCCCCCGGAGGGCGTGCCTCCTCCGCCCCCTAACCCGCTCGAGGGGATGTCCTTTCTAATAAAGGACGGTAAGGTGCTTGTAAGAAAAGACCTTTATGATAGGTACTTCAAGAGCCTCAGAGCCGAGAGGGCTTAGCCTTCTTTATTTTTTCCAAGAAGGGGGCGTAGGTCTCCTTGTACTCTTTGCCAGCTTCCAGCTTCTTCACGTTCCTTATATATTTCCTGAAGACGTCTCCGCCCAGCTTCTTCTTGGCCTCATCTAGGCCGATGCTGTACTTCTTTATTATATAATCTCTGTATATGTCGTTCAGCACGTTATAGGCGCAGAAAGGTATGACCCTGCCGTCCGGCGACGAGTAGTGGATGTTGCACCGCATCACTCTCTGCACGTCGTAGTTGTAGAGGTCCATGAAATGCATGGACCCTATGTACAGCAACTTGTAGTGAAGTTCTCCAAGCGCCTCGTAATTTCTCTTGACCAGTACTTGATACAGCAGCTTCCAGAAGTCGAAGCCCTCGGGGGCTTTTTCTTGATCGATGAACTTCCTTAAGTTGTATAATATTTTCATCGCCACTTTTGCCTTCGTCAGTCTGCTGCCGCCAGCCAGCTCGTCCGCCTTTTCCTCTAAGTACTCAGCGAGGCCCTCCACGTCCACAAAGCGGGGCAAGGGAACAAAGCTGACCTCCTTGCCTTTGCGGTCCACGTAGACGTAGGTGGCCGCGCCACACATCGGGTGGTTCGTCATCTCGAAGTGAGGCGTGTCGGGAGAGAATTTCTCCATGAACTTGGAGAACGCCACAGTTATGGGCACGGGATACCAATCATCGACGGATATCTGGCCTTCCGTCTGCTCCTCCAGCGCCTTCATGAGGTCCGGTATCGTGACCCTTGCGCGCTCCCTCTCTCTTCTGGGCATCAAGCCCGTTAAGGAGACGGGTTGGAAGTTCACGCCTCTGACTATGTCCATATTAAATGCAGCAAACTTTACTATGTCGCCTACCTCGTGCAGATTCCAGTTCTTAATGACCGTGGGGACGAGGACCACAGAGGTCATTCCCCCGGCGCGGAAGGCCGCGAAGGTGTAGGGAACCTCCCAATGGTTCTTGGGATTGGTCTGAGGGGTCACGCCGTCGAAGGATAGGTAGACGGTGTTTACTCCGACTCCGCCGTCCACGTAGCGGAGGCTCCGCACGTATTTTACCGCCTTGCTGGGATCCTCGAGGTACAGTTCGGCGAAGCGTATGCCGTGGGTGTTGAGCTGTATGTGGCGCACGCCCAGCTTCCTCAGCAAGCGGACTATCTCGGGCAGGTCGTCTCTCATAGTCGGCTCGCCGCCCGTGAGCTGGACCGCCAGTGGGATCCTCTGCTTCATAACCTCTTTTATCATGAATTCTATCTGCTCCATCGTAGGCTCGTAGACGTAGCCAGCCTTTTCCGCGTAGAAGAAGCAGTACCAGCACGTGAGGTCGCAACGGTTCGTAACAACTAAGTTCAACAGAGCCGTGTGGCTCTTGTGCATGGGACAGAGGCCGCAGCTGAACGGACAAGGTGCAGTGAGCTTGGTGTAGGCAACCGTGCCGCTTCCGTCCTCCTCCCACCTCTCGAACTTCTTGTATATTCGGGCATCTCCGTAGTAGAGCTCCTCTATCTCGCCGTGCTCCGGACACGTTCTGCGGATGTACACCTTTCCGTCCCGCTCGAAGACCGCGGCGGGCAAGAGGCGGTAGCACTCTGGACAGAGGCTGTTCGTTACCTTGAGTAGCTTCTCCCCCTCCCTCAGCTTGGGGAGTGGGCCTCCTACCTCGACCTTCTTCCCGGCTATCTCCACCACACCGTTTTCGTACTTAGAGGGCTCGATTAGGCGGAAGGATTTTTCTGCCTTGGCGGTAAGCGGTACTTCCATTGTCTCTTTCCTCCAACCCGAAAAGGGGCCCTCAGCGGATACTTATATCTCAATAAGCTTCCGCGCCATCAGCTCTCCGCTTCGACGTACTCGAAACCTTCAACGTAAAACTCATCGCCCCGAAGAATCTCGACCTCATTGCTACCGCACTTGGGGCACTTCAAAAGCTCGGTCACTAGGTGCGGGTACAAGTGAATAACCGGTATGTTCTCCTTCAGCTGGGGGAAGGCCTCTCTGAAGGACCACTCGGCACCACATCTCTTGCACTTGAACAGCGAACGCTCGGTCTTAACCACCAGCTCGGCCCCCTCGAGGGGGCTCCCGAAGGAGTAGGCCTCGAAAGCGTTTCTCAGCGCCACCTCGTCCACTAAACTCAGTTCTCCAACCCTTACTATTACCTTTGTAACCTTGACGTTATTTAAATTCATTTCCTGCAACCATTTTACTACCGTATCTATTATCGCAAGGGCATAGCTTGCCTCGTGCACCTCCCGGCGCCGTCAGGCTGAGGAGGAAGGAGCTATTGAAGATAATGCACGGTACCTACAACGAAATGCTGGCCATAAGCGGCAACGCCAAAGCTGTGCTAGGCGTGGTGCCGCGCGCCGAGATTCTCGAGTTCAAGCTTTATCCCGGAAACTTTGAGGCAACGCTGCTGAAGGTCGGAGAGTTGCTCCTATATGCTTCATGCTCCTCGAAGGAATATGCACATTTTGCGCTGTTTAAAGAAGACGCAGAAACCGTAGAGGGTCCGCTCGGCCCTGCCCCCCGAAGATGGTACCTAGGCGTTCGTTGTAAGCTACTCGTCTACGCTTTCGGCTTCCCCTCCCACATCTCCTGCGAGCCTCTCGAAGCGTACTGGGTGCCGGCACCGCCGCCCAAGAGGGCGTTCTTCTACATCTTGGAGGCTCTGGTGTTGGCCACTAGGTTGCACTTACGCGACTATAGGAATGAAATAAAGTTTCTACTAAAAGAGGCTGTTCGACTGGGTGATGAAGAAGACAGGGAGACGGCAAAAAAGATCCTAGAGTTTATCGGCCACGGCCGTGCTGGTAGCCCTTAGGCCCGGGGGTTGCTCCTTGCTGGGGGCAGGCCGGGCATCCGGGCCCCATCGGAGTAGTAACGTTCTCAGCCCACGGCGGTCCCATCGGGGCAGTCGCGTTGTGCATTACTCTCATCCTATTCATAGCCATCGTCTGGTTCATTATCTGAGCCAGCGGTCCCATGCCGTGCTTCTTAGCGATGGCATTTAAGTTGCCGGTCATCGGCACTACAGTGATCGTGTCGGTCACTGTAACGTTGTCATAGACTATCGTCCTTATGATATACTTGGTGTTATCTACCACGCTCACCGTGGCAGTCACGGTAGCCACAAGGCCGTTCGGCAGGGTCACCGTACGGACTACGTAGGCCATAGCCGCTAATGCGAAGAACAGCAAGGGCACGCTCCACTTCGCCTTCATGGCACTTCCCGATAGGACGAACTGCTATACGCCGCTAAAAGCCGGATTCAAGATTCGTGTTTCCGAACGTTGATGTACCAGTGAGTAAACTTAGAGGAAAATTTAAAATGCCCTCTTAGGGTCCGCCCACGCTGGGCCCGTAGCTCAGCTGGAAGAGCGCCGCCCTCGCAAGGCGGAGGTCCCGGGTTCAAATCCCGGCGGGTCCACCACCCTCTGCACCCCGCGCACATACCTCATGAAGTCATGAGCGCTGGACATCAAGACCTTCGGGTGGAAGACGAACTCTGGCGAGGGTTACGCCAGACCTCTGCGTTGCCTACTCCTCTTGCCCGCCCTAAAGAGGGTCGAAGCAAGACCGAGTCCCAAAAACGGTATGGCCGGAATGCCTAACGAAGGACCGTTAATTGAAGCTACGACGTCAACGAGGTTAGCACGCGTAGAGATGGTTAAGCCCCCGACTCCGCTAGTCACCATAACAAAGAAGTCGAGGAGGGCAACCGCGGCGAGACCGGTGCCCGGCAAGACAGCTACTGTAACCTTAAGCGTAGTCGTAGACGGAAGCGAGTTAAGCTGTAGTGGGAACGTCAGCGTTGTCGGTTCTAATTCTTCGGTAAGCGTTATGTTAGTGGCGCCCAAAGCCGTCATGCCGTCGCCGGCGATTGCCACCCCTATACCTACCGTAAGGTATGTCGTGTTAGTTACGAATTTCGGTGTTATCGTCACTGTCACTGGTATCCTTTCGGCAGATAGAATTGAAACGGAAAGGATCAATACTATGAGAACCCGTCCACCGAACCCCACAGTTAGCATCCCCCGTTGCATAAATAGAGAATACAGAGGAAATTAAGATTTGCGGGGACTGGCAACGTGCAAGCCGTCGGATTCTGTTGGGCACGCCGGATGGGAGCCAGACGCATTTGTCCGGCCCCTCTGTCCCCTCAACGCATACATGATCAAGGGTCCCTTCCAAGAGCATTTAACATGTCAAAGTCGGTCGCTCTGCTATTTAGGGAAGTCCACCTTAATCTGGGATTAAGCATACATAGTGCAGTGATGCCGTTTCCCGGCGGTGGTCCGCCCCTTGAAAGAGATCGTCGACGCCGTAGTGGAAGGGATCAGAGTTGCAGAAACCCGCTTGCCCAAGTGGGTGTACGAAAGGCTTCTGGAGGCCTACGAGAGGTCGGAGGGTTTGGGAAGGGCCCAGCTGGCCGCAGTTCTGAATAATATAGAAATAGCCGTCAAGGAGAAGAAGCCCATGTGCCAAGACACGGGCCTCCTGACTTTCGATGTAGAGGTTGGAGAGGAGTTCCCCCTGAAGCCGGCGCAGATAGAGAGCCTCTTGGCCGAGGCCGCCAGAAGGGCTACGGCAGAGGTCCCTATAAGGCCCAACGCCATGGATCCCATAGACGGAAAGAACTCTGGCGACAACACCGGAAGGGGCGTGCCAGTAATACATATCAAAACAGTTAAGGGAGATAAACTAATAATAAAGGTGAGGCCCAAAGGAGGAGGGAGCGAGTATCCTTCGAAGCTGTGCATGATACCCCCTTCCCGGGGGCTTAGAGGTGTGGAGGAGTGCTTGCTGAGGGCCGTGGTGGAGGCGGGCGGGAAGCCGTGCCCGCCGGGCATTATAGGAGTTGCCTTCGGCGGCACGGTGGAACTCGCCGCGAAGCTGGCGAAGGACGCGCTCTACCGCAGCGGGCCGCACCCCGAGGAGAGGGTAGCCAAGCTTGAGAATGAGTGGCTCGAAAAAGTCAACAGCTTGGGCATCGGCCCCATGGGCTTGGGAGGGGGCCCTACCGCCCTATCCCTAAGGGCAGACTACGCCTACAGGCACCCGGCTTCGTACCCTGTCTCAGTGCGCTTCAACTGCTGGGCCGCGCGGGAGGCCGTGGTAGAGGTTAGTGCCAGCGGCTGGAGAGTGAGGGAAGACCTCAACATCTCGGAAGAAGACCTCAAGACTCCGCCCCTCGAGGTGGAGGGGGGCAAGGAACTGATCTTGCCGGTCACAGAAGAGGACGTGAGAAATCTGAGGGCGGGCGACGTCGTCTATTTGACCGGAACGATAGTCACAGCCAGGGACGAGGCTCACAAGAAAATCTTGGAAGAGGGTCCTCCCATGAACCTCAAGGGACTCGCCATATATCACTGCGGCCCCGTAGTCGCGAAGGAGGGCGGCAAGTGGAAGGTCATAGCAGCCGGCCCCACGACGAGCGCGAGGATGAACGCCCTCCAAGCTGACGTGCTGAAGAGAACGGGGGCCAGATTGGTCGTAGGCAAGGGCGGCATGAGCGACTCTCTGCTCCCGTTCTTCAAGGAGTTCGGCGTAGCGTACCTAGCCTTCCCCGGCGGGGCCGCGTTGCTCGCCGCGAAGGCGATTAAAGAAGTGAAGGGGGTCTACTGGCTGGACGAGCTCGGAGTGCCGGAGGCCATGTGGGTCTTCGAGGTGGAGCGCTTCGGTCCGCTGGTGGTCGCTATGGACTCCCACGGCAACAGCCTATACAAAGAGGTCCTAGAGAGGGCCAGAGAGCGGTTGGGGAGGCTCCTTGCGAGCTGAGGACATCTTCGCCAGGGTAATTACCATCCCCCCAAGGGAGATATACGTGCGCGACCACTCGCTCCGAAGTCCGTCCTACGTGGAAGCTGCGAGCGGCGTCCTTTCGGACGGCGCCGCGCTCTACCTCACCTTCTCCTTCTATGAAGAGGGGCCCAAAGGTCTCTTGAGGGCGAGGGCTCCTTGGCCTCCCCAGCCTCCCGTCGCCGGCTACATAATCGATTACGGAGACGTTAACAGCCCCGCGGCCGCGAAGTTCGGCGGGGGCGAGCTGGTCTTGTATTCCAAGGGGAAGGGGCTACGGTATTTCTTCGTAAAAGGAAAAACGGTTCTCGTCGGCTCCGTCGAGGCCCCGGCTTGCGCTTCTGCTACGCTTGTCAGCGGCAAAGTCTTGTGCTTGAGAGAGGGCGAGGTCGTCATTCTGGAGCTTCTCGGTTTAGAGAAGCTGGATCTGCGTTGCGAAGGCGTTTGCGAGGGGCCCGGGCTCGCCGCAAAGGGTGGGAGGTCTCTGTTCGAGGTCCGCGGCGCGCGCGGCATAAGCGGCGTGTTGCACGTTGAAGGTCTTCACGTGTTCGCAATAAATCATGAGGGCGGAGTTATCCTCGCCGCATTCGACGAAGGGCTTAGGACCTACCGCTCCCCTGGCTTCGTCATGGTGCCCATCACGTGGGAGGAGCTGCTGGGAAGGAGGTCTTCGGTCGAGGTGGGTTCGCTATTAAGGGAAGGAAATGAGGTCTCCGCCCTCTACGTGGCCGGAGGGTCGACGCTCGGCGTTGCTAAAACAGACTTAAGCGCACTGTTGGAGGTCCTTCTACCTTACCCTTGAGAGCGAATCCAAATTAAAGCAACACGTCGTCTCCCCAAAGGGAGGACCCACTTTGGCTGTTCCGGCAGTGAAAGGAAAGGAGTACGAATCGGTTAGCGAGATCAGAGGACAGATGCTAGTCGTTGAGGGCGTCAGCGACGCCGGCTACGGGGAGCTAGTCGACATCGAAATGCCAAACGGAGAGAAGAGGAGGGGCATAGTCCTAGAGACCGGCAAGGGCTTGGCCGTCGTTCAGGTCTTCGAGGGAACCACCGGCATCTCGCCGGCCGGCACAAAGGTCAGGTTCACGGGCAGGATACTCGAGATGGGAGTTTCTGAAGACATGCTTGGGAGGATCATGAACGCGCTGGGGGAGCCCATAGACGGGGGCGCTCCCATAAAGGCCGTAGAGAAGAGGAACGTCTGGGGCGACCCGATAAACCCCTACGCGAGGGAGTACCCAGACGAGTTCATCGAGACCGGCATCAGCGCGATAGACGGCATGAACTCGCTGGTAAGGGGTCAAAAGCTACCCATATTCTCCGGCTCCGGCCTCCCGCACAACAAGCTCGCCGCCCAGATAGCTAGGCAGGCGACCGTGAGGGGGGAGGAAGAGTCCTTCGCCGTGGTCTTCGCCGCCGTAGGCATACAGTACGACGAGTTGCTCTTCTTCAAGAAAGCGTTCGAGGAGACCGGGGCCATAGCTAGAACCGCGATGTTCGTCAGCTTAGCCAACGAGCCGGCGATGATGAAAATAGTCACGCCCAGGGCGGCGCTCACGCTGGCCGAATACCTAGCCTTCAAGAAGGACATGCACGTCCTAGTCATAATAACAGACATGACCAACTACTGTGAGGCCCTCAGAGAGATATCCGCGAGCCGTGAGGAGGTGCCGAGCAGGCAAGGGTATCCGGGCTACATGTACACCGACTTGGCCACGATCTACGAGAGGGCCGGCAGGGTGAAGGGTAGCAAGGGCTCGATAACTCAGATGCCCATCCTCACGATGCCGAACGACGACATAACTCATCCCATACCCGATCTCACCGGCTATATCACCGAGGGTCAGATAGTCCTCTCGAGGGAGCTCCACAACAAGGGCATCTACCCGCCGATAAACGTGCTCATGAGCCTGTCGAGGCTCATGAGGGACGGAATAGGGAAGGGCAAAACAAGAGAAGACCACCCGGACGTGGCGAACCAGCTCTTCGCGGCCTACTCGAGGGCCGTTGAGCTCAGGGGCCTCGCGGCGATAGTGGGCGAGGAAAGCCTGAGCGAGGTGGACCGCAAGTACTTGAGGTTCGGAGAGGCCTTCGAGCAGAGGTTCCTCAAGCAAGGCTACTACGAGAGGAGGACTATCGAACAGACTCTGGACCTAGCTTGGGAGATACTTGCCATATTGCCCGAAGAGGAGCTCACGAAGATAAGGCCGGAGTACATAAAGAAGTACCACCCCAAGTATCGGGCTAAGGCCTTGGAGCACTCCACGAAGAAGTGAGGTGGAGGCTGTGAGCTTCCCTGGCAGCAGAAAGGTTTTACCTACGAAGATAAACCTCATCCGGCTGAAGCAGAGGAAGAAGATAGTAGAAAGGATACGCAAGCTCCTAGAGGACAAGAGAGACATCCTACTGATATACTTGCGCAAGGCGATAGCCGACTACCAAAAGTACTACGAGGAGTACTCGAAGCACCTCGAAATGGCGTACGAGTACCTAATACTCGCAGAGGTCCAGAGCGGGTCGCTTAACCTCAAGCAAGAGGTTATGTACATACCCGAGACGCTCAGGGCACAGATATTCTTGAGGACCGCCTTCGGCGTCAAAATACCGGTCATTGAGTTCAAAGAGGCCGGCGCGCCGGCTAAGGCAATATCCCCTCTCCACGTCTCCCCATACTTAGACAAGGCAGTGAAGGAAGTGGAGGAAGCTATGAAGTATCTCAACAAAGCCATAAACGCAGAGATGAGCATGTACCGGATTATGAACGAGCTCAGAAGGACGCAACGTCTGATAAACGCAGTAAAGTACTCGGTGTTGCCAGAAATAGAAAGTAGCATAAAGTTCATCAAGAGGGCGTTGGACGACCACCAGAGGGAAGAGTTCGTAAGGTTGAAGTTGATAAGGAAGAAGCTACAGCAGAGGAGGGTGGCGTAACATGAACTTACCCAAGAAGGAGGAGTTGCTGAAGGAAGTGGTTGCCGTAGTAGAGGGAAGCTACGAGGCCGCCAAAGAGGAATTGGAGAAGAAGGCCAAGTCGCTTAAAGAAGAGTACTACCGGGAAGTCGAGAGAGTGTGTGCCTCGGTCTCTCTCTAACCTTTAGAAGTGTTTTTTAATTGGGACGATACCCTCCCCGATCGGAGGGATCGGAGCGTGAAGGCGGACGTTATGCCTAAGAAAGCGCTGAGGAGCATCATGCTGTCGTTGCTGTTCATCACCTTAGTGGGCGCCGGCACGGCGTTTGCCGCCGAAATGATGGCTGGACCAACTGTGGGCGAGGGAATGATGGTGGGCCTCAAGGCGGTCGGAGCCGGCTTGTCGTTGTTGGGAGGTACCATAGGTGCCGGTTACGCGCTGGGCGCTACCGGCGCGGCCGGCATTGCGGTGATAAGCGAAAAGCCGGAGGAGTTCGGCAGGGTCCTCCTCTTCATAGGCATCGCTGAGACGCCCGCAATATACGGCATAGCCATAGCAATAGTGATACTATTCGCGATATAACGCGGTTTTTTGGAGGAAGAAAATTTAGCGCTATCCTGGTCCAGACTAGTGGGACCAAAGATATGAAGAAGTCCCTCGAGCTGTTTAACATCGCAAAGAGCTTGTTCCCCGGCGGCGTCAACAGCCCCATCAGAGCGGCTGTCAAGCCGTACCCCTTCTATGTCAAGGATGCCAACGGCGCCGTGTTGGTCACTGTGGACGACGTCGAGCTCATTGATTACGTTCTGGGATATGGGCCGCTTATCTTGGGTCACAAACACCCAAAGGTCTTAGAGGCGGTTGAGGAGCAACTTCACAGAGACTGGCTGTACGGGACGCCTCATGAAGTGGAGATAGAGCTCGCGAAGAAAATAGTTTCGCACTATCCTTCGATCGATATGATAAGGTTCGTCAACTCGGGCACTGAGGCGACCATGACGGCGATAAGGCTGGCAAGGGGTTATACTGGAAAGAACAAGATAATCAAGTTCGACGGCTGCTATCACGGCGCGCACGACTCAGTGCTGGTCAAAGCCGGCTCGGCGGTGTCGCACTACGGCCTGCCGGGCTCGGCCGGCGTGCCCGAGGCCGTTAGCAGGCTAACCCTCGTAGTGCCATTCAACGACGTAGACACCCTAGAGAAGGTGGCCAAAGAAAATGAGGAGGACTTGGCAGCAATAATAGTCGAGCCCGTGATGGGCAACGCCGGCGTTATACCTCCCAAAGAGGGCTTCCTGAAGGAGCTGAGGAGAATAGCTGACGAGACGGGGGCCTTACTGATCTTCGACGAGGTAATAACCGGTTACAGGCTAGGCATTGGAGGTGCCCAAGCGAAGTACGGCGTGGTGCCGGACATCACGACCCTGGGTAAGATCATTGGAGGCGGGTTCCCGGTGGGTGCGGTAGGGGGCAAGAGGGAAATCATGGAATACCTAACGCCGTCCGGACCGGTCTTCAACGCCGGTACCTTCAACGCACACCCCGTTACGATGGCAGCCGGTTTGGCTACGATAGAGGAGCTAGAGCGCGGCTACGTGTACGAAGTGGCCAACACGGCCGCAGAGAGGATTGCAAAGGCGCTGGAACAAGAGGCCGTCGCGAAGTACGGCGGCATCGTGAATAGGGTCGCAAGCATGTTCCAGTGGTTCCCGCGGGTGGAGGAGGTCAGCAACTATTCAGACGCGCAGAAAGCGGACAAAGAGCTCGCGCTGAGACTTCATGAAGAGTTGCTCAAGAGGGAGGTCTTCATCGCCCCCAGCCTCTTCGAAGCGTGGTTCACCTCTGCCGCACACGGCGAAGACGTGGTTGACAAGACGCTGGAAGCGCTCTCCGAAGCCTTGAAGGTGATATCTTGAAGCTGAAGATCGCCGCGCGGGGGAGCAAGCTCAGCTTAAAGCAAGTAGAAATGTTCATAAATTATGTAAAGAAGTATTACCCCCATATAGAATATGAGATCATAACTGTAAAGACTTCGGGGGACCGCTTCAGCAGTTCGTTTGAGGAACTTGCAAAGAAGGGGCTCGTAGGCCTCTTCGAGAAAGAGGTCAACAAGGAGGTGCTCGAAGGAAGGGCAAACGTAGCTGTACACTCCCTCAAAGACTTGCCCAGCTCCATGCACCCCGACTTGGAAGTGGTCGCCTACCTTCCCCGCGATCCGCCCTACGACGTACTAGTAAGCCGGAGGGACATGGGCCTTTTCGACTTGCCCCCCGGCGCCGTCGTGGGAACCTCTTCCGCCAGAAGGAGGGCTCTGATCAAAAACATACGACCAGATCTCATCGTAAAGGACCTACGCGGCAACGTAGACACTAGGTTGAGAAAGCTGAAGAGCGGGGAATACGACGCCATAGTCCTAGCAGAGGCCGGGCTGAAGAGACTAGAAATGGAAGTGGAGTACGAGCGGCTTGACTGGAGGCTCTTCCCCCCTTCTCCAGGCCAAGGAATAGTGGTCGCTGTAGCCCGCAAGGGAACGGACGTGGCCGACGCGCTTAAGGCAATAAGCGACGAAAGGAGCGAGCGGCTGGCAACGGCGGAGAGGAACGTCTTAAAGGAGTACGGCGGCGGCTGTTTCGTGGCCCTAGGAGCAATAGCGTTCGACGACCCTCTGCGCCTCCGCGCAACTGCGCTGACCCCGGACGGGAGTAAAAGGGTTGACGTAGAAGTCATAGGCGGGGATCCCGCAGAGCTCGGCAAGGAGGCCGCCCGCCTGCTGAAGGCCTCGTTGCCCGTGAGGTCTACGGTGGGTACCGAGAGGTGAGGAAGTTCGCTAGGGCCGAGGCTCCTCGCTTTGGCCCCTCCACACGGTTCTCCTTCGGCGCGGCCGGCCCCTATTGAAGGGCCGGCCTGAACAGTCATCGCCGGGCTGGGAGGAATGGAGCGGGGCAGAAAAAAGTTCTTGGGAAGGCATCTCATGGTTAAAGGAAAATACGTTGATCTGATACTGTCTGGAAAGAAGACGGCCACCATTCGGAAGGGTCGCTGGGTACCCAAATTTAAAGAACTTATACTTCATGGAGGGGGTCGCCCCTTTGCTGTAGCAGAAGTCGTTGATGTGGAATATAAGAAGCTCTCAGAAATTACACAAGAAGAAATCAAGGAAGACGGGTTCGATAGCAAGGCAGAGCTCGTCGAAGAACTGAGGAGGGCGTATGGGGAAATAAGCGACGACGATATAGTTACCATAATAAGGTTTAAAGTGAAGAAAAAGCTGACAGAGCTCGACGTGAAGGACCCCTACATGGGGCTGGAGCCTGTAGAAATAGCGAGACTTGCCTTGAGATACTTGGAGTTGAACGAGGAAGATAAAAGAATCCTTGAAACGCTGGTGAGGGCCGGCAGTTTAAGGGAGGCCGCGATAAGGCTCTACGGCGACATAGGCGCCCGGTGGAGGATAAGGAAGGCCGTGAAGAGGGCACTGAAGGAGCTGGTGGATAGGAAGCTGATTGGACCGCGTTAGCAAAGCCTTAAACCCTAGCGCGTGCCGCCGACCCCGGTAGGAAATGATGGGAGCGCTCGACCTAGCTAACGAGCTTACGAACAAGCCCGGCGACAGGATAGTGGGACGGCACGTCTATGGGAACCTCTACGGCGTGGAGCCCTCCAAGCTCTGGGACGAAGACTTCCTTAGGGAATTGGTGCGCGAGGCTGCCGAGATTGCGAACATGAAGGTGGTGGAGCTCCGGTCGTGGAAGTTCACGGGCTACCACGGCGGGGTGTCGGTAATGGCACTCGTGCTGGAGAGCCACATAACTATCCACACTTGGCCGGACTACGAGTACGCGACGGTTGACGTATATACGTGCGGAGAGAAGGGGGACCCGTGGAGGGCCTTCCATCTGATAGTCGAGAAACTGCAACCGGAGGACTACACCGTTCACTTCAGCGACCGCAGTAGCAGGCCCAGGAGGCCGCGTGGGGGCAACGGAGGCCTCACCCAGTAGTCTCTGAGCTCCTTAACCGTCGCGATATAGCCCTCTATGACCTCTATGAGGGGCGTCACCCTCACCTTCCTCCAGACGTATCTCACGTCTATCCGCTCCGGCCTTCTGCTCAGCGTGACGGCATATACCAGGGGGAGCGCGTGGGCCTCGTACCAAGCCTTTCCCAAGTCTACTCCGTCGCCAACCTCCCGGGCTTCGTCCCCTATCAGCACCACCGCGTCGGCCTCCTCGCGATTGCCGGTGTATACGAACTTTATCCCCCTCCTCATCAAGAACCACTTCGCGAGCGCCCTGCCGGTATACGACTTCGGGGTTACCCACAACCTCAGCTTGTTTCTCATTTTCTTGATTATCAGCTTTACATTTTCTACCTCACCAATGCTGTAGACTGCAGGGCACGTCAGGCAAGGCTCTAGGGCCAGAGAAGAGGCCGCTACAGAAGACACCACCGCGAGATCTACCAGACCGCTCCAGAACGCGTAGAGGCTCTTCTCGGGAGTGGTGCGAATTACCTCATAGCCCTTCGACTTTAGTTCTTGAACAAGGGAATTCATATACTCGAACTCGAGCAGAGCTGCCTTCATTACCCCTCGGAGAGTGTACAAGGCTTAGTTTATTTTCAGCTTTGGCAGAGTGGTGCGGGGTACCAACGATGAAGAGCTCAGTGGCCGTGCTCCTGATGTCTTCGCTAGCGCTGGCATCGGCCTTGGTAACGCTGATCCTGCAGGGAGACAGAGTAGTCTTGAAGGAAGTGGTGGTAAACGGCACCGAAGTTCCGCTCAGCGGACTGGGGGTCAACGTCGCCAACGGGTCCCTCGCCCTCGAGGACAAGCTGATGGCTGAAGAAGGGCGGGTCAAGGAGCTTTTCAAAGCCTCGAGCGAGCTGTTGCTGAAAAACTCCCTCATAAAGAGGGGCCAAGCAAAGGTCGTCTTCAGCATACTGAACGATCCCAAGGTGGCGGAGCTCAGCGCCCGTGTTAGAGGGTCTGCGCTGATTGCGCTGTTCTTCGTAAGGAATATGGATGTCGTCGTTAAATCGTACATAAACAAAGAAGAGGGCTATGGCAACTTGACTCTGAGCGGTTTCGTAGAGCTCCCCGCACCTAAGGTGACCGTACAGAACTTGTTGAAAGCGACTATTCCGAAAATAGAGAAACAGATAGAAGAGATGGGTCTGGAGCTGGTCAAGCTGGAATATGAGGTCAGCGGCCGCAAGATGCCGCCCGTGTCCAAGGTTACGTTTGAAGCCACCGTGAGGGGCACAAAGGAGAAGATTCTTAACTATGTTAACGGCCTAGGATTTGCACCGTCTAATATGCTGAACTTATTCAACTTAACCGACAACGTAGTCCGCAAGATAGACGGTGAGGCGCTACTCACCGCAAAGCTGAAGAAGATCGATAACGAGCTGATGACGCTCTTCACGCTAAAAGTATCAGCAACGGGGATCTACACCAACACGACGACGTACGAAGAGATCAAGAGAAGGACGGAAGTCCTCCTAAGACCGCTGAACGCCACCGACTTGGCTCAATACTTGCTACCTTCAGATGAGTTCATGATGAAATTGACTCTCGTCGCCAGCGATAGAGTTCGGATGAACGCTACGTTACAAGGGATTGCGTTCAAGAACGTGCCCGAGTTCTGGACATTGCTCAAGAAGATAGGTGAAAGCGGAAACATACACTTCAAGATACTGTGCGACGGCAAGGTAGTGGCGCTGGAGGACGTAGCTGCTTGTGGCTAATTTTTTGTTGTCGGTAGCCACCCGTCCTTTTGGTGGTAGGTTGGGCAAGGTAATCGACTTGGCTCTCACGCCTCCGAACCGCATCGAAAAGCTGGACCTCGTGATACTACCTTCGGGGGCGATAGAGCGTCACGGCAACCACCTGCCCTTGGGGACTGATACTATAATAGCGCAGGAGGTGGCGAGAAGGGTTGGGTCCAAGCTCTCCCAAAGAGGGTTCGACGTAGGCCTGCTACCTCCGGTGTGGTACGGCTACACTTGGTCCCTCCGACACTTGGACGGCACCGTCAGCATAGATCCCCACACGCTGTCCAAGTACGTCGAGGACATACTCACGACCTTGCCTTCCCCGAGGATCTCCAGAATCTTAATAATCAACGGACACGGCGGAAACAAAGAGCCCCTCGAGGTGGCCGTCAAAGAGGCCTTACTGAGGCTCTCTCCCGGCATCAAGGTAGGATTCCTCTCGTGGTGGGACGCGGTCCCGAAGGAAGTGTTCTTGGAGCTGTTCGGAACGATGCCTTTGCACGCGTGCGAGATAGAGACCAGCATGATCATGGCAATTTGTGAGGAATGCGTAGACCTAAGAGGAGTGGAGCCGGTAGAACCGAAGGACAGAAAACTGCTGAAGAGCTTATCTGAGGTTCGCATGACGTTTGCCGAGGGATACTTGGGAGACCCTAGGAGGGCTTCCAAGGAAGCCGGCGAGAGGTTGCTCGAAATTATAGCAGAACGCTTGGCAGAAACGATCGCAAAGGAGCTTGAGGAGGAAGAAATAGGCATCGAGTAGGTCACTTGACCAAGAAGCTCAAAAGCTTCGTGGTGCCGCTCAGTGAAGCCGCGTCCAGGCTGAACGCCCTAAGTATCTGGCCTAGCGTAGATTCTATCGCTTCATAATATTTTTCTACGTCAACTTCGGGTAACTTGGCCAGTTGGACCGGCTTCACCCCCTCTGGCCCCTTAACCTTAACGAAGGCCACCACGTCTCCCTGGTTGAGCTGGAGGCCGAAGCGGGCCAGCATCTTCGCCGCCTTGACGTGCTGTGGCATGTTCTTCGTGTATGACTCTATTGGCTTAGTTAACTGCATGTGGAAGGCCAGCTCGTCTAAGTCGTAGTACTGCCTCCTCAGATTTGTATATAGTTCCCTCACCAAGTTCTTCACTTTCTCGCGCGTTTCGACTACCTCTTCGGGCGTTCTCGAAGTTCTGATCATATTGATCATCTCCGCGAAGGCGTTCTTGACGAACTGTGGTGTGTTCCTCTTCTTCCCCAGCAGTCCTTTAACGTCTATGTCGTCGCTGGGATAGACACCGATATAGTTCTTCTTTAACCCGGTGAACGCTACGAAGCGGTACGTCTTGTCTATCTCTATCTCCAACCCGAACTTATCTTTCACCCAGTCTATGATGTTGTCCAGTAGCTCCCTTGGTGGGTCCCAAAGGAACATCGAGTCCGTATCGCCATAGAGGACGACTATCTTTTGTCTCTTTGCATATTCCATAGTGCTCTTTATAGCATATCTGCCGTATGCGGTTATGCTCTCCGCAGCAGGAGGGCAGTAAAGTTCGAAGCTCTCCGCTCCAAGGACGCCGTAGGACGCGTTTATGTACACCTTCATTGCTGCTTGGACTGTGTTGTACCATTCTTTAGCTTTATTATCCAAGTTTTTGTCCTTCGCTTTCTTCTTATATATCTTCACCCTGTAGTCCCTTAATAGTCCGACTAGCTGGGACGTTATCCCCTCGACGTCCTTGCATATGCGGTGGCCCAGCTCCGGTACCACGTAGTAGTCCTTACAGTTGACGTTGGACGGCGGGTTTACGGTCTCGTAGCTTATATTGTACTGCTTTATTATAGTCGGATACAGCGAAGCGAAGTCTAGCACCACTACGTTGAAGAATATTCCGGCGCTGGGCTCGAAGACGAATGCGCCTTGGTAGCTCTTCCCTTTTATTGTGGCAGCGCTCTTGACTTGACCCTTGAGCGCCGTTATATCTTCTTTGTTGGGAATTAAGTATTTCCGCCTCCTATGCTCCCAGAAGAAGAGGTTCTTGATCCACGCCGAGACTTGCTTCCTCGTCAGATCTTCGATGCCCAGCTTGGAAATCCTTGCGACGAGGACCATTAATTTCCAAGGCAAGTAGTCGCCGAAGGTAAATAGGTTCAGAGTTAGTTTGGCGTCCCTAAAGTTGTAGTGAGCCAGTTCAAAGTAGTTGAGCTCGCTTATCGACTTAGTTAGCTGAACCTTATGCTCGCCCAGCAGGGCGCTGGCCACCGCGTCCAAGTTTACTTCTTTGTACTTGTTGCCGAACGCATATGTCTTTATTGCGGCTATGTCGTAGAAGCGGTACAAGTCGATGTGTATTCCGTGTTTTATCTCAAACTTGTCGTTACCCTTTATGAATATTATCATTTCCCTCGGTATGCCCAGCCACAAGGCTCTGTTAAACAAGTAAAGCAAGTCGAAGTTGTCGCCGTTGTACGTCAGCAAAACTGGATAGTCTCTAATTATTCTCATTACCTCCATTATCAACGCCTTTTCGGAGTCGTAGAACTCTACCTCGTACTCGCCTTTTCTCAACTCCTCGAGCTGGCGCTTATCGAGCTTCAAATCTTCCCTCATCAGCACCAAAACTTTCTTGAGGCCGTCGTTGCTCGCGAGAGCGACTGAGATTACCGGATATGGCGCGGTTTCGGCGTCGGGTATCCTTCCGATCGATGGGGTGTACACCTCTATGTCTACTGCTATGGCCTTTACGTGCGGGGGCGGCGCTTCGAAGATGGGTATCCAAGAGACGGCCATTTCCTTGAACTCTTCACTTTCATCCTCAAACGCCTTTAGGACCTTCTCTACCTCTTCCATTGTTACTTTGTGGGGTACGGGCAACAGCTTGTTCTTCTTTACCTTATACTTTAGGGTAGGTATCAGACCTAAGTCGTACGTATAGTTGTCGTGATAGCGGATCTTGGCTTCCCATACCCGCGGGAGCTTGGTCCTAAGCTCCCGTACGGCCAGGGGGTCTGTTGTATAAATTCTGGTGAGCTTCCTTCTCGTGAAGTATAGTAAGTCGTATCTGTATATGACTTCCATCCCGGCAAAGCTCTTGTGTTTGTGTATCCCAAGCTTCCTGACCTCCTCGGGAGGAGAGTCCGTAAGGAAGTAGGGCTTGTGGCCGTATGTGTCGGCCCACTCAACCACTTCATGCGAATCCTCATCATATAGAAGTAGGACGGCCTTCCCTCTCTTTCCGTCGTAGACCACTTGAAGCAGATAGTACTCTTTACCTTCCCTTGCCTCATTGGGCGGCTTGAGCAACGAGGTATAATCGCGGCTACCCGAATTTAAGAACTTCTGATAACTTATGTTTATCTTCTTGCTTACTATTACTCTAACCATACCCTCTACGTTTGAGGGCTCTGCAACAGCGCTTCCCGTGCTTTTCTTGACGCCGTCCTTGGAATTGTTATGTACTTTGCCCTTCGTATTGTTGTTTTTGCCGTTTAGGAAATCGAACAACGTCGGTCCTCTCCGCGGCTTCTTCAAGCTAGCGCCCCGTAGGGCATCTAGGTTCTAGCCGTGTTGATAAACTGGGCCCCTAACGCTTGCGGAAGAACATGTCGAGAGTCGATTGTTTGCTCCCTATCTTCTCCTTCCACGCCTTCATAAGGCGTTCTAGTGCCTTTTTCACTCTCTCCTCGTTAAAATCGTGCTGATAAACCAAAATCTCGATTATTTCCTTAACGTTGGGCTTCCGCCACTCCAGTCTGTAGTTGTCCGTAACCTCGGGGTTGAGAAACAGTTCGTATGCTTTTTTGAATTCCTCAGGATCGTCCACACCTAAAGCTTTAAGGACTTTCTCCAAGCTACCGTAGCTTTTTATATACCTCAAGGCAGTCTTGGGACCTATGCCCTTTATACCCTTGTTGAAGTCGGTACCAATCAACACAGCGGCGGCCACGAGCTGTTCTCTCGAAATTCCGAGCTCTTTTAGGACGCAGTCGAGCTCTATTACTTCGGGCTTGACCTCCACATAGACGTTCTTTTGCGGGAGTTTCCTCCTTCCGGTAATCGTTAGGTTCCTCACCAGCCTGGGGGAGCCGAAGAGCAGAGAGTCGTAATCTTGGCTAGCTGAAGCCCACACGTCGCCCTTAGAGGCCATATAGGCCGCTTGAGCCTCGCCCTCGCTGGGCGCTTGGACCCACGGCACGCCCATAGCGTCCAGCAACCTCTTAGCTTCCTCGACCATTTCTCTGCTCAGCTTTGACGACATTTGAGCGTATTTCCTAGCCTCTTCCACGTCTCCCCTCTTGACTGCCTCTTCGTACTTCTTCTCTGCCTCCTCCTTTATCTTTATTCTTTTCTTTATTTCTTCTTGTTTCAGTGAGGGAGGCTTGCCATCGAAAACGTAGGCTACCTTGATTCCGTGCTCCAGTAAATTTATGGTGCGGTAGAAGAGTCCGGCCAAATGGCTCGTGACGCGGCCGCGGGAGTCCATGAGGGGCTTTCCGTCCTCGCCCCTTATGGCAGCCAAGAACTGGTAGAGGGCGTTGTAAGCGTCCAGAGCCACCGACTTGCCCGACAGCCCCTTAAGGTCCACGCTCTTTTTGCAACTGTTAGGTATTAGCTCGCGGAGCGCTGTAACTCCCATTCCAGCACCCTTGCTAGTTCCCGACGTAGCCTTTATTCGGGTAGGAGCAGGGAGACGCTGAGCCTTCTGACGTCCTCCCCGTTGCTCATGGTCTTTATCAAACCGTTGAGTTCGAGCACCATCAGTGCCTTCAAAATATCGTTAATGCTGATTTCGGTATCTTTGTATGAGGCGTCGCTCTTTATAGCCTCATAAATCTCCTCCACGCTTAGGTATACTTCTTTGCCTCCCTGCAGTAAGGTCAAAGTTCTTAATATGTTGTATATGGATAGGTAGAGCGGTTTGCTCTTCCACGTCTTGTGAGTTGCCCTCATGCTGTAACCACCTCACGTGTACATGCTCGGCCCTACGCTCCTCCTCTGGAACCTCTGCTTGGCCTTCTCTAGGAAGGTTTCATAGAACTTTATCATCTCCGGAGTTATGCTCGGTCTTACCTTCTTTAACGCCTTCTCGAAGTGGCGCATGGATACTCTAGTCGTGTTCAGGTCCTCCCTCATGGCTTCCATAGCGGCTTCCCTGCACAAGGCCTCAATGTCTGCGCCGGTGTATCCCTCGGTCACTTCGGCCAGCCTCCTTAGGTCGACGTCCATGTCTAGCGGCATGGTCCTCGTATGTATCTTCAGTATCTGGAACCTAGCCTTCTTGTCCGGCGGCGGCACGTAGATCAGCTTGTCGAACCTGCCGGGCCTCAGCAAGGCTGGGTCTATCATGTCCGGCCTGTTAGTGGAGGCCACGACCACCACGTTGCCCAACCTCTCTATTCCGTCCATCTCCGTGAGCAACTGACTTACTATCCTCTCCGTCACGTGGCTGTCGGCTCCGATCCCCCTTATGGGGGCGATGCTGTCTATCTCGTCGAAGAACACTATGGTCGGCGCGGCCTGCCTCGCCTTGCGGAAGATCTCCCTTATGGCCTTCTCGCTCTCGC